>NZ_CP157675.1:3396329-3713439 GCF_040105105.1 Polaromonas hydrogenivorans | reverse complement strand
CCGAGTCCGATGCCGCCCTGGCCGCCGCCGATGACCAGCACGTAGGGCTGAACGGTGATGCCCAGTTCGGCTTCCTCCTGCTGGCGGCGCTCGGTCCAGTTCTGCCGGCCTTTCTGCACGCCATGCTCGGCGCCCTTGATGCGGTCGCGGCCCTTCTTTTCCTCGAAACCCTTGAGTTCGTAGAGCGTGGTCAGCAGCGTCCAGCACAGCCCGTCCTTCAGCCGGGCATAGCTGCGCCCGCGCGCCATGGCGGTTTCGAAGGTGAACCAGCCTTCGGTCACGCCGTTGGCGCGGCTGGCCTCGCCCTCGGTGCGCCAGTTGGCCGGCTGCGTGCTGGCCAGCGTGGCGGCCAGCAAGTCCTGCACGCCGTCACGGCCTTCGACGGTCTTGAGGTTCCAGGTGAAGCCGATCAGGTCGCGCCAGTGGCAATCGGTGGTGAACAACTGGGTGGCGGCCTGCACGTCGCTGCGTGTCAGCGCGGCGTCGAACAGTTCGAGCCAGCGGGCGATTTCATCGCTGGGGCTCAGGGCGCTGTGGTGGGCCGCCGGGGGCGCGCCGGTCACGGTGTCGGTCATGTCTTGTCTCCTTGCTATGTTGCAAATCGCCGGCAGGCTGCCGACGCAACAGTCATTGCAAGGGGTGTGCCTGAACGGCGATGGCCTTTTTTGCTATGTTATTAATAGCTATGTGCGCTTGCTGGTCGTGCGCAAAAGCCGTTTTTCATATAAAAATGACCGCCGTGCAGCACCCCGGGCAAGCTGTCACAGCGTGACGGCTGTCACGGGCCGGGCGTGACAGGTGTCACGCCCGGAGGCCGCATGTCTCAGCCGGCCGTGCCGCCGTCGCGCTGGTTCGGCGAGGCAATGCCCCAGCGCTGCATGCGGCGGTACAGCGTCATGCGCGACAGGCCCATGCGGCGCGCCGCCTCGGCCACGTTCCAGTGGGTGGCGCTCAGATGCTGCAACAGTTGCGCCGCCTCGCTGGCCAGAGCCGGGGCTGGGGCGGCTGGGTCTGCCGATGCCGGAAGGCACGGCGCGGCGGCCAGGTGATCGGGCAGGTCGTCCAGCTCGACCACGCCCTGGCTGCACAGGCTGCGCGCGTACTCGATCACGTTGTGCAGCTCGCGCAGGTTGCCGGGCCAGCGGTGCGCCAGCAGGCGGGCGCGCGCCTCAGGGGAAAGAGCCAGGGCGACCACTTCTTCGCCGTCGCGCGGCTTCGCCAGCATGCGCGCTATCAGCCAGCCCAGGTCGGTGCGCTCGCGCAGCGGCGGCAGCACCAGGTGCGCGCCGTTCAAGCGGTAATACAGGTCGGCGCGAAAGCGTCCTTCGCGCACCAGCGCCTCCAGGTCGCAGTGCGTGGCGGCGATCACGCGGATGTTCACCGGCACCGGCCGCGTCGCGCCCACGGGCAGCACCTCGCGCTCGGCTAGCACGCGCAGCAGCCGGGCCTGCAGCGCCAGCGTCATGTCGCCGATCTCGTCGAGGAACAGCGTGCCGCCGTCGGCCTCCTGCACCAGCCCGCGCTTGGCGCGCGAGCCCGCGCCCGAGAAGCTGCCCGGCAGGTAGCCGAACAGCTCGCTCTCGGCCAGCGCTTCGGGAATGGCCGCGCAGTTTACCGCCACGAAAGGCCGGCCGCGCCGCTCGCCGCTGGCGTGCAGCGCCTTGGCGAAAAACTCCTTGCCGCTGCCGGTTTCGCCGGTCAGCAGCAGCCCGATGGGCGAATTGACGAAGCGCGCCGCCCGCGCGATCTGCCGCGACAGCGCTGGGTCGCCGCCGCACAGCGCAGCCAGCGGCGCCGGCACGGGTTCAACGGCTGCCGATGGCGCAGGGCGCGCGGCGGCGGGCGCAGGCGATGCCAGCAGGAACAGCAACTGGCTGGAGCCGGCCAGCGTGATGGCGCGGCGGTCCGCCGGGCAGCCGTGCAAAAAGCGGCCCAGGTCGCCGAGCCGGGCGTGAAACAGGCGCTCGAACGCGGCACCGATCAGCGGCCCGGCCACGCAGTCCTGCAGCAGCAGTTGCGCGCGCCGGTTGTGGCCGATGACCCGGCCGGCCGCGTCCAGCGCCAGCAGGTAGTCGGGGTTGACCTCCAGGAACTGCGGCGAGGGCGACAGGCGCAGCACCCAGTCATGGCGGAACTGCCGCAGGAAGCTGGCGTTTTCAATGTGGTGGGCGTAAATCTGCACCATCTGCAGCGCCATGTGCTGGCTCTCCTTGCTCTGCGGCGAGCGCAGCGCCGAGATGTCGAGCACCGCGTTGAGCTGGCCGCGTCCGTCGAACACCGGCGCGGTGGTGCAGGTCAGCGGGATGTGGGTGGCGTCGAAATGGTCGCCCTGGTGCACCGTCAGCGCCTGCCCGGTGCTGATGCAGGTGCCCACGCCGCAGGTGCCGGCCAGCTGCTCGCTCCAGTCCGACCCCAGGTACAGGCCGGCGCGGCGCAGCGAGTGGTCGCTGTTCAGGTCGCCCAGAAAATCGACGGTGACGCCGCGCGCATCGGTCAGCAGCACCACATAGCCCAGCCCGGCCACATGCTGGTAGAGCGCCTGCATGCCGCTGCGCGCGATCTGCAAAAACTCGTCCATCCGGTCCTGGTGCTCGCGCAGCCGGTGGCTGGGCAAGATGATGGCGTCCTGCATGCGCGTCGGGTCCAGCCGGTAGTCGCGCGCGCAGCGGCGCCATGAGTCGTGGATCAGGTTGTCGCCGGCCGCCCCTGGCTGGACGATGCCGCTTGCGACCGTCTGCACAACCCTGTCGATGTGCTCGCGCTGATGTACCTGCATGGCTTGTCTCCTGGTTGCGCAATCGGGCCTGCGCCAGTTTGAATAAGGTCTCTTCGGACCAGAAGCACTATAGGTTGCGCTGCCTGCACGGTCAATCCGGCGGCTTTCGGCAGCAGGGCCGGCTTGAGGCACACTGGCCCCCCTTCAAAGATATTCCCCCGGTTTCCACATGCTCCGTACCCTGGCTTTCTCCCTGACCGTGCTGGCCGGCACCTCCGTCCTGGCAAACACCGCCTGTCCCCAGCACTTTGCCGCCGGCCAGCGGCCTGTCGTCACCAACCCCAAGCTCCAGCCGCGCACCCAGGAACTCTGCTTCAATGCCTTCGCGGTGCTGCATTCGGGCCTGAGCCGCACGCCGCTGTACGCGGCCGAGCACCTGACGCGCCAGAACATGAAAAACGCGGCCAAGCTGTCGCGCAAGGATTCCTTTCATGCCGAGGACGCCCTGCCCGAAAGCGACCGGGCCGAACTCAGCGACTACGAACGCTCGGGCTACGACCGCGGCCACATGGCGCCGAACGCCGACTTCGCCACCCGCAAGGCCCAGGCCGAGTCGTTTTCGCTGGCCAACATGGTGCCCCAGGTGCATGAGAACAATGCCGGCGTCTGGGCCGGCATCGAGAGCGCGGCCCGGCAGCTGGCGACCGCCGAAGGCGATATCTATGTCATCTCCGGCCCGGCCTTCATCGGCGGCAAGATCAAGAAAATCGGCAATGTGCTGGTGCCCACGCACATCTGGAAGGTGATCTACAGCCCGGCGCAGCACAAGGCCGGCGCCTACCTGGTCACCAACGACGACACGCGCGACTATGCGGTCCTCACGGTCTCGAAGCTGGAAAAAATGGTCGGCCTGAGCCTGCTGCCCGGCCTGCCGCAGCAAGTCCGCGACGCGGGCATGGAGCTGCCCAAGCCCGAGTCCCGGCAAGACAGGAGAAAGAAAAGCAAGCCAGAAGACGAATTCACGCTGCGCGATTTCGCCAGCCTGGTGATGGACGCCATCAACCGTGCGATCAAAAAGTAACAGCAAGGAAAACGCCATGAGCCACTTCAAACCCTATGCCAATGAAAGCGACGTCATCCGGATCGGCGCGCTGGAGATCGAGAACCGCACCGACCGCATTTCGCTCACCGGCGACGTGGTGCTGACCCGGGACCAGGCCGGCCTGGCGCTGGCCAAAGAGCTGCAGGCGCTGCTGGACCAGGTGGTCAAGGCGCTGGAGGCTGAAGAAAAGCTTCCCGCGAAGGTCGAGATCAAGCCCGCGCAGGAAATCAAAAATCCCTTTTGACTTCCTGAAAGTCCGGCTTTCCCAGCGCCGGCGTCAATACCGGCAGGGTGTCCAGCCCCTGCACCGCCGCCGCAATCGGCGCGGGCGACACCGACGCCGGCTGCTCGAACGGATTGCCCTGGACCAGCACAATCGCCGCCGTGGGCGCGGCTGCCAGTGCAAACAAGACCATGGCCACCAGCGCCGCGCGCGGGTTTTCAACATGCACCACGGCCAGCGACAGCAGCGTGACCAGGCCCAGAAACGCCATGCCCAGCCACTTGAGCGGGTTGACGTGGGTTTGCGACAGGCCGATGCGCTGGTCGCGTTGATCGCGAATGTCGCTGACCTTGCGCAGCATCAGCGCCTGCACGGTGTCGCCGGCCGCGCTGGCAACGTCCCGGCCGGCCAGCAGCCGCAGCAGCGCGTCGGCCCTGTCGGGCACCTGCGCGCTGGACTGGCGGCGGGCCAGCAGCGGCCATTCGGCGGCGCTGGCCTGGCCGTAGTCGGCTATCGCCGCGCGCACCCGGCCCTGCAGCGGCCCGGGCAACGCTGCCGACAGCGTGACCAGGCTGCGCAGCGCGTCGGCTTCGCGAAACACGGCGTTGGTGGCGCGGTCGTGGGCGCTCCAGGTGTCGTTGGCCAGAAAAGCCAGCGTCAGGCCGAACAGCACGCCGATGATGTTGATGAAGGGCGGCGCCACGCCGTGCAGGGACTGCGCCCATGCGGCCCAGCGCGACTGGCGCAAAAACCACTGGATGCCGGCCACGCCCAGCGCCGTGCCGAGCAGGGCCACCAGCGCATAAAAATAGTGATCGTAGGTGTGCAGCAAATCAGGGCTCATGAAAAAAAGACGTTGAAAAAAGACGTTGTTGAATGGGTGCTGACAGGCGGCGCGGTTCGGCTCAGGCGTGGCTGGCAGCGGGCGCCGCCGCCTGCGGCTCGAAGCGTTGCAGGACGTGGCCCGCCATGCCCCTGGCGAGTTCTTCCTCGCCCAGGAACACCGTGCCGATGCCGTCCTTGCGCAGCAGTTGCAGCTCGTCCTCGCTGTGGGTTCGCAGCACGATCTCGATGGCCGGGTTCAGCGTGCGGGCCGTGTCAACCATCTGGCGCACGGTCATCGGGTCCGGCGTGGCGACCACCAGCATGGCCGCGTTGGCGATGTGCGCCTGGATCAGCACCGCCGGGTCGGCCGCATTGCCGGACACGGCCGCCATGCCCTGCTTGCGCAAGGCCTCGACCAGTTCGCGGTTCTGCTCGGCCACCACGTAGGGAATGCCGCGCGCATCCAGGGCGCTGGCGATGCGGCGGCCCACGCGCCCATAGCCCACCAGCACCACCTGTCCCTTGAGGTATTTGCGCTCGGTGCTCACCGGCAGTTCGGCGTAGGGGTCATCGCGCTGCTCCAGGCGGCGCGCCAGCGCCGAGCGTTCGAGCAGCCAGCGCTGCAGCGGGGCAATCGCCGCGAACAGCAGGGGATTGAGCGCCATGGAAATCAGCGCGCCGGCCAGCACCAGGCTCATGCCCTCGGCGGGCAGCAAGCCCAGCGACAGGCCCAGGCCGGCCAGGATGAACGAGAACTCGCCGATCTGCGCCAGGCTGGCGGCCACCGTCAGCGCGGTGTTGAGCGGATAGCGAAAGGCCACCACCAGCCCCAGCGCCGCCGCCGATTTGCCCACAATGATGATCGCCACCACGCCGAGCACATGCACCGGCTCCTTCATCAGGATGGCCGGCTCGAACAGCATGCCGACCGACACGAAGAACAGCACCGAGAACGCATCGCGCAGCGGCAGCGATTCCTGCGCCGCGCGGTGGCTGAACTCGGACTCGCGCATCACCATGCCGGCGAAGAACGCGCCCAGGGCAAACGACACGCTGAAAAGCGCCGCCGCGCCGTAGGCAACGCCGATGGCGAAGGCCACGACCGCCAGCGTGAACAGCTCGCGCGAGCCGGTGCGCGCGACCTGCCACAGCATCCAGGGCAGCGCGCGCCGGCCAACGACCAGCATCAGGGCGATGAAGGCCGACACCCCGAGCAGCGTCTGTCCGATGGTGCGCCACAGCGGCCCAGTGCCTTCGGCAACGGCCGCGCCGCCCAGCACGCCGGCCAGCGGCGGCAGCAGCACCAGCACCAGCACCGTCGCCAGGTCTTCGACCACCAGCCAGCCCACGGCGATGCGGCCGTTCATCGTGTCCAGCACGCCGCGCGCCTCCAGCGCCTTGAGCAGCACGACGGTGCTGGCGCACGACAGCGACAGTCCAAACACCAGGCCGGCGCCCCAGCTCCAGCCCCACCACCAGGCCAGGCCCATGCCCAGCAGCGTGGCCAGCGTCATCTGCACCACGGCGCCGGGAATGGCGATGCGCCTGACGGCCAGCAGGTCATTGAGCGAAAAATGCAGCCCGACGCCGAACATCAGCAGCATGACGCCGATTTCGGACAGCTGCGAGGCGATGTGCATGTCGGCGACAAAACCCGGCGTCGCCGGGCCGATGATGATGCCCGCGACCAGGTAGCCGACCAGGGCCGGCACCTTGATCCGCTCGGCGATGAACCCCAGGATCAGGGCCATGCCGAAGCCGGCGGCAATCGTGGTGATCAGGGGAATATTGTGTTCCATGCGGTTCCGTGGGTTGGCTGGCGGGCTGTGTCGATGACCAGTCCGAGTTCTTCGGCGGCCAGCGGCTCGGCCGACAGGCGCAAATGCTCAAGCACCGCCAGGTTGGCCTCCGAGGCATCGCCGCGCCGCGCCTGGATGCGTTCGCGCAGCACCGGCAGGGGCGCGTCGCAGTCGATGATGCGCAAGGGTACGCCCGCCTCGCTGGCAAGCAGGAGCGCCTGCGTGCGTTCGGCGCGGCGCGGAAAAGCGGCATCCAGGATGACCGGGTAGTCTGCCTGAAGCGCCAGCCGGGCCAGGCTGAACAGCTGCGCATAGGTGCGCGCGGTCGCTTCCGGCTGGTACAGGTCCAGTCCCCGGGCGCGCGAATCCTCCAGCATCCCGAGGCCGAACAGGCGCTTGCGCTCCACGTCCGAGCGCAGCCGGATCGCGCCTTCCTGCTCCAGCACGCGCTGCGATTCAAAGGTCTTGCCCGAGCCCGGCAGGCCATGGGTGATGAACAGCCGGGGCTGGCCCGGCTGGGTCCACGACAGCGCCGTGTCCATGTAGCGGCGCGCGGCGGCTTCGTGGCCGGGGCCGCTCAGTTGCGCCACTTGCGCCCGCACCAGCGCGCGGTACACCACCGAAAAGCGCAGCGCCGGCAGGGCGGCATGGTCGCCGGTGCGGTCCAGCCACCCGTTGAGCAGCCGGAAGGCAAAGTCGCGCCGGCCACGGGCGCTGAAGTCCATCACCGCAAATGCGATGTCGTCGAGCACGTCGATGCAGCGCAGCGCCGGGTCGAACTCGATGCCGTCGAAGGCGGCCACACCGCCGTCCAGGCTGAGCACATTGTCCAGGTGCAGGTCGCCGTGGCATTCGCGCACCCGGCCGCCTTGCTGGCGCAGCGTCCACAGCGGCGCCAGCCGGGCGGCTTCAGCTTCCAGCCAGGCCTGCAACCGCGCCTGTTCGGCCGGGCTGGCCACGGGAAGGGCGCCCTTGAGTGCTGCCAGCGCGGCCAAGCGCCTGCGTTCGGCGCTGGCGAATCCACTGGCCGCATCCAGCGCGGGCTGGGCGTTGTGAAAATCGGCGAGCAGGATGGCCAGCCGGTCAACGTCCGCGCTGGCCAGCGTTGCGGCTTCCAGCTGTTCGCCAAACAGCGCGCCTTTCGCAAAGCGGCGCATGCGCACCGCATAGTCCAGAGGCGGCCCGTCGCCGTCCAGCACGGGCGCCTGGTGGCTGCCGGTGATGCGCGCCACGCCCAGATACAGCGATGGCGCCAGGCGGCGGTTCAGCCGCAATTCCTCTTCGCAGAAATGCCGGCGCGCCTGCAGCGCGGCGTAATCGACAAACGGCAGTTGCACCGGCTTCTTGATCTTGTAGGCGTAGTCACCGGCCAGCAGCACCCAGGAGATGTGGGTTTCGACAAGTTCGGCGCCCAGGCGGCTGGCCAGGGTAGTGACCAGGGCCTGTTGGCGGGCAAGGGCGTCGGTGTTTTGCATGGGTTGAAAGTTAGCACATGCGCATGCAGGAGTGCCCATGCGCAATAGCTGTGGGCTGCTTTTGCGGATTCTGCTGCCTATTCCTACGCTTGTTTGCGCGTTTTCCGATAGGACCGCCAGCGCTGCCGTGTGAACCTCTACCTGTCCGGCATTGGCGCCGGCCCACGCCAAACTTAACCACGCTGAAAGAAACCCATGAGCATTATCTGGACCATCATCATTGGACTCATCGTCGGCATCGTCGCCAAATTCCTGATGCCGGGCCGCGACCCGGGCGGCTTTGTCATCACCGCCATCATCGGCATCGTGGGTTCGGTCATCGCCACCTACCTGGGCCGGGCGCTGGGCATGTACCGGCCCGGTGAGTCGGCGGGCTTTATTGCCGCCGTCATTGGCGCGATCATTCTGCTGTTCCTCTACCGCATGGTGGCTGGCCGAAAAGCCTGATTGGCGCCCGAGGCCCGCCCGGCAGCCGCCTGCCGGGCTGGCTTCAAAGCGGCTTGCGGCTATCGATTCAACATAATTTTCGCGAGAATCCCGGGCCTTCAGGCCGGGGAGGAATAGTGGGCACTGCGAAGTAGTGCTTGTGCAGGGCTTGACAAAAAATTATTAATTTTTCTATACTTGAAAAATGAAGCTCGTGGCAAACATCAAACTGACCCCGACGCCAGAACATGCAAAGGAGTTGTGCGCCACGCTTGAGCGCTGCAATGAGGCTTGCAACTGGATTTCCGAACAGGCTTTTGCCGCCAAGGCGACGCGCCAGTACGACATGCAAAAGGCGTTCTATTACCAGGTTCGGGAGCGCTTTGCGCTGACCGCGCAGGTCACGATCCAGTGCCTTAAAAAGGTGGCCGACGCCTACAAAAAGGATGAAAAAACGCTGCGGGTTTTTCGCAAGCATTCGGCCCAGCCCTACGATGACCGCATCTTTCGTTTCGCATCGGACGAACTCGTTTCGCTGTGGGTGCTGTCTGGACGCGCCAAAGTAGGCTACGTTTGCGGCGACCATCAGCGCAAGCTGCTGGAGCACCGCAAGGGCGAGGTTGACCTGATGCTGGTGCGCGGCAACTGGTATCTGGCCGCTGTCTGCGACTTCGACGATCCTGCATTGCTCACGCCGGGCGGCATGCTCGGTGTGGACTTCGGCATCGTTAACATCGCCACCGACAGCCTGGGCAACCAGCACTCGGGGGCGGCGGTCGAGGCGTACCGGGCGCGTTATGCCAAACGCCGGGCCACCTTGCAAAGCGTCGGCACGAAAGCGGCAAAGCGCTGCCTGCGCAAAATGAGCGGAAAACAACGGAGATTTCACAAACACGAAAATCATTGCATTTCCAAAAGCATCGTTGCTACTGCTGAACGCTCCGGGCTTGGTATTGCGCTGGAAGACCTGACGCACATCCGGGTACGGGCCAAGGCCAACAAAGAGCAGAGAAAACGATTGCATAACTGGTCCTTCGGGCAGTTGCGCGGCTTTGTTGAATACAAAGCCAGGCAAGCCGGCGTCCTGTGTGTGTCTGTCGATCCCAAATACACGAGCCAACAGTGCTTCGCGTGCGGGCACATCGCCAGACAGAACCGGAAAAGCCAGTCGAAGTTTTTGTGTGTGGCCTGCGGACACGGTAATCACGCAGACCATAACGCCGCTGGCAACATAGCCAGCAGGGCTACCGTAAACAAGCCTATGTTCGCGCATCTGTCTGTCCCAGGTGCAGTGGAAAGCTCCGTCCTTTAGGGCGGGGATCGTTTACGCGACAATACGGCAAATTTTCTTCCTTGCCATGACCATGCCTGCTCCTGTTTCGCGTGCCCACACCTCCGCCCTGGTCCTGTTTTCGGGCGGCCAGGATTCCACCACCTGCCTGGCGCAGGCGCTTGCAAAATATAAACGCGTCGAAACCATCGCCTTTGACTACGGCCAGCGCCACAAGGTGGAGCTTGAGGCGCGGCTGAATGTGCTGCGCGAGCTGAAAAGCCAGTTTCCGCAATGGGCTGCAAAACTCGGTGAAGACCATTTGCTCGATCTGGCCGTGCTGGGGCAGGTCAGCGACTGCTCGCTGACGCGCGACGTGGCCTTCAAGATGGAAAGCTCCGGCCTGCCCAACACCTTCGTGCCGGGGCGCAACCTGCTGTTCCTGACGCTGGCGGCCGCGCTGGCCTACCGGCGCGATCTGCAGGTGCTGGTCACGGGCGTGTGCGAAACCGATTTTTCAGGCTATCCCGATTGCCGCGACGACACCATGAAGGCCATGCAGCTGGCCTTGTCGCTGGGCATGGACAAGCGCTTTCTGATCGAAACCCCGCTGATGTGGATCGACAAGGCCGATACCTGGGCGCTGGCCGAGTCGCTGGGCGGCCAGCCGCTGGTGGACCTGATCATCGAGCACACGCACACCTGTTACCTGGGCGACCGCATCCACCGGCATGCCTGGGGCTATGGCTGCGGCCAGTGCCCGGCCTGCGAGTTGCGGGCGCGCGGCTACGAGCGTTTTGAATCGCGGGGCGCCGTGTAAAAAGCGCAGAAGCGAGCGAAGCGCCGGGCTTGCTCTTCACGCCAGCAGGGGCCGCAGGCGCAGCGGCCCCCTCGGGGGCAGCGCATTACACGCAGTGAAAAGCGTGGGGGCCATTAAACGCGCACCAGGTCTTCCACCACGCAGCGCGTGACGCGGGGCGCCTCGTCGCCGAGGTGAAAGGCGAGTTTGCGCTCGCGCAGGGCCACGTCGCTGGCGGTGACCCGGTCAAAACGGCGCAGGTGCTCGGTCCAGGATTCATCGACGATCTGCTCGATGAAGCGGCCCGGCTGGTGCACATCGCGCAGCAGTTCCCACTCCAGCGCGCCCTGGCGCAGGCGGCTGCGGCGGCTGGTCCGCATCAGCTTGAGGAAATCGTCGCTGCGTGCCGGGTCGATCAGGTATTCAATCGTCACCACCATGCGGCCCACGCCCGGCGGTGCATGCGCCACCGGCACCTTGAATTCGCGCGACGGCGTCAGGTCTTCCTCGATGCTCTGGTCGCGCACCCAGTGCTGGGCCAGCAGCATGCTGACCGTGCCGCTCACGGCCGCCACCAGCAGGCCGGTGGACACACTGGTGACCGTGGCCACCTGGCCCCACAGGGCGGCGCCCAGTGCGCTCGCGCCCATGATGGCCATCTGGTACATCGACATGCCGCGCGCCCGCACCCAGTCGGGCAGGGCCAGCTGGGCCGACACGCTGAGCGAGTTGGCGCAGGTGATCCAGGCCATGCCATTGAGCACCATGGCCGGCACGGCCACCCAGGCATTCGGCGCCATGGCCATGGCGGCCGTGGACGCCGACTGCAGCATGACCGAGCGCAGCACCAGCGTGTCGCGGTCCATCATCTGGCGCAGACGCGGCAAAAACAGCGCCGCCACGATGGCGCCCGAGCCCATGGCGGCCAGCAGCAGCGTGAAGGTGCCCGCATCCCCGCCATGCAGTCCGCGCGCCACCAGCGGCAGCAGCGCCAGCAGCGCGGTGGAATGCAGAAAAAACAGCGAGATGCGCACCAGCACCGCCCGCAGCCGGGTGGACTGGCTGACAAACTGCAGCCCGACCCGCATGGCGCTGACCAGGCGTTCACGGCCCAGCGGGCTGGGCACATGTTCGCGGCGCCAGCGCATGATGACAAAGCCCGAAATCAGCGACAGCGCGGCGTTCAGCACAAACACATACTCGGTGCCGGCGCTGGCGATCAGCGCGCCGGCCACCAGCGGGCCGACGATGCGCGACGCATTCATCGAAATGCCGTTCAGCGCCAGCGCCGCCGGCAGCTGGGTGCGCGGCACCAGTTCGGGCACGATGGCCGAAAACACCGGCCAGCGCATCGCCAGGCCGATGCCGTTGGCAAAGGTCAGCGCCAGCAGCAGCGGCGGCGTCATGACGTCGGCAATCACGGCAATGCACAGCAGCGTGGCCACGCCGGCCACCCAGAACTGCGTCATGATGAAGTAGCGTCGCCGGTCCAGGATGTCGGCCAGCGCGCCGCTGGGCAGCCCGAGCAGGAACACCGGCAGCGTCGAGGCCGACTGCACCAGCGCCACCCAGATCGGCGTGCTGGTCATGGAAGTCATCATCCAGGCGGCGGCCACGTCGTTCATCCACATGCAGATGTTGGCCGTCAGCCAGACGGTCCAGAGCATGCGGAACACCGGTCGCTTGATCGGTCCCCAGGGCGAAAGGGACGGGGCGGCGGCGGGTGGTGTGACTTCTTCAGGCATGGCCTGCCATTTTCAAGCCTTTTGCGCCACCCTGTTGTCAGTGGTTTCACGCACCCGGTACAAGGCCGGCGCGCCTTCGGGCAGTTTCTCCAGCTCCCACAGCTTTCCATGGAAAGCCGCCACGGTCGGCCGGTGGGCAATCGACACCAGGCTGCCCTTGACCGTTTTGACGCTGGCCAGCAGCTTGTCGTAGATGTTCTTTTCGGCCGCCTCGTCGAGCGCGCTGGTCGCCTCGTCGGCAAAAATCCAGCGCGGCTTTTTCAGCAGCACCCGGGCAATCGCCAGCCGCTGCTGCTCGCCGCCCGACAGCTTCTGGCTCCAGGCGTCCTCGTCGTCAAGCCGGCTCGCCAGTTGCGGCAGCAGCGCATCCGTCAGCGCCCGCTGCAAAGCCGCGTCGTCATACTGCACAGCGGGCTGCGGATAGGCCAGCGCATTGCGCAGGCTGCCGTCGGGAAAATAGGGGCGCTGCGGAATGAACATCGCGTCCGGCGGCAGCTGCGTCTGGCCGGTAGCAAAAGGCCAGATGCCGGCCAGCGCCCGGAACAGCGTCGATTTGCCGCTGCCTGACGGACCCTTGAGCAGCACGCTTTCGCCCGGCCCGGCCTGCAGCGACACGCCGCTGAGCAGGGTCGCGCCGGTCGGCAGCTTGAGCGACAGGTCGCTGACCGCCAGCGTGTCGGCGGCCAGGGGATGCGCGTCATTTGCTACTGAATTGCTAGCTGCCTGCGCCCGTCCCTGTTGCGCAACAGCACTGATGTTGTCTTCAAAACTGGTCAGCCGGTCGGTCGTGGCGCGCCAGGCGGCCAGGCTGCTGTAGTTATCGACCAGCCAGCTCAGGGAATCCTGCACGCGCCCGAAGGCCGAGGAAATCTGGATCAGCTCGCCCAGCTGGATGGCGCCGCTGAAAAAGCGCGGCGCCGCCACGATGAACGGAAACACCACCGCCGCCTGGCCGAAGAAGTTGGTGAACCAGACCAGGTTTTTCTGCTTCTTGATCAGCTTGAGGTAGTTGGCCAGCACGGCGGCAAAGCGCGTGTCGAGCTGCGCGCGCTCCACCGCTTCGCCCTTGTCCAGCGCAATCGATTCGCTGTATTCGCGCACCCGCACCATGTGGTGCCGGAAATCGGCCTCGACCTGCTGCTGCTGGAAGTTGAGCTTGATCTGCGGCCGGCCGATGTAGTGGGTGATCACGCTGCCGGCCACGCAGTAGAGCACCGCCATCCAGACCATGAAGCCCGGAATGCTGTAGCTGGCGCCATTGAAGTTGAAGGCAAACGCGCCCGACAGCGACCACAAAATGCCGACAAAACTCACCAGCGTCACCACCGCGTTCAGCAGGCCCATGCTCAGCGAGATGCTGTAGGTGGTGAACAGGTTGATGTCTTCCTGGATACGCTGGTCCGGGTTGTCCGGCGTTCCCGCGCTTGCATTGCCTTCGCCGGTAAAGCGCGCCAGCTCCAGCTTGTAGAACGCATGGTCGGCCAGCCAGCGCTGCAGGTAATGCGCGGTCATCCAGGCGCGCCAGCGCACCTCCAGCAGCTGCGTCAGGTAAAAGCGGTACACCGCGATGATGATGAAGGCGAACGCCAGGTAGGTGAAGCGCCCCAGCTGCGTCCAGAACACCGCCGCGTCCTTGTTCTGCAGCGCGTCGTAGAACACCCGGTTCCACTCGTTGAGCAGCACCAGCATGTACACCGCGCCCAGGTTCAGCAGCACGATGGCGACCAGCAGGCCGCGCGCCTTCCATTTGTCCTCGGAGCGGAAGTAGGGCGCCGACAGGGTCCAGACGCGGCGGCTGAAATGCCTGAAGTCGCGGAGTTTTTGGGCGATGGGTGAAAGCAGGTTCATTCAAAGTTTTCTTGAAAAATTCAGGTCAGCAGATTGGACACACCGCTCACGACATGGCCCGAAGGCACATGCTGCGACGCCGAGTTGACATGGCCGGTCTGGTCGTCAAAGAAAAAATCGGGCTCGAATTCGCGCAGGAATTCGCCCTTGGCCAGGCCGCCGAGGAACATCGCTTCATCGACCTCGATGTTCCAGTTCATCAGCGTGCGGATGGCGCGCTCGTGCGCCGGCGCGCTGCGCGCCGTCACCAGCGCGGTGCGAATGCACATGCGCGACGTGCCGGCCTGCTGCAGCCGCTGCAGGGCCTCTAACAGCGGCTTGAACGGCCCGGCGAGCAGCGGCTGCGCGGCCTTGTCGCGTTCATGCGCCTGAAAGGCGCTCAAGCCCTGCGCCTGAAAGACCATTTCGGCTTCGTCGGAAAACAGCACCGCGTCGCCGTCAAAGGCAATCCGCACCTCGTTCGGATGCGCGTCGCTGGCGCGGGCCGATTGCGGATAGACCTGCGCGGCCGGCACGCCGGCTTCCAGCGCGGCGCGCACATCGCTCAGGTGGGTGGACAAAAACAGGTTGGCGTGCAGCGGCTTGAGGTAGCGCCAGGGCGGCGCGCCGCGGTTGAAGGTGCCGCGCTGGATGTTCAGGCCGTAATGCTGGGCCGAGCGGAACACCCGCATGCCCGACACCGGGTCGTTGCGCGACAGGATGACCACCTCCACGCGCTGGCGCGGCACCGCCGGGCTGGCGGCTTCCAGGGTGCTTTCGGGCGCGTCGTTGAAGGCCAGCAGCTTCTTGACCAGCGAAAACGCCACGCCGGGCTTGGCCGGCACGTCGAGCCGCTCCAGCTGCAGCTTCATGTAGGCCGCGTCTTTCTTGACGCCCGGCGGCAGGTCGGCTCCGGGGTCTTGCGCGAAGCCGGTTTCGAACACCTGGTTTTCTTCTTCAAAATCAAACAGGGCGCGCGATGAAATCGCCACCACGAGCTGACCATCGAGAGTTGCGGCCATGAGGAATGCCTTGTGGGTTGTTGCCGGGCAGGCTGCCTAGCCGGTGTGCAGGTTGAGTAGCCGCCATTGTCCATATTTCGGCGCGTCCAGCGGCCACTGGCCGGCGCGCTCGATGTGGCGGATGCCCCGCGCCAGCAGTTCCACCGCGCGGATCACGCCGGCGTGGGTGATCCACAGCGTGTCGCCCCGGCCTTGCAGCGCATCGAAGGCCGAGGCGACGCGGCGCATGAACGCCGCCACGCTTTCGCCGTCATGGCCCACGCGGTAGTTCGCAAAATCCGTGGTCCAGGCTTCGAGTTCGGCCTGGCCGATGGCCTGCCAGGCGCGGCCCTCCCACTGGCCGAAGTCCATTTCCTGCAGCCGGGCATCGGTTTTATACGACAAATCAGGCCTTTGCGCATGCAGGGCGTGCGTGAGCTGCTCACATCTTTGTAGCGGCGAGCTGATGACGCGGATGCCGGCGGGAAGCAGCGCAGCCAGCTCTTTGGCGCATTCGGCGGTGGCGCCAGCATCGGCCGCCATGTCCAGCCGGCCGTAGCAGATGCCGGCGCCGACCAAAGGCTGTGCATGGCGGACCAGCCAGAGTTTCATGCGTTCAGAGGCTGACGGCCAGGCCGAGGTAAAACGCGATTTCGCAGACCTGCTGCGTGGTCCCCAGGCAGTCGCCGGTAAAGCCCTGCAGGCGGCGCCTGAAGAAACGCAGCAGTCCCATCAGCGCGAGCACCGAAAAGATGCAGGCCACTGTTAAATTGATAGCATCCAGTGCAATACTGGCAAGCGCAAGAGCACAAAAACACCATGAAAATGCAATCACCAGCCCGCCCGCCGAGATCTGGTCGGCCAGCGGCTTGGATTTGGAAGTCGCCGTGTCGCCCACATGCGGCAACAGCCGGATCATGACCAGCGGCAGCCCGCGCGAGACGATGTGGCCGGTCCACAGCGCGGCGCATACATACCAGCCGCTGAAGGTCGATGCTTCTCCCGTATCGGGAACCGCCTCGACGGAGCCCAGAAGCGCCAGCAGCGCGACCTTGCACAGCAGCGCCAGCACCAGCGCCATCGCGCCGAACGCGCCGACGCGCGAGTCCTTCATGATTTCCAGCGCGCGCTCCCGGTCGTAGCTGCCGCCCAGGCCGTCGGCCACATCGGCCAGGCCGTCCTCATGAAAGCCGCCCGTGAGCCAGACCGTGGCGACGGTGGAAAACGCAGCCGCCACCAGCGGCGTGAAGGCAGTGTCGGGCAGCAGCAGTTGCAGCAGCGCGAACATCGCCGCCGCCGCACCGCCCACCACCACGCCGATGCCCGGAAAGTGCGCGGCGCTGGCGCGCAGCATCCCGGGGCTGTAGCCTACCCATTCGGCCAGCCGCCCGGTGATTGGGATGCGGGTGAAGAACTGGACGGCGAGCAGGTAGTGGCGAATGAACTGAACCATCGGGCGGTTATTTTTCGCTCACGCCCGCCGACTCAAAGCTCGCCATTTCATTGAGGAAGTTCGCCGCCGACTGCACCAGCGGCCAGGCCAGCAGCGCCCCCGTGCCTTCGCCCAGCCGCAAGTCAAGCTCCAGCAGCGGCTTGGCCTGCAGATGCGCCAGCAGCAGGCGGTGGCCGGTTTCGGCGGAGCGGTGGCAAAACACCAGGTAGTCGCGCACAGCGGGCGCCAGCGCCTGCGCCACCAGCGCCGCCGCGCCGGCAATGAAGCCATCGACCAGCACCACGCGCCGCTCGCTGGCCGCCTGCAGCATGGCGCCGGCCATCATGGCGATTTCAAAGCCGCCCAGCGCCGCCAGTTCGCCCACGGCGTCAAACGGTTCAGTGGCCGGATGACGCGCCAGGGCGCGCGTCAGCACCGCCTGCTTGTGCAGCAATTGCGGGTCATCGAGTCCGGTGCCGCGTCCCGTCGCATCAATGATGCCCGCGCCCGTCAGCCGGGCCAGCAGCAGCGCGGCGGGCGAGGTGTTGGCAATGCCCATCTCGCCAAACGCCACCACGTTGCCCGGCAGCGCCGCGACGGTCTGCATGCCTGCCGCGAGCGCCGCCTGTGCTTCGGCCCGCGACATGGCGGCCTCGGCGCACAGGTTTTTCGTTCCCATGGCGATTTTTCGCGGCTGCAACTGGGGATGGGCCGGCAACTCGGCGGCCACGCCAGCATCGACCACCTGCAGCGCAAAGCCGTGCTGGCGCGCAAACACATTGATGGCCGCGCCACCGGCCAGCATGTTGCCGACCATCTGCACCGTCACCGCCTGCGGATAGGCCGACACGCCTTCCGCCGCAATGCCATGGTCGGCGGCAAACACCACCATCTGCGGGCTGTGCAGCGCAGGCGACTCGCTGCGCTGGATCAGGCCCAGCTGCAGCGCCAGGGCTTCGAGCAGGCCGAGCGCGCCCAGCGGCTTGGTCTTGTGGTCAATCTTGTGGCGCAGCCTGGCCTCTAAAGCGAGGTCGGCGGTGGTTTCAATCGCGGGCAGGTAAAAGCGGGTGGTGTCGTTCATCGGTGATTTGTTTGAGGCAGGCGGGGCAAAAGCAGGAAGCTGCGCTGCTGTCCGGCAGCGCTTGTTCCGACGGGGCAGGGGGAACCGGCATCACATGCGGCAACTGGACGCACCAGCATTCGGCATCGCCCGCCACCATGCCACAGCGCAGGCCCGCACCGCAGCGCGGGCACACCGAGGTGTTGGCTTTCAGTTCAGTTGATGCCATGAAGACTTTCAGCTCTGCAGGAAAAGCCGGTACACCGGGTTGTCGGTTTCTTCCACATGCGGGTAACCGAGGGTGTCCAGGAATTCCTGGAACGCGCCGTTGTCCGCCTTGGGCACCTGCAGGCCCACCAGGATGCGGCCATAGTCGGCGCCCTGGTTGCGGTAGTGGAACAGGGTGATGTTCCAGTCCGGCCGCATGCTCGACAGGAACTTCATCAGCGCGCCCGGCCGCTCGGGAAAGATGAAGCGCAGCAAGCGCTCGTCTTTGGACAGCGCGCTGTGCCCGCCCACCATGTGGCGGATATGTTCCTTGGCCAGCTCGTCATGCGTCAGGTCCAGCGCCTTGAAGCCGTGGCGGGTGAACTGGGCGGCGATCTTGCTGCTCTCGCCCTTGGCCGAGGTCGTGAGGCCGACAAACACATGCGCCACGGCCTGGTCGTTGATGCGGTAGTTGAACTCGGTCACGCTGCGCGGCCCGCCGGGCAGTTTGTCGATCAGCTCGCAAAAACGCCGGAAGCTGCCGCGCTCCTCGGGAATCGTCACCGCGAACAGCGCTTCGCGTTCCTCGCCGACCTCGGCCCGTTCGGCGACAAAGCGCAGTCGGTCAAAGTTCATGTTGGCGCCGCACAGGATGGCGGCATAGGTCTCGCCCTTGGTCTTGTGCTGGGCGACGTACTGCTTGATGGCGGCCACGGCCAGCGCACCGGCCGGCTCCACGATGCTGCGTGTATCGACAAAAATATCCTTGATGGCGGCGCAGACCGCGTCGGTATCGACCGTCATGAACTCATCGACCAGTTCGCGGCTGATGCGAAAGGTTTCCTCGCCCACCAGCTTGACCGCCGTGCCGTCCGAAAACAGGCCCACGTCGGAAAGGGTGACGCGTTTTTTTGCCGCCACCGACTGCATCATGGCGTCGGAGTCGTTCATCTGCACGCCGATGACCTTGATCTCGGGCCGCACTGCCTTGATGTAGTTGGCCACGCCGGAAATCAGTCCGCCACCGCCAATCGCCACAAAAACCGCGTCCAGGCGGCGCGAGCCCAGGGTTTGCAGCTGGCGCAGGATTTCCATGGCAATCGTGCCCTGGCCGGCAATCACGTCCGGGTCGTCAAACGGATGCACGAAGGTCAGGCCCTGCTCTTTTTGCAGTTTCACCGAGTGGGTGTAGGCATCGGAATAGCTGTCGCCGTGTAGCACGACTTCGCCGCCCCAGCCCTTGACCGCATCGATCTTGAGTTGCGGCGTGGTGGTCGGCATGACGATGACGGCGCGGCTGCCGAGCTTTTGCGCGCTCATGGCCACGCCCTGGGCATGGTTGCCGGCCGAGGCGCAAATCACGCCTTTTTTGAGTTGCGCCGGGGTCAGGTGCGCCATCTTGTTGTAGGCGCCGCGCAGCTTGAAGCTGAACACCGGCTGCTGGTCTTCGCGCTTGAGCAGCACCGTGTTGTTCAGGCGCAGGCTCAGGTTCCTGGCCGGCTCCAGCGCCGATTCGACCGCCACGTCATAAACCCGCGCGGTCAGGATTTTTTTCAGGTAGTCGGCGGGCTTGAGCGTTTTGGCCAAAGGCTTTCGGGCCGGTTTGGCTGAAGCTTTGGGGCGTGCGGTGGCGGCTGCTTTGGCTACAGCGCCGGGGATGGATTTTTTGGAGGATGGCATGTTTTTTTCTCGCAACTGAGCCTGAGCATCATAGGGGCAAGAAAAAAAAGGCCCAGACCATGCGGTCTGGGCCTATAAATCCACCCTTTGAGGAGGTGGAGGAGACAACCAGTGCAAAAATACAGCGGGTCGGTGAGGACTGCGTGTGCTGATGCGATGAATTCAGTATAGCGGAGTCCATGCTGCACTGCACAATGAATGTGTGGCGAAAGTCGGACAACTACGTGGTTTAGGGGTTTTTACCTACAAGGCAACGCTTGAACCGCTAGCCCGATGATCACGGGTGCGCTCGGCACAACCAATTATCTTGGACAAGGAATGGCAGTTATGGAATGCACAGTGAGCTGGACAGGCAGCAATGCGGTCAACGGATCGAAATCGGGGATGACCTTTCTGGCCGAAACAGGCAGTGGCCACACCTTGGTGATGGATGGCGCGCCCGACGCCGCCAAGCCTGAAAACGGCGGCGCCAATCTCGCGCCGCGTCCCATGGAGACCGTGCTGGCCGGCGCGGGCGGCTGTACGGCTTACGACGTGGTGCTGATCCTCAAGCGCGGCCGCCATGACGTGCGCGGCTGCTCGGTCAGGCTCAGCTCCGAACGGGCGCCCGTGGACCCCAAGGTATTCACCAAGATCCACATGCATTTTGTCGTCACGGGCCGTGGCCTCGCCGCCAGTGCCGTGGAGCGCGCCATTGCCATGAGCCACGAAAAATACTGCTCGGCCACCATCATGCTGGGCAAAACGGCGGAGATCACCACCAGTTTTGAGCTTCTCGACGTGTGACCGCGCCTGACAGTTAAATCCGGTGCGCCACCGTCGTCATGACCTTGGCCGCAGAACGCATCAGCATCTTCACCGGCGCAGGCAATTGCAGGGCGCCGGCATCTTCCGCAGCGCTGGCATGCAGCGCTTCATCATCCTTCATCTGCGCCACGATGGCGCGTGACTCGTGATCGCCTTCGGGCAGGCGTTCCAGGTGGCTGGCCAGGTGCGCTTCCACCTGGCGTTCGGTTTCCACCACAAAGCCCAGGCTCAGCCGGTCGCCCAGCCGGCTGGCCACCAGGCCAAGCCCAAAGGCGCCCGCGTACCACAAGGGGTTGAGCAATGAAGGACGGGCGCCCAGCTCGTCCAGCCGGTCCTTGGTCCAGGCCAGATGGTCGCCTTCTTCCTGGCTGGCCTTGATGAAGTGCTTGCGCAGCACCGCATCGCGCGTGCCCAGTGCCTGCGCGGCATACAGCGCCTGCGCGCACACTTCGCCCACATGGTTGACCCGCATCAGCGCGCCCGAAAGGGCTTTGTCTTCCAGGCTCAATTCGGTGGCTTGAGCCGGTATCGTGGGACAGGTCCGGCTGGCCCGGGGTTTGGCAAACAGGGTACGCAGCGCGCCGTCTGCGGCATTCAGTGCAAGGTCAAGGGCAGTCGTCATGGGCGGATTTCCTCGAAAAGGTGGTCTGGAAACAGGGTGAAGGCATTGGCTCCCATGTTAGCGCTGACAGGGCAGCCTGAAAAGAAAACGAAAAAAGCCCCAAAAGGGGCTGTAAAGGGGGGTAAAAAACGGTCAAAGGACCAAATGTTCTTTAAAAGGTGTGGCGAATACCAAATGCTATGTTGGTGGAATCAACACCCGCTGCAGCCGTCACGCCGCCCAGAAAACCGTTGCCGCCGGGAGCCATCTGGCCGTTGCCTTTGTTGTTATAGCGGGTCAGCACGGCATTCAGGTTGGTGCGTTTGGACAGCGCGTAGGTGTACGTCGCGCCGTACGAATCAGTGTCGGCGTTGACGGCGCGTTTGTCATCAAGGCGGTTGTAAGCCACCACCACGGTGTGAACACCGCTCGTGACCTTGTAGCCCACATGCATGAGTCTGGCGTCTTGCCTGAACGCTGCGTTGTAGGCGCTTTGGTAGGCTGCGCCCACTGCCGGGGCAAGCGCCGCAGGGAGGCCGGCAGCAATTGCATTTGCAGAGACTCCGGCACCAATCGAGGCCAGGCCGCTGGGATTTTCGTCCTTGATGGTGCTGTACTGGCCATACAAGGTGCCAGGGCCTATCGTTACATTCGCACCAAACACATCGTTGTGCAGGGCCTTCTGGCCGAGTTCATTTTTCTTCTCATTGTGGCCATAACCCACGGCGAAGCCGTCGCCTGTGTACATCAGCAGCCCGCCGAAGAAACGGCCTGCAGAATTGTTGCCCGGCACTTCGCCGGCGCCATACATCAGTGTTGCGGTGATGCCGCCTGTCTTGATCCCGTATTGCAGGGTATTGCTCAGCCGGATATCAAACGCTGCCGGCAAGCTGGCAATCTGGCCCGCCGCCAGGCTTGATTGGGTTTGCGAGGCATCAAACGCTGCGTGAACCAGGTAGCCCGGCGTGTACTGGCGGCCCAGCGTGAATGCGCCAAACGGGGTGATCAGTCCGGTAAAAGCCTGACGATCAAACAGATTGCCAGCCAGGTTAACGCCGAAAGCATTGGTCGCGATATTGGTGTTCGTGCCTGCAATGAGCCCAGCTTTCAATGCCGCAGGAATTGCGAGGCCAGTCAGGCTGGCCGCCACGGAATTCGAAACGCGATCAGGTAGCTGGGTGCCCGAGTTGGGGCGATTCGTGACCGATCCCGTGTCCACTTCAAAGCGGCTTTCAAGCGTAAAAATGGCTTTGTAGCCCCCGCCAATGTCTTCAGTGCCGCGCAGTCCCCAGCGCGAACCTTCCATGATGCCGCTGGCAATGCCGTTGGAAGAGCCATTTTTGAGGCCGCTGACGTGGTTGTAACCCGCATCGACAAGACCGTAAAGCGTGACGGTACTTTGCGCCATGGCGGCAGAAGTCGATAAAAGTCCCAGGACAGCGCTTGCCAGGAAGCTTGGTTTTTTCATGCGTCTCCAATTAATTTGATTTTTGAGAAATTTCACTGCAGTCCAGAATACGCAATGCCGCTGGACCGCCGTAAAACCAAATATTAGTGGCCATGCATGAGGCCGTAAAGAGGACTAGTGCGGGTACGTATCTCTTTGGGGACAGGGGGAAACCCTCGTTTTTAATGCATGTCTGCACTAAAGAAGTGCGCAGGTTTCCTGCCTTGCTTATGTGATGTTTTTAGCGCGATTAAAGAAATTTGCTGTGTAAATTAGACTTTTAAAGGGCCTTTTCCATGTCATGAGGTGTGATTAGGGTTTGTCACTATTTTTGATGCCGGAATAGTCATCTGCACTCGTACACAGTGGCATCGACTGCTCGGTTTTTAAGCATTTTGGCGGGGGTAATAATCTCTCTTTGAATGGGTCGTTGCATTTTTGCAACAAGCTGGCGTAAAAATTGCATGTTTTTTAACGGAGTGAGCTTCTCGCTTTTAAACTGCACAGGCAGTGCCACACGGAATGGATGACAGCCTTCCAACAGTATTCGGTAGTGGTGATGGCGAGGTTTGTTTTATTTTTACTTTCTTGGAGTTTCTAATGAAAAAGAGTTTTATTGCTTTGGCAGTTCTCGCCGTTTCCGGCGTCGCATCAGCACAATCTTCCGTGACGCTGTACGGTCTGGTCGATGCATACGTCGGCAGCAGCAAGGTTAAAGTTTCAACACCAGGCGCCGCCTCTTCATCGTTGCGTCAGTCCGTGGTCGATAGCGGTGGTTTCAACACCAGCCGTTTTGGCTTCAAAGGTTCTGAGGATCTGGGCGGCGGTCTGAAAGCCAATTTCGTGCTGGAAGCCGGCTTTGACGCCAGCACCGGCGCTGCAAATAGCTACACGAATCCATTCACCGGCGCTGTGTCCAGTTCTACTTTCGGCCGCAACTCATGGGTCGGCTTGTCGGGTGGTTTTGGCGAGGTAAAGCTCGGCAAAATGTGGACGCCTTATGACGAAGTCAAAGGTTCCGGCGCAGCAGCGTTTGACGCCAACATCTTCGCGCCAGCAACCAACGTCTGGTTGAGCAACAACTATCAAGACCGTCCAGGCAACGCGATTTACTACTCGACGCCAAGTTTCAGCGGTTTCAGCGCTGCCGGCATGTACAGCTTCGGCGAAAACAAAGCTCCAGGTGTAGACGCTGGCAAGATTCTTAGTGCGAATGTTCAATACGCTAACGGTCCAATCGCTGCGGCAGTGTCATACCAGACCGAAAAAGCCACAGGTGCCACCACGGCGACCAAGTTCACCCAAGTGAACGGTTCGTATGACTTGGGTGCCGCGAAACTGCTGGCTGCGGTTGGCCATGTAAAAGATGGCAGCGACAAGTCCAAGGAATTCCAGGTTGGCGTAGATGTGCCGTTGGGCGCAGTGACTGTGTCTGGCGGTGTGGCTCGCGCCAAACTGACCGGCCCCGGTGGTGAAGTCAAGAGCACTGGTTTCGGTTTGGCTGCAAAGTATGACCTTTCCAAGCGCACCTTCTTGTACACGGGTTTGCAATTGTCCAAAAACGAAGTGGTTGGCGCTGGCGACATCAAGACCGACACCTTCGCAGTGGGCGTTCAGCACAAGTTCTAATTCAACTCTGGCCTGACGGCCAGTTGCTTGAAGCTTGACAAGCCGCTTTGGGGAAACCTGAAGCGGTTTTTTGCGTTTTACCGTCGTTTGATTTCAAATTCTGAAATTCATGAAATAGGTGACTGACGCTATTGCCGTTGTTTTTCCTTCACGGTCCGCCTTCTTTGTAGTCTCAATGCAACACAGCTGAGCTTTTTTGGCGCATTTCTTTGCGGATCAAGGTTCATTCTGGTGCAATAGCAACAACTTCCCGAAAGGGGGTTGGCCCGGGTCTCTGGGGAACTGCAAAAATATTTGCAGCCCTCTTGCCGGAGCCCTATGTTTAACCTTGGAGATATTTCACATGAAAAAATCACTCATCGCTTTGGCTGTACTGGCTGCTTCCGGCGCCGCAATGGCCCAATCTTCCGTGACCCTGTACGGCATTGCTGATGCTTTTGTTGGTTCCAAAGAAATCAGCTCTGTAAATGCTGCTGGCGTCATCACCAAGCAGCGCCAGACTGTTGTTGACTCCAGCGGCCTGAACGGTTCGCGTTGGGGCCTGAAGGGCAGCGAAGATCTGGGCGGTGGCCTGAAAGCCCTGTTTGTGCTCGAAAGCGGTTTGAATATTGATACCGGCGCAGCTGCGAGCGGAACTTCGTTGTTTAACCGCCAGGCTTTCGTGGGCCTGGACAGCAGCTTCGGTACCGTTTCCTTGGGTCGTCAATACAGCGCCTATGACAGCGTTCGTGGCACTTTCCTGTCCGCACAGGGCAATAGCACCTCGTTTGATGCCACGAACAGCGCCACAATCAATACCGCTCTTTTGACTGGTCTGCCCAACACCGCGACGCCTGCTCAGCGGCTCGCGAGTCTGAACAGCTATGGTGGCCGTGTTGGTGCCTGGACTGGTTACCAGACCCGTATCGACAACAGCATCCGTTACGCAACCCCCAACATCAGCGGCTTCCAGGCTGCCGTGGTCTATGGTCTTGGCGAAAACAAGACGCCTACCACTGACGCAACCAAGAATGCTTCGGTCAGCCTGACCTACGCCAATGGCCCAATCGGCGTGGGCGTAACTCACGCAGACGACGAACTGATTCAAGACTTCCATGTCAAGAATACCGCTATCGGCGGCTACTATGACTTCGGCGTTGCCAAGGCTTTCCTGGCTTACAACCAAGCCAAGATCACCGGCTTGGCCAAGCAGAAGGAATGGGCCGTTGGCGTTCGCGCACCTTTGGGTGCCACGACTTTGGTCGCCCAGTACGCCCAATCCAAGGGTGACGATCTCGGCAAGAGCACGAGCGTTGCCCTGGAAGGCCAGTACAGCCTGAGCAAGCGCACCACCGCTTACGCAGCCTTTAACCGGACCAAAGTTGATCTGCCTATTCTTACTAGCGACTTCAAGAACAGCATCTTTGGTCTGGGCGTTCGCCACGCGTTCTAATTTAAAGCTGGCTTGACGCCAGTTTTGAATGAGACGACAAAAAGCCGTTTCGGGGCAACCCGAAGCGGCTTTTTTTATAGCCAGCTTTTTGATTTTTGCAAACCGTAGGGATAAGTCTTCAAAGTTGTGATTTCAGCATCAATTACGTGGCTTTAGCGCAACTCAGGTGTTACAGCAAAAAGTTTTTAAGACTAGGATTTAATCCTTGTTGAACCTGGAATTGAAAGCCATGCGCACTCCGGCCCTTCTTGAAAAAACGCTGTCGCCGCTTTCTGCCGACATGGCCGATATCGTGGCCAGTGACCGGCCACGCCAGTTGCGTGCCAGCGGCCGGGCCTTCGCGCAAATTGCACAGTTCCATCCTGAACTGACCGCCTTCCGGCGTGATTTGCACGCCCATCCAGAGTTGGGTTTTGAAGAGGTTTATACCTCCAGCCGCGTGGTGCATGCGCTCAAGCTCTGCGGTGTTGATGAAGTCCATACCGGCATCGGAAAAACCGGGGTCGTCGCCATCATCAAGGGCCAGCAATCTGGCGCTTCTTGCGACTCTGGACGCTCTGCGGCGCGGCCCATGGTCGGCCTGCGTGCCGACATGGATGCGCTGCCCATGACCGAGCACAACGAGTTTGGCTGGAAATCAGCCAAACCCGGCCTGATGCACGGCTGTGGTCACGATGGTCACACCACCATGCTGGTGGGCGCGGCACGCTACCTGGCTGAAACCCGGAATTTTGCCGGTGACGCCGTGCTGGTATTCCAGCCGGCCGAAGAAGGGCGGGGCGGCGCCGACGCCATGATCAGGGACGGCTTGTTTGATCGCTTTCCGGTGCAGGCGATTTACGCCATGCACAACTGGCCCGCCATGCAGCCCGGCACCATCGGCATCAATTCCGGACCGATGATGGCGGCGGCTGACCGCATCACCATCGAGATCACCGGCAAGGGCGGTCATGGCGCCCACGCTTACCTCACCGTTGATCCGATTCTGGTGGCCGCGCACATCATCACGGCGGTGCAGAGCATTGTCTCGCGCAATGTGAAGGCGATGGACAGCGCCGTCGTCAGCCTGTGTGCCATGCAGGCAGGCGATCTGGGCGCCATGAGCGTCGTGCCCGGCAATGCAACGCTGGTCGGCACGGTACGCACCTTCAAGCCCGAAGTGCAGGATTTCGTCGAGCAGCGCCTGAAACAGCTGTGCGCTTCGGTGGCAGAGGCCTTTGGCGCCACGGCGACGGTGAACTACGAACGCATCTACCCGGCCACCATCAATTCACCGGCCGAGTACACGCTGGCCACCCGTGTTGCCGAGCAACTGGTGGGCGTTGAAAACGTGGTGCGCAATCTGGAACCGAGCATGGGTTCCGAAGACTTTTCATTCATGCTCAGGGAAAAGCCCGGTGCCTACCTGCGCCTTGGCCAGGGCGAGCAACTCCCTGATGGCCAAGGCGACGTGATCGGCGGCGCGGGCAGCCGCTTTTTGCACAACAGCTGTTATGACTTCAATGACAGCGTGCTGCCCTTGGGCGCAGCACTGTTTGCCGGCATTGTGGAGCGCTCGATGCCCCTGGCGTGAGAAGCTGTATTTGCTATAGAAGTAATAGCTATAGATGCTTATGGAAAGTGCGCAGAAGGCATTATTCATCATGAATTTCTGCCACCGACACTACCTGCACGGCCCCGCGTGCGATGCGTCCGGTTTTTTGTTCAGGTGTAGCGCTTGTTGCGCAGGTTGTTCTTCATTTCCTTGAGCAGCGGCTGCAGCTTGGGTCCGATGCGCAGCGCCACGCAGGTGGCCAGAATGTCGATGATCATCAGGTGCAGCAGGCGCGACACCATCGGGCTGTAGCGGTCATAGCCTTCCGGATGGTCGGCCGCCAGGTGAATGTGGCCGGCCATCGCCAGCGGCGAGGCGGTGGCGGTGACCACGATGGTGGTGGCGCCGTTTTTGCGGGCGATGTCGCAGGCATCCATCAGGTCGCGGGTGCGGCCTGAGTTGGAAATCACCACCACGCAGTCGCCCGGCCCGAGCAGCGAGGCGCTCATGACCTGCATGTGGCCGTCGCTGTAGGCAATGCTCTGGATGCCGAGCCGGAAAAACTTGTGCTGCGCGTCCTGCGCCACGATGCCGGAGTTGCCGACGCCAAAAAATTCGATGCGCTTGCCGGTGTGGTAAGCCGCCAGCAGCGCCACGACGGCTTTTTCAATCGCCAGCGGGCTGGCGTCGTTGCGGTATTTCAGGAATGCCGCCACCGTGTTGTCGATCACCTTGACCAGCACATCGCCGGTCTTGTCGTCCACATCGACGCTGCGGTGAATGAAGGGCACGCCTTCGCTCACGCTGCCGGCCAGCTTGAGCTTGAAATCGGACAGCCCGTCGTAGCCCACGCTGCGGCAGAACCGCACCACGGTCGGCTTGCTGACATGCGAGCGGCTCGCCAGCTCGGTGATCGGCAGGCTGGCAAAGGCGCGCGGGTCGCTCAGCACCAGCCGGCCGACCCGCTGCTCTGCCGGGGCCAGCGAGGACAGGGAGGCTTTGATTCTGTCGAGCATGCTAGCTTTCTTCGCTCCAGCAATAGCCGTCCTTGGCAATCATGGCGCTGGAAGCGCTCGGCCCCCAGGTGCCTGCGGCGTAGGGACGGGGTCCGGTCGGGTCGTGGCTCCAGCGGTCCAGGATCGGCTCCACCCAGCGCCAGGCTTCCTCCTGCTCGTCGCTGCGCACAAACAGGTTGAGCCGGCCGTCAATCACATCGAGCAGCAGGCGCTCGTAGGCGCCGACGCGCTCGGTGCCGAAACGCTTGTCAAAATCAAGGTCAAGCTGCACCGGCTCCAGCGTCGGGGTGCCCCGGCGATGGCGCTGGTTGGCGCCTTGCGCCAGCAGGTGCAACTCCAGCCCGTCCCGGGGCTGCAAATCGATCACCAGCCGGTTGCCAGCGTTGCAGTCCTGCCCTGAGTTGAAAATCGCGTGCGGCGTGGGGCGAAAGTTCACCTCGATGTGTGCGTCGCGGCCGGCCAGCCGCTTGCCGGTGCGGATGTAGAACGGCACGCCGGCCCAGCGCCAGTTGGCAATCTCGGTGCGCAGGGCGACAAAGGTTTCGGTGTGGCTGTCCGGGTTCACGCCCGGCTCATTGCGGTAGGCGGGCACGGCCTCGCCATCCATGCTGCCGGCCGCATACTGGCCGCGAATGACATGCTGGCTCAGGGTTTCCGGTGTCCAGGGCTTGAGCGAGCGCAAGACCTTGAGCTTTTCGTCGCGAATGGCGTCGGCATGCGAGTTGATGGGCGGCTCCATGCCCACCGCACACAGCAATTGCAGCGCATGGTTTTGCACCATGTCGCGCAGCGCGCCGGTGCTGTCATAAAAGGCGCCGCGTTTTTCCACGCCCAGTTCCTCGGAAATGGTGATCTGGATGTTGGCGATGTACTCGCGCCGCCACAGCGGCTCGAACAGCGAGTTGCCAAAGCGCAGGGCAAACAGGTTTTGCACCGACGGTTTGCCCAGGTAGTGGTCGATGCGGAAGATCTGCTGCTCCGTCAGGACGCTGCGAACCGTCTGGTTGATGGCGCGATTAGACGCCAGGTCATGTCCCAGCGGCTTTTCCAGCACCACGCGGGTTTGCGGGCCGTTCAGGCCGGCGGCCGCAATCTGTTCGCACACCGTGGTGAACAGGCCGGGCGCCGTCGCCACATACATCACCACCACATCGGCGGGGCGCTGCTGCAGCTTGTCCGCCAGGCTCGCATAGTCAGCCGGATCGGACAGGTCCATGCGCAGGTAGCCGAGCATCCGGGCGAAGCGCGAGAACTCTTCTTCGCTGGGCCGCTTGGCGAGTTCGACGTTGTCAAAGCGCGACTTGATGAGCGTGCGGTATTGCTCGTCCGACAGGTCGTCGCGGGCCACGCCGATGATGCGGCCGTCAGCCGGCAGGGAGCCGTGGCGGAATGCCTGAAACAGCGCCGGCATGATTTTTCGCCATGCCAGATCGCCGGTGCCGCCAAAAAGGATGAGGTCAAAACTCATGGTGAGAACTTGGTTAGGTAATAAAGTTTCATATTCTATGGGCATAATGGTAACTCCAACCGGTGATTTTTCTCTTGGCCCTGTGTTGACATCGCAGGCTTCATCCGGCCCTTGAACCACTTTGCGCCTTGCCTGGCGCTTCAAGCCCATGACACAACTCGACGCCCTGAAACAATTCACGACCGTGGTGGCCGATACCGGCGACTTCCGGCAGTTGGCCCAGTTCAAGCCGCAAGATGCCACGACCAATCCTTCGCTGATCCTCAAGGCGGTACAAAAAGCCGATTACGCGCCGCTGATGCGGGACACGGTGGGCCGCTTCAAGGGCCGGGCGCTCGATGAAATCATGGACCGGCTGCTGGTGCGCTTTGGCTGCGAAATCCTGTCCATCATTCCCGGCCGCGTATCGACCGAAGTCGATGCCCGCCTGAGCTTTGACACCAGCGCCACGGTAACGCGCGGCGAACGCCTGATCGAGCTTTACCAGGCCGAAGGCATTCACATTGACCGGGTGCTGATCAAGGTGGCGGCCACCTGGGAAGGCATCCAGGCCGCCAGGGAACTGGAGCAGCGCGGCATTCATACCAACCTGACGCTGCTGTTCTCGTTCTGCCAGGCGGTGGCCTGCGGACAGGCCAGGGTCCAGCTGATTTCCCCGTTCGTGGGCCGGATTTACGACTGGTACAAAAAGTCGGCCGGCAGCGGGTGGAACGAAGCCGCGAATGCGGATGCCAACGACCCCGGCGTGAAATCCGTGCGCGAAATCTACAACCACTACAAGCACTTCGGCATCGCGACCGAAGTCATGGGCGCGAGTTTTCGCAACATCGGCCAGATCACGGCGCTGGCCGGTTGCGACCTGCTGACCATCAGCCCCGAGCTGCTCGCCCAGATGGCCGCCAGCGATGCGCCCCTGGCGCGCGCACTGGACGCAGGCAGCGCGGCAGCGCTTGATTTGCCGGCGAAGAGTTTTGACGAAACCGGCTTTCGTTACGCCCTCAATGAAGACGCCATGGCGACCGAAAAGCTGGCCGAAGGCATTCGCGCTTTTGCGGCCGATGCCGTGAAGCTGGAACAGCTGCTTCTGGCGGCATGAATAAACAACAAAGGAGATTTGCATGAAAAAATTACGTTGCGACCAGACACCAGCATGGGCTGCGCTCAACACCCACTTCAACGCCAGCGGCAAGCACTTCGATGTGCGCGAAGCGTTCGCGCAGGACGCCCGGCGGTTCGAGGCTTTCAGCCAGGACGCGCCGCATGTGTTTGCCGACCTGTCCAAGAACCTGATCGATGCCGACAGCCATGCCTTGCTGCTGGAGCTGGCGCGGCAATGCGGGCTGGAGCAGCAGCGTGACGCGATGTTCGCCGGGGAGCTGATCAACAGCACCGAGCAGCGCGCCGTGATGCACTTTTTATTGAGAAATCCGCCTTATGCGCAATACACACCTGCGCAAGCAGCTATCAATAAAATAGCAGATGCGCAGGCTGAAGTTGAAGTGACCCTGAACGCCATGCTGGCCTACGCGGAGCAGGTGCGTGCAGACGCGGCCATCACCGACATCGTCAACATCGGCATTGGCGGCTCGGACCTGGGGCCGCAGATGGCGGTGCTGGCGCTGAATGAATTCGCCACGGCGGGCAAGCGGCTTCACTTCGTCTCGAACATCGATGGCGATGAGCTGGCCGGCGTTCTCAAGCACCTGTTGCCCGGCAATACGCTGTTCCTGGTGGCGTCCAAAACCTTCACCACCACCGAAACCATGACCAACGCCCGTTCGGCGAAGGCATGGTTCGAGGCGCAGGGCGGGCAGGACATCGCCCGGCATTTCGCGGCGCTGACGACCAACGTGGCGGCGGCGAATGACTTCGGCATCACCACCACCTTTGGTTTCTGGGACTGGGTGGGCGGGCGCTATTCGCTGTGGTCGGCCATCGGCCTGCCGATTGCCATTGCGATTGGCGCTGCGGGCTTTCGCGAATTCCTGGCGGGCGCGCATGCGATGGACGCGCATTTTCGCAGTGCAGCTCTGGAAGACAACCTGCCGGTTCGCCTGGGCCTGCTTGATGTCTGGTACCGCAACTTTCACGGCTTTGCCAGCCGCAGCATCGCCCCGTACAGCAGCGCGCTGCGCCGCTGGCCAGCGTATTTGCAGCAACTGGAGATGGAAAGCAACGGCAAGCGCGTGGACAAAGACGGCCAGCCTTTGCCCTTCGACACCTCGCCCGTGCTCTGGGGCGAGCCTGGCACCAACGGCCAGCATGCCTACTTCCAGATGCTGCACCAGGGAACGGCGGTCGTCCCGGTCGAGTTCGTGGCGGTCAAACGGGCCGCGCATGAGTTGCCGGGACACCACGACAAGTTGCTGGCCAACGTGCTCGCCCAGGCGCAGGCGCTGATGCGCGGAAAAAAAGACGCCGGCGGCCACCAGGATTTCCCCGGCAACCGGCCAAGCACCTTTTTGCTGCTGGAGCAGCTCACACCGGCCAGCCTGGGCGCCCTGATTGCGCTGCAGGAGCACCGCGTGTTTGTCAGCGGCGCGATCTGGGGCATCAACAGCTTTGACCAGTGGGGCGTGGAGCTGGGCAAGGTGCTTGCCAGGGACATCGAGCCGCGCCTGCAAAGCGGCGATATTTCGGGGCTTGACGGATCGACGGCCGGATTGTTGCAGCGCCTGCGCTGACGGGGGCGGTTTTGGAAGGCTTGCGGTCACCGCATCGGCTTATGATGAACCAAGGGTAATCCCTTAAGTTCCTTAATCAACCCAGAGGAGGAAATCATGAATTTTGGCCAAGCCATTTCCAGCTGCCTGCGCAACTATGCAACATTTTCGGAGCGCGCATCGCGTTCGGAATTCTGGTGGTTTTTTCTGTTCCAGATACTGGTTTCGATTGCTGCCAACACGGTCAGCGAGAAGCTGGGCGGCTTGATCAGCCTGGGCTTGCTGCTGCCCGCGCTGGCGGTGGGTGCGCGCCGGCTTCACGACATCGGCAAGAGCGGCTGGTGGCAACTCCTCATGATCTCGGGGATCGGATTCCTGGTGCTGGTTTACTGGTGGGTCCAGCCCACGGAGGACGACGTCAGCAGCTACGGCTCCAGCCCGGCCTGAGTTTTCAGTTTTCGCAAAGCCATGAAAAAGGGCCACGGTGCTTTCGCACCGTGGCCCTTTTTTTGCGTCAAGCCGCAAAAATGTGGGGTCTGCGTCCGGGCTTTTCGGGAAGCCCGGCATCCGTCCCCACTATTTTGATTACATGCCCATGTCGCCCATGCCGCCCATGCCACCCATGCCGCCACCCATGCCGCCGGCAGGTGCGTCGTCTTTAGCGGACTCGCAGACCATGCATTCGGTCGTCAGCATCAGCGATGCGACGGACGCTGCATTTTGCAGAGCCGTGCGGGTCACTTTCGTGGGGTCCAGGATACCCATTTCGATCATGTCGCCGTAGGTGTCGTTGGCGGCGTTGAAGCCGTAGTTGCCGGTTCCGGCCAGCACGGCGTTCACCACCACAGAGGCTTCGCCGCCTGCGTTGTAAACGATTTCGCGCAGTGGGGCTTCGATGGCGCGCAGGACCAGCTTGATGCCGGCGTCCTGGTCAGCGTTGTCACCCTTGATGACGCCTGCGGTCTGCTTGGCGCGCAGCAAAGCCACGCCGCCGCCAGCCACGATGCCTTCTTCGACGGCAGCGCGGGTGGCGTGCAGTGCATCTTCAACGCGGGCTTTCTTTTCCTTCATTTCGACTTCGGTGGCAGCGCCAACCTTGATCACGGCAACACCGCCGGCCAGCTTGGCCACGCGCTCTTGCAGTTTTTCACGGTCGTAGTCGCTGGTCGCTTCTTCGATCTGCACGCGAACCTGCTTGACGCGCGCTTCGATGTCAGCAGCTTCGCCGGAACCGTCGATGATGATGGTGTTTTCCTTGCCCACTTCGATGCGCTTGGCTTGGCCGAGGTCGGCCAGCGTCACTTTTTCGAGCGACATGCCGACTTCTTCAGCGATGACCTTGCCGCCGGTCAGGACGGCGATGTCTTCGAGCATGGCCTTGCGGCGGTCGCCGAAGCCAGGAGCCTTGACAGCCACAACCTTCAAAATGCCGCGCAGCGTGTTCACGACCAGCGTAGCCAGGGCTTCGCCTTCGACTTCTTCGGCAATGATCAAGAGCGGACGGCCAGCCTTGGCGACTTGTTCCAGGGTAGGCAGCAGGTCACGGATGTTGCTGATCTTCTTGTCGTAGAGCAGAACAAACGGGTTGTCCAGCAGGGCGGACTGCTTTTCAGGGTTGTTGATGAAGTAAGGCGAGAGGTAGCCGCGGTCAAACTGCATGCCTTCGACGACGTCGAGTTCGGATTCGAGTGACTTGCCGTCTTCAACGGTGATCACGCCTTCCTTGCCGACCTTGTCCATGGCATCGGCAATGATCTTGCCGATGGTTTCGTCAGAGTTGGCCGAAATGGAGCCGACTTGAGCGATTTCCTTGGAGGTGGTGGTGGCTTTGGAGGCTTTCTTCAGTTCTTCGACCAGGGCATGCACTGCCTTGTCGATGCCGCGCTTCAGGTCCATCGGGTTCATGCCGGCGGCCACGTACTTCATGCCTTCGTGAACGATGGCTTGCGCCAGCACGGTAGCGGTGGTGGTGCCGTCGCCAGCGATGTCGGAGGTCTTGGAAGCGACTTCCTTGACCATCTGCGCGCCCATGTTCTGCAGCTTGTCCTTGAGTTCGATTTCCTTGGCGACGGACACGCCGTCCTTGGTCACGGTCGGGGCGCCGAAAGAGCGCTCCAGCACCACGTTACGGCCTTTGGGGCCCAGGGTTACCTTGACGGCGTTGGCCAGGATGTTCACACCCTCGACCATGCGTGCGCGGGCTTCGCCGCCGAAAATTACGTCTTTTGCAGCCATGATGCAGATTCCTTAAAATTTATGAATGAAATAGCCTGTTTGCGCATATCACATATGCATGGACAGCTATTAAATAAGTAGCAAGATTGAAGATGACGAGAAATTACTTCTCGACCACTGCAAACAGGTCTTCTTCTTTCATGACCAGCAACTCGTCGCCGTCAACCTTGACCGTCTGGCCGCTGTATTTGCCGAACAGCACGCGGTCGCCGACCTTGACAGCCATGGCGCCGAGTTCGCCCTTGTCATTCTTCTTGCCTGGACCGACAGCCAGAACTTCGCCTTGATCAGGCTTTTCAGCGGCGCTGTCAGGAATCACGATGCCGGAAGCGGTTTTGGTTTCGTTTTCCACGCGTTTAACAATCACGCGGTCATGCAAAGGACGAAGATTCATGAAAAGCTCCTTGTTTTATAAAAATAACAATGGTTTGGGGGAAATCGGAAGCACCCGCTGAAAAGCGAATGCCTGTCAACAGAGTGGCGTGAACATGCTGTTAGCACTCCACCTCATCGAGTGCTAATGATAGGGGCATTCAAGTCTGTTTTCAAGACCCGCCGGTTTAATTGATCGGTCCGGCTGTGATCCGGGCCTGCCGCTTGGTCTGGAAATGATTCCCCAACTTTTTTCGATGGACGAGATAGCCGCGAAGATTCGCGACATGCTCAATGGCGATGCCCCTACAGGCGCTGTGCTTCCATCGGAAAATACTTGAAGATCTTTTTTTAAAACCTGCCCTTATGTCCAGCGATAGTCATTTTTTGAAAGAGCGCCTCGCCGAAGCGGCCCGCTATGCACTCATGCGCCGGCTGCTGCCGGCCATCCGCCATAACCTGGCCGGTTCGCTGCAGCCCATTGGCATGATGGCGGGCATGCTGGAAAGGCGGATCAAGTCAGCCGCGCCCGACATGGCGCAGCTTGGCAAGAACACGCAAGCCCTGACCACCCTGTCCCGCGAAGCCGTGGCGACTTCCCTGAATCTGATGGCCTGGCTGGGACCCAGGGACAACGCTCTGGTGGCGCTGAACGGCGCGGTTGAAGAGTCCTTGGGCTTGATGTCCACCGAGCTTTCCTTTCGCGGGTTCTCCGTCGTCAACCAGACCGCCGAGGTGTCGGCCGAGTTGCCCAAAGGCATTCTGCGCAGCGTTTTCACCGCCAGCCTGATCGCCCTGACCGACTCGGTCGAGGAAGCGGCCAGCGTGGTGGTCAGCGCTGCGGGCGAGGCGGGAGACACCCGGCTGAAAATCGCGATAGAGCCGGGCGGCATGGCTGAGCTTGCATCAATGGGAAGCAGGATGCCGACCTATCGCATCCTGCAATGGGCTGATGTTCAGGCGCTCGCTGACGCGGAAGGCGTGCATCTGGACTATGCGCCCGACTTCGTGCAACTTGATTACTGTACCGCAGCCACTGTGTTGACCCGTTGATCATGACCAGGAGGCCAGCATGACAAAGACGCTGTCTGCGCTGAAGTCAGGGCCGGGCGGTCCTGGCTACGGCTTCAGAATCCGGCTGCCGCCCGCAGCAGGGCGGCCTTGTCGGTTTTTTCCCAGGTGAATTCCGGCTCGTCACGGCCAAAGTGGCCATAAGCCGCAGTCTTTTCGTAAATCGGACGCAGCAGGTCGAGCATCTGGATGATGCCGTTGGGGCGCAGGTCAAAGTGTTCCTGCACCAGCGCCGACAGTTTCTCGTCAGAAATCACGCCGGTGCCTTCGGTATAGACCGTCACATTCATCGGCTTGGCCACGCCGATGGCATAGGCCACCTGGATCTGGCATTGCCGGGCCAGGCCGGCGGCAACGATGTTCTTGGCCACGTAACGCGCCGCATACGCTGCCGAGCGGTCCACCTTGCTCGGATCCTTGCCGCTGAAGGCACCGCCGCCGTGCGGGCAGGCGCCGCCGTAGGTATCGACAATGATCTTGCGCCCGGTCAGGCCGCAGTCGCCCTGCGGTCCGCCGATGACGAAGCGGCCGGTCGGGTTGATCAGGTAGCGGGTGTTCTGCAGCCACTCCCTGGGCAGCACCGGCTTGATGATCTCTTCAATCACGGCTTCGATGAACGAGGCCTTCATCTTGTGCGGCGTTTCGCTCTGGTCCGGGCTGTGCTGGGTGGACAGCACCACGGTGTCGATGCTGTGCGGCTTGCCATCGACGTAGCGCATCGTCACCTGGCTCTTGGCGTCGGGACGCAAAAACGGCAGGCGGCCGTCCTTGCGCAGCTGGGCCTGGCGCTCGACCAGGCGGTGCGCGTAATAAATCGGCGCGGGCATCAGTTCGGGCGTTTCGTCGCAGGCATAGCCGAACATCAGGCCCTGGTCGCCGGCCCCTAGGTTGAGGTGGTCGTCGCTGGCGCGATCAACGCCCTGGGCGATGTCCTTGCTCTGCTTGTCGTAGCAGACCATGACCGCGCAGCCCTTGTAGTCGATGCCGTATTCGGTGTTGTCGTAGCCGATGCGCTTGAGGGTGTCGCGGGCGATCTGGATGTAATCGACGTTGACTTCGGGGAGGGCGGTGATTTCGCCGGCCAGCACCACCAGGCCGGTGTTGGTCAGCGTTTCGGCGGCCACGCGGGCGTGCGGGTCTTGCTTGAAGACAGCATCCAGGATGGCGTCGGAAATCTGGTCGGCCACCTTGTCGGGATGGCCCTCGGAAACGGATTCGGAAGTAAAGAGAAAATCGTTCGCCATTGCGTACACTCCATGAAGTTTTGTTGGCGCGTTGCCAGCAGGAAGTGCTTTGGCGAACGCTTTAGCAGTTTGGTTTAATGTCGCCCTGCAAGTTGTTCAGTAACTCGGCGACAGGCGCAATTATAAGACCCCCACATTTCTGCCGGCCTTGCCCTTTATCAACCTTTCCATGCTCTGGTTATTCCGTTTTTTCTCCCGCTGGCCGCTGGCTGTGCTGCATGCGCTGGGCGCCGGGCTGGGCTGGCTGGTCTGGCTGGCCAGCGCGCGCTACCGCGCCCAGTTCCGGGCCAACGTGGCGCAGGCGGGCCTGCCGTTCGAGGCGGCCCGGCCGGCGATTGCCGAAGCCGGGCGTTTCGTCGGCGAGCTGCCCCGGCTGTGGATGCGGCCGCGCGCGCAATCCTGTCTTGGCAATGTCCGGGTGCAGGGCCAGGCCCATGCCGCGCAGGCTTTTGCGCAGGGCAGGGGCGTGATTTTTTTCGGTCCACACTGCGGCAGTTTCGAGCTGGGGCCGCAGGCGCTGGCCGAGCTTTACGGGCCGATCACCGCCATTTACCGTCCCGCCCGCAAGGCCTGGCTGGCCCGGCTCGAAAGCTTCGCCCGTGACCGCCGCAATCTCGCCGTGGTGCCCGCCAGCCTCAGCGGCATCCGGCTGATGCACAAAGCCCTCAAGGCCAACCAAGCGGTCGCCATGCTGACCGACCAGGTGCCGCCCGAAGGACTCGGAATCTGGGCGCCGTTTTTTGGCCGGCCCGCCTACACCATGACGCTGGCCGCCCGGTTGGCTCTGCAAAGCGGCGCGGCGCTGCTGCCGGTCAGTTGCGAGCGCCTGCCTAGGGGCCGGGGTTATTTCCTGAAGATCTGGCCGGCTGTGGCGGGTCTGCAAACCCGCGAAAAGGCCGACATGCTGCAGGCCGTCACCCGGATCAACCAGGCGATTGAAGCCATCGTGCTCAGCCAGCCCGGCCAGTATTTGTGGGGCTATGCACGCTACAAGACGCCGCGCAAGGAAGCCGCTTGAAAAACTTTGGCCAGCGGGCCGGCCGCGTCACCACCCTGGGCGGCATTGCTTTCATGAAAGGGCTGGCCTACCTGCCGCTGCCCGTGGTGCGCGCCCTGGGAACGGCGCTGGGCTGGGTGCTGTATGGCTTGATCGGCGGGCGCCGGCGCGTGGTGCATGCCAATTTCTCGGTGTGCTTTCCCGAGCTTTCAAAGGCGGCGCGGCATAAGCTCGCCCTGCAGACCTTTGTCTATTTCTCGCAAGCCTGGCTGGACCGCTCCTGGCTGTGGCATGCGCCCAGGGAATGCGTACAGAAGCGTGTCCGGCTGACCGGCGCGGTCGAGGAGCTGGCCGGCACGGCGCCGACGGTGATTTTCCTGCCGCATTTTGTCGGCCTGGACGCGGCCTGGGCGGGCATGGCGCTGGCGATGCCCCGGCCCTCGACCACGATTTACACCGACCAGTCGAACAAGCTGGTCGATCAATGGATATTGCAGGGCCGCCAGCGCTTTGGCCACCTGCGCCTGTTCGGACGCATCGAGGGCGTCAAGCCCATCGTGGCGGCACTGCGTGAAGGCCAGCCGCTGTACTTGCTGCCCGATATGGATTTTGGCCCGGACGAATCGGTGTTCGTGCCGTTTTACGGTGTCCAGGCCGCCACCGTGCCGTCGCTGTCCCGCTTTGCGCGACTGGGCCGGGCCAAGGTCGTGCCCTTGCTGCCGCGCCTCACGGCCGATGGCTACGAGGTGCAGGTGCTGCCCGCCTGGACTGACTTTCCCGGCAGCGACCCGGTGGCCGACACGGCGCGCATGAACGCCCGGCTGCAGGACTACATCGCCACCATGCCGGCGCAGTATTACTGGGTCCACAAGCGCTTCAAGACCCGGCCCGAGGGCGAGGCTTCGCTGTATTGAGCCTGGTTACGCCATCTTGATGCTATATTTTTAATAGCTGTTTACGCTGGTGGGCTGTGCGCTACAGCCATTCTCTGCTTAAATTTTGCTTTTTGCAGCACCCGCCGGGCGTTCAGGGCTGTTCAGGCGTCTGTGGTGGCGATGCGTCAGTGTCAACTTCAGCTTCAGGAAGCACTTTGGGCGCCTTGACCGGCTTTTCCTTCGGGTGCGCCCAGTCCCACAAATGCTGGGCCACTTCTTCAACGCCCTGGCGCTTGAGCGAAGAAAAGAGCTTGACGTCGCCGCCGCCGGCCTGCAGCTTGACGATCTGCAGCGCCTTGGCCGCATCGGTCTTGTTGAGCTTGTCGGATTTGGTCAGTAGCACCAGGAACTTCAGCCCGGCCTCGACACGCGGCCGGATCACGTCGAGCAGCACTTCGTCCAGTTCCGTCAGTCCCAGGCGCGGGTCGCACAGCAGGACGATGGCCTTGAGGTTGTCGCGCGTCTGCAGGTAGTTGCCCATCACCTGCTGCCAGCGGTACTTGGCTTCCTTGGGCACGGCCGCATAGCCGTAGCCCGGCAAGTCGGCCAGCACGGCATCTGTCACGCCCTGCTTGCCCAGCGAGAACAGGTTGATGCTCTGGGTGCGGCCCGGCGTCTTGGAGGCAAAGGCCAGCCGGTGCTGCTGCGTCAGGGTGTTGATGCAGGTGGATTTGCCGGCGTTGGAGCGGCCCACAAAGGCAATTTCGGGAACCTCGATGCGTGGCAGGTGCTTGAGTTCGGGCGCGGTGGTTAAAAACTTGGCGGTGTGCAGCCAGCCCATGGCGATTTTTGGATCGGGAGCGGTGGCGGCGGCAGAAGAAGGGAGGGAGGCTGAAGCGTCTGGAGAAGTCATGGTGGGGCGATCCCTGAAGGTCGGAGGCTGCGCTGCCATTGCAAGGCAGGCAAGGAAAAATAATGGATTGAAAACAGCACGCCCCGGCGGGCAGGGCATGCAGGGGCCATTTTCCAAATCCCGATAATAGGGCCTGGCGTCAAGCCATTGTAAAATCCCGGATTACCAAGTTCTGTGCGCCAACCAATTAAAAGCCCCGATATGAAGCTGTTAGCTACTTCCCTACTGGCCGCCTTGCTGGCCTTGCCCGTCATGTCTTCATTTGCTGCGGGTGAAGCCGCACCTGCAGACGCCGCACAGACGCATGCCGCACCCGCCGCAGCGCCGGCCATGGCGGCCAAGCCTGACCTGGTCAAGGGAGATGCCACATTCACGGCAGTATGCGCAGCCTGCCACGGCGCCGACGGCAATTCCGGAACCCCCGCCTACCCCAAGCTGTCGCAGCAGCACCCCGAATACCTGGTCAAGCAGTTGCAGGAATTCAAGTCCGGCAAGCGCAAAAACGCCGTCATGCAGGGCTTTGCCGCCACGCTTTCCGATGACGACATGAAAAATGTCGCTTACTGGGCAACGTCCAAAAAAGCAAAACCCGGTTTTGCCAAGGACAAGGAAACCGTCACGCTGGGTGAACGCATTTACCGCGGCGGTATTTCAGACCGCCAGGTTCCAGCCTGCGCCGGCTGCCACAGCCCGACAGGCGGCGGCATCCCTTCGCAATACCCGCGCCTGAGCGGCCAGCATTCCGAATACACCGCTGCGCAGCTGACCGCTTTCCGCGACGGCGTGCGTGCCAACAGCATCCCAATGACCCAAGTCGCCGCCAAGCTCAATGACAAGGAAATCCGCGCGGTTGCCGACTACATTGCCGGCCTGCGCTGAGCCGTTGAACCTGCGGGTTTTCCTTGAATCAAGGGAAACTTTTTGACGCTGCCCGTCAAGAAACTTTCGCTGGCATTGAACCCAAGCCGCAATAATCAGTCATATCAAGGCGGGTCTTTCTGAAGAAAGCCCGCCTTTTTGTTTTTACCGTCTTCTTTCACATCACACAAAAGCCCTCGGGTTCTCAATTTCACCTATGACCGTTTCCACCGAAGGTATGAAAGTCAACTGGGGCTCGCGCACCCTGCGCGCGTGCGTGGAGTTGCTGTCGTCGATGCGATTTTCGATTTCGCTGCTGACCGTCATCTGCATTGCGTCGGTGATCGGGACGGTGCTCAAGCAGCAGGAGCCGCTGGGCAACTACGTCAACCAGTTCGGGCCGTTCTGGGCGCAGGTGTTCAGCTTGGCCAGCCTCAACACGGTGTACAGCGCCTGGTGGTTTTTGCTGATCCTGGCTTTCCTGGTTGTTTCCACCTCCCTGTGCATTGCGCGCAACACGCCCAAGATCCTCGCCGACTTCAGCCAGCTCAAGGAAGACGTGCGCGAGCAAAGCCTCAAGGCCTTTGGCCACCGCGCGCAGGCCGCCCTGGCCGAGTCGCCTGAAGCGGCCGCACGGCGTATCGGCCAGACCCTGGTGCAAAGCGGCTGGAAGGTCAAGCTCCAGCAACGAAATGCCGGCTGGATGGTGGCCGCCAAGAAGGGCGCGGTCAACAAGCTCGGCTATATCGCCGCGCACAGCGCCATCGTGCTGATCTGCATCGGCGGCCTGCTGGACGGCGACATGATCGTGCGGGCGCAGATGCTGCTCAATGGCAAATCGACCTATACCGGCGGCGGCCTGATCGCCGATGTGCCCGCAGCGCACCGCTTAAGCGAGCGCAACCCCACCTTTCGCGCCAATCTCCTGGTCTCCGAAGGCACGCAGTCGAGCACCGCGATCTTGAACCAGCCGGGCGGCGTGCTGCTGCAGGAGCTGCCTTTTGCGGTGGAGCTGAAGAAATTCAGCGTCGAGTACTACTCCACTGGCATGCCCAAGCTGTTTGCCAGCGACATCATCATCCATGACAAGGCCAGCGGCGAGAAAACGCCGGCGCGGGTCGAGGTCAACCATCCGGCGAACTACAAGGGCGTCGAGATTTACCAGTCCAGCTTTGACGATGGCGGCTCCAGCGTCACGCTCAAGGCGATCCCGATGTCCGCTGCCAGCAAGGCCTTCGAGATTCAGGGAACGATTGGCGGCATCAGCGCGCTGACCAATGGCCAGGGGCCTGGCGCCGAGCAGCTCACGCTTGAATACACCGCGCTGCGCTTGATCAATGTGGAGAATTTTGCGGGCAGCAACGGGGGTGTCTCGGGTTCCGGCGCAGATGTGCGCAAGGTGGACCTGCACCAGGCGATTGAAACGCGGCTCGGCGCGGCCAACAAGACCGTGACCCAGAAACAGCTGCGCAATGTCGGCCCCAGCATCAGCTACAAACTGCGCGATGCGGCAGGCCAGGCGCGCGAGTTCCAGAATTACATGCTGCCCGTCAAGATGGACGACAGCGCCGACAACCCGGCCATGTTCCTGATGGGCGTGCGTGAAAACCCGGTGGATGCTTTTCAGTACCTGCGCATTCCGGCCGATCCGGAAAGCAGCACGGCTACCTTTGTGCGCCTGCGCGCCGCGCTGGCCGATCCGGCGCAGCGCGAACTGGCCGTCAAGCGTTACGCCCGTCTGGCCGTGGGTTCGGACCGACCTGAACTGGCCCGGCAGCTGAGCGAGTCGGCATCGCGTGCGCTGGCTTTGTTTGCCGGAGCGGAGGCTGTTCCCGTTGCCGGCGCTTCAGCCGCCAAGGTGAAACCGGTGGCCGGATTGCAGGCCATTTCCGATTTCATGGAGGCCAACGTGCCCGAGGCCGAGCGCAGCCGCGCCGGCGAAGTGCTGGTTCGCATCTTGAACGGCGTGCTGTTTGAGCTGACCACAATGACGCGCGAGCAAGCCGGCCTCAAGCCCTTGCCGCAGGACGAGAAAACCCAGGCCTTCATGTCGCAGATGGTGCTGAGCCTGTCGGATGCCCCCCACTATCCGGCGCCGATGGCCTTTGAACTCAAGGATTTCAAGCAGGTCCAGGCCAGCGTCTTCCAGGTGGCGCGCGCCCCCGGCAAGAAGATCGTCTATCTGGGTTGTGCTTTCCTGATCCTCGGTGTCTTTGGCATGCTCTACATCCGCGAGCGCCGGCTTTGGGTCTGGCTGGCACCGCAAAAGCACACCCCTGAAGGCAGCAATGATGATTCCACGGGCAGTGGCCATGCGATGCATTCAGTGTCAGAATCTGCCGGAAAAAGCCAGGCCACCATGGCCTTGTCCACCAACCGAAAAACCATGGATGGCGACAAGGAATTCGAGATGTTGAAGACAAAACTGTTGCAGGCCCCCCTATGAATACCACGACGAGCATCAACACCACGACCACCCTTTCGGCCGGGCGCGGCAACAGCACGCTCAGCCTGAACGAAGGTTACTTTGCCCGCCGCAATGCGCTCGACTGGGTGTTTGCCGTGCTGGTGGCGGGCGGCTTCCTGTATGCCTTTGCCCGCTACAGCGCCTACATGGATGTCTATGAGAAGGGTATTTTGTTCGCGGCCATTCCGGCCACCATTGCCATGGGCTGGTTCTGGCGGCCCTTGCGCCTGCTCATGGCGGTCGTCGCCGGTTTCGCGCTGTTGGGCATCGCGTCCTACCAGGGCGACCTGGCGCGGGCCGAGCAGGTGTTCTGGCTCAAGTATTTCCTGTCCAGCCAGTCGGCCATTTTGTGGATGAGCGTGCTGTTTTTCATGAGCACGATTTTTTACTGGCTGGGCATGTTCGCCGGCAACACGCCGACCAGCACCGGCTCCAGCCACAGCGCCACGCTGGAGTCGCTGGGTTCCAAAATCGCCTGGGTCGGCGTTGGCATGGCGCTGATCGGCACGCTGGTGCGCTGGTATGAAAGCTACCTGATCGGCGCCGACATCGGGCATATCCCGGTCAGCAACCTGTACGAGGTGTTCGTGCTGTTTTGCTGGATGACGGCGGCGTTTTACCTTTACTTTGAAGCCGAGTACAAGACCCGCGCGCTGGGCGCATTCGTCATGCTGGTGGTCAGCGGCGCGGTCGGATTTTTGCTCTGGTACACCGTGGTGCGTGAAGCCCATGAAATCCAGCCGCTGGTGCCGGCCCTGAAAAGCTGGTGGATGAAGCTGCATGTGCCGGCCAATTTCATCGGCTACGGCATGTTCTCGCTGGCGGCCATGGTGGCGCTGTCCTACCACGTCAAGCAGCAGGCCCATGAAACCCGCTGGTACAGGCTCACGCCCCTGTGGCTGCTGGGCGTGGTGCTGTGCTTCGTGCCGATTGTTTTCCGCAAGTCGCCACTGGAGGCCGGCGGCAGCCATTACTGGATCGGTTACCTGCTGGTGGCCGGCCTGATTGCTGGCGGCATCTTGCTGGGCCGCAAGCACATTGCCGCGCGCCTGCCGAGCCTGGAAGTGCTGGACGACGTGATGTACAAGGCGATTGCCGTCGGTTTTGCCTTTTTCACGATTGCGACCGTGCTGGGCGCGCTCTGGGCGGCCGAGGCCTGGGGCGGCTACTGGAGCTGGGACCCGAAGGAAACCTGGGCGCTGATTGTCTGGCTCAACTACGCCGCCTGGCTGCACATGCGCCTCATGAAGGGCTTGCGCGGCACCGTGGCGGCCTGGTGGGCGCTGGTGGGCCTGCTGGTCACCACCTTTGCCTTCCTGGGCGTCAACATGTTTCTGTCGGGCCTGCACAGTTACGGAACCTTGTAGCAAAAAACTGAATCCTTGTAAGAACTCGCTGCGTACCACGACCAACGTACATCCAGTACTTCAAGGACATTCATCATGCTCATCAAGACCAACGCCCACGGATTCAACCACGCGGTTCCCAGCGAAATCACGCCGCAGGGCATTTACCAGAGTCGGCGTGACCTGATCAAGCTCATGGCCACGGGAACGGCGGGCGCAGCACTGGCCAGCTGGGCGGGCCGCGATGCACTGGCGCAGGCCGTACCGAAGCCCGGCAAGCTGACGGCCTTGGCGGGCGCTAAATCGGCCGTTGCCGGCGCGGTGACGATGGAAAAAGTCACCGATTACAAAGACGCGACGACCTACAACAACTTCTACGAGTTCGGCACCGACAAGGCCGACCCGGCCAAGAATGCCGCGACGCTGCCGGTCAAGCCCTGGTCGGTTGCGGTCGAAGGGCTGGTCAAGAATCCAAAAACCTTCACGCTTGAAGAGCTGCTCAAGCTCAGTCCGCAGGAAGAACGCATCTATCGCCTGCGCTGTGTCGAGGGCTGGTCGATGGTGATTCCCTGGGTCGGTTATTCGCTGTCCGAGCTGATCAAAAAGGTCGAGCCGCTGGGCAGCGCCAAATACGTCGAGTTCATCACGCTGGCCGACCCAAAGACCATGCCGTTTGTCGGTTCCCGCGTGCTGGAGTGGCCTTACGTCGAGGCCTTGCGCCTTGACGAGGCGATGCATCCGCTGGCGCTGCTGACCTTTGGCATGTACGGCGAAGTGCTGCCCAATCAGAACGGCGCGCCGGTGCGCATGGTCGTGCCCTGGAAATACGGTTTTAAAAGCGGCAAGAGCATCGTCAAGATCCGCTTCACCGACAAGGAGCCGCGCACCGCCTGGAACAAGGCGGCATCCCAGGAGTACGGCTTTTATTCGAACGTGAACCCCGTGGTGGACCATCCGCGCTGGAGCCAGGCCACCGAGCGGCGCATTGGCGAGGACGGGCTGTTCGCCAAGAAGCGCAAGACGCTGATGTTCAACGGCTATGAAGCGCAGGTTGGCCAGCTGTATGCGGGCATGGACCTCAAGAAGAATTTCTGATGGCTGGCCAGATGGCGGGGCGGCAAAAATGGTTGCTGCACCCGGCGGCAAAGCCGCTGATCTTCATCGCTTGCCTGTTGCCGTTCGCGTGGCTCTTCTACGCGGCATGGAGTGACCAGCTGGGGGCGAATCCGGCCGAAGCTCTGGTTCGCGCCACGGGCGACTGGACGCTGCGCTTTGTCTGCATCGTGCTGGCCGTGACGCCCTTGCGCGTCATCACCAGCACGCCGGCGCTGGCGCGTTTTCGCCGCATGCTGGGCCTGTTTGCCTATTTTTATGTCGTGCTTCACCTGCTCAGCTACAGCTGGTTCGACATGAGTTTTGAGCTTGCCGATATTGCCAGGGACATCGCCAAGCGGCCCTTCATCCTGGTCGGATTTTCTGCCTTTGTGCTGCTCACGCCGCTGGCGGCGACTTCGTTCAACGCGGCCATCAAGGCCATGGGGGCGAAGCGCTGGCAGTTGCTGCACAAGCTGGTTTATCTGATCGCCGGCCTGGGAATTTTGCATTTCTTCTGGATGCGCGCCGGTAAAAACAACTTTTTTGAAGTGTTTGTGTATGCCGTCATCGTGGCCATGCTGCTGGGCTGGCGGGTATGGAATCACAGGGCCAAGGCACGGCGACGGGTTTCAAACAACGCGGTAGTCGGCGTTCATTGATGCCTTGATGCTATAAAAAAAGTAGCTGGCTGCGCCCGTGTACCAAGCGCAAAAGCCATTTTTAATGCTGAAAATAGGCTGTTGGCGCCTCAACCCGTCGTCAAGGCATCAACAGTTCGCCCCGGAACGTATCCGCAGCCGTTTCGCGCGCACGAATCAGCCGGGCCAGGTCGCCATCGACCAGCAGTTCGGCGGCACGACCCCGGGTGTTGTAGTTGCTGGCCATGCTCATGCAATAAGCCCCGGCCGACATGACGGCCAACTGATCGCCGGCAGCCACATCGAGGACGCGGTCACGGCCGATCCAGTCGCCGCTTTCGCAGACAGGACCGACCACGTCGTAAATCACACCGGCAGTTTCCGTTGCGGCCCGTTCGACGGGAACGATGGCATGGAAAGCCTGGTACATGGCCGGGCGGGGCAGGTCGTTCATGGCGGCGTCGATGATGCAGAAATTCTTCTGCTCGCCGGGCTTGAGGTAGAGCACTTCGGTGATGCAGATGCCGGCATTGCCGACCAGCGAGCGGCCAGGCTCGATCATCAGCTTCTTGCCGCCATAGCCACGCGCGTCCAGCTTGGCCAGCAGCTGCCGCCACAGCTCGTCCGCTTCGGGCGGCATGTCGTTGTTGTAGTTGATGCCCAGTCCACCGCCAAAGTCGATGTGCGCCAGCGCAATGCCGGCCGCTTCAATCGCAGCCACCAGGTCAAGCACCCGGTCCATCGCATCCAGGTACGGCGTGACCTCGGTGATCTGCGAGCCGATATGGCAATCAATGCCGACAACCTTCAGGCCTTCCAGCGAAGCGGCATGCTGGTAAATGCGCAGGGCATCCTCATGGGCGACGCCGAACTTGTTGCCCTTCAGGCCGGTTGAAATATAAGGGTGCGTCTTCGGATCAACATTCGGATTGACGCGGATGCTGACCGGCGCCCTTAGCTTCATGGCAACAGCCACCTGCGAAAGTACATCCAGCTCGGCCTCGCTTTCGACATTGAAGCAGCCAATGCCTGCCGCCAGCGCCTGGCGCATCTCAGTGCGGGTTTTGCCAACGCCGGAAAAAATGACCTTCTTCAGATCACCGCCCGCAGCCTGCACCCGTTCGAGTTCGCCGCCCGACACGATGTCAAAGCCGCAGCCCGCGCGGGCGAACACCTGCAACACCGCCAATGAGGAATTCGCCTTCATGGCGTAGCAAATTTGCGCATCCCGGCCTTCAAAACCGCGCTGGTAAGACGCCAGCGCCGACAGCATGGCAGTTTTTGAATAGATGAACAGAGGCGTTCCGTAGGTCGCAGCCAGTTCGCTGGTGCGCACATCTTCGGCAAACAGCGCGTTGTCACGGTACGCAAAATGGGGATGACCGGGAAGGGCTGGCAGTGTCATGGAGCTGGTTCTAAAGGGACGATTGAAGAAGGGGGCGGGCATTGCAGCAAGGTTGAGCCTGCTGCCGCAGTCCGGCTGGGGCAGGAGAATGCATTGATCGCAAAAGTCTGGGCGGCTATTTGCTGGCTGATGCCGCCGGAGCCGGTGCAGTCACTCCCGCAGGCGTCTGGGAAAGGCCGGGTGGCATGGCCAGGGGCTGCGGCATTTGCGGTGGCACTGGCAGAAACAAGGGGCCTTTCTGTCCACAGCCGGACAGCACTGCGGCGCCCGCCACAGCGGCAATAAGACCATGCCTGCAAACAACAGCATAAAGCCGGCCTAGAATTCGGGGTGAAAAAACCATAAATAGGATTGTAATGACGGACCTTGAATACCAGAATCAGGCCGAGAGTGTGCTCAAGGCTATCGAAAAGGCATGCGACCGGCTCAATGACGAGAGCGACGTGGACATCGACAACCAGCGCACCGGCGGCATGATCACCCTGACTTTTTCCAACCGCAGCCAGATCATCATCAACCTGCAAAAACCGCTGCAGGAAATCTGGATGGCAGCCAGGGCGGGCGGGTTTCACTACAAATTCAATGGCGAGCAGTGGACAGATACCAAGGATTCCAGCGAATTTTTTGCCAATTTGTCGCGCTATGCCAGTGAACAGGCGGGCCAGCCGCTGGTTTTTTTCGCCACTGCCTGATCCATCGGAACGCCCAGAAAAAACGGACCTCACGGGTCCGTTTTTTATACACGACACGGCCCAAGGGACTGATCAGTTTTTGAAAAGATCCAGAATCCGTTTTTTCTCATCGGAAGGCGGCAACACCTGAATACCGCCAGCCGCTCCAGGCACCGTTTCCGTGCTGGAAGCTCCTGCGTCTGGCTGCATGCCGACGCTGCTGATACCCGCGCCTTTGGCGTACTCCTCGTAATACCACTCGCCATTGAGGTTCACCACGCCTTCGGGCGGTTGGTATTCGGTGACGGGCACGCCCTTGAGGGCATATTCCATGAAATTGATCCAGATCGGCAGGCTCAGGCCTCCGCCGGTTTCGCGGTCGCCGAGCTTTTTGGGCGTGTCGTAGCCCATCCAGACGGCTGCCGCCAGCGTGGGCTGAAAGCCGACAAACCAGGTATCAATCGAATCGTTGGTGGTGCCGGTCTTGCCGAAAATATCCGGCCGTTTGAGCATGGCCTGGGCTTTGGCAGCCGTGCCCGAGCGTGCCACTTCCTGCAGCAGGCTGTCCATGATGAAAGCATTTCGCGCATCGATGCCCCGCATCGACTCGTTCAGCGCCGGTGGGGTGACTTCGAGCAGCACCTTGCCACGCTGGTCGGTGATTTTCGTGACCAGGTAAGGGTTGACGCGGTAGCCGCCATTGGCAAAAACCGAGTAGCCGGTTGCCATCTGCATCGGCGTGACCGAACCGGCGCCCAGCGCCATGGTCAGGTAGGCGGGGTGCTTGTCGGCGTCGAAGCCGAAGCGCGTGACCCATTCCTGGCCGTATTTGGCGCCTATGGACTGCAGGATGCGGATCGATACCAGGTTCTTTGATTTCTTCAGGGCTGTGCGCAAGCTCATCGGGCCTTCGAAGCCGCCGTCATAATTTTTAGGCTCCCACGGTTGGCCGCCGGTGACGCCCGCATCGAAAAACAGCGGCGCGTCATTGACCACCGTGGCCGGGGTAAAGCCTTTTTCCAGCGCTGCCGAATAAATGAAAGGCTTGAAGCTGGAGCCGGGCTGGCGCCAGGCCTGGGTGACGTGGTTGAACTTGTTTTTTTCAAAATCAAATCCGCCTATCAGTGCGCGCACGGCTCCATCCCGGGGGTCCATTGCCACGAAGGCACCTTCCACTTCGGGCAATTGGGTAATCTCCCAGGTATCCTTCGGTGTTTTGACCACCCGGATCAGTGCGCCGGGGCGAATTTTGATGTTCGGGCCCGCCTTGTCGGCCAGACCCGACTGTGCAGGCCGCAGGCCTTCGCCGGTGATGGTGACCTTTTCACTGTTCAGGCGCATCGCCAGGATCCGTTTGGGGCTGGCTTCCAGCACCACGGCAGACATGATGTCGCCGTTGTCAGGGTTGTCGGCCAGTGCGTCATCGATCGCATCTTCGGTTTCCTGGGGGTTTGACGGCAGGTCGATGAATTTCTCGGGACCCCGGTAAATTTGCCGGCGTTCGTAATCCATGATGCCTTTGCGCAAGGCTTTGTAGGCCACGGTCTGATCGGTGGACTTCAGTGTGGTGTAGACATTCAGTCCGCGCGTATAGGTTTCTTCTCCGTACTGGCTGAACACCAGTTGCCGCACGGTTTCAGCCACATATTCAGCATGCACCCGCCCGGCATTGCGTCCCGTCCTGATCTGAAGTTCTTCTTCCCTGGCTGTTTTGGCCTGCTGGGCCGTGATGAACCCGTTTTGTTCCATGCGCTCAATGATGTAGAGCTGACGTGTTTTGGCACGGGTGGGGTTGGCGATGGGGTTATAGGTCGAAGGCGCTTTTGGCAGGCCGGCCAGCATGGCCGCTTCCGCAATGCTGACGTCTTTGAGTGGCTTGCCGAAATAGGTTTCCGAAGCGGCTGCAAAGCCGTAAGAGCGATTTCCCAGAAAAATCTGATTCATGTAGATCTCAAGAATCTGGTTCTTCGTCAGGGAATGCTCCAGCTTGAAGGTCAGCAAAATTTCATAAATTTTGCGGGTATAACTTTTCTCGGCCGTCAGATAGACATTGCGGGCGACCTGCATGGTGATGGTTGAAGCCCCCTGGCTTTTTGCCCGGCCCAGATTGGCAAGAGCTGCCCGGACAACACCCAGGTAGTCAACCCCGCCATGCGAGAAAAAGCGTGCATCCTCAATGGCCAGCACCGCATCTTTCATGATTTGCGGAATTTCATCGATGGGCGTGAGTCTGCGGCGCTCTTCGCCGAACTCTCCAATGATCACGTTGTCGGCCGTGTAAATCCGCAGTGGCTGCTTGGGGCGGTAGTCTGACAGGGCTGAAATATCCGGCAGGTTGGGATAGGCCACTGCCAGCGCAACCGCCAGAAAAATCGCCAGCCCAGCAATGACCGCCAGCACCAGCCCAATGCTGCCCAGAAAGAACTTCACAAGGGAGCGCAACCAGGAAGATGGCCGCTTTGCCGCGCTGGATTTGGATCGGGAATCAGGTTTCTGAGCAGAAGAGGGCATCAAGGTCAATCATAAAGTCGCATCAGCATTATAAAAATTCCTAAAACAGATGTGTATCAAGCAGTCGTATGGGATTTACACTGTTACATCAAAAAGCAGGCTTTTACATGGGAAGTATCCCTAAAGAACGTCTGCTTTTGACAACGTACATCTTGTTTTGTTGAAGAGAAATTGTTACTCCTCAGAGGCCTTGCTGCTAACATTCAGGAGATTTTTTTAAGCAAGCTGGTTACATAGTAGCCGTCATTTGGGGCACCCTTTGATCTCACTGGGATCGTTATTCAACCGTCAACAACCCCCTTTGCTGGGTGTGGATATCAGTTCGTCCAGTGTCATGCTGGTCGAGGTGAGCCGCGACAAGGCCGGCAACCTGGTTCTTGACCGCTGCGCCATTGAACCCCTGGAAACAGGATGGGTCACCGATGGCAACATCGAAAAATTCGACGAAGTTGCTGAAGTGCTTCGCCGTGTGGTGAAAAAGAGCGGCACACGTACCAAAAACGTGGCCATGGCGCTGCCGCCTTCGGCCGTCATCAGTAAAAAAATCATCCTGCCAGGAGGGCTTAGTGAGGCCGAGCTTGAAATTCAGGTTGAATCCGAAGCCAATAAATACATCCCATTTTCACTCGATGAAGTCAGCCTTGATTTTTGTGTGCTGGGCCCCAGCGCAACTTCCAGTGGAGATGTTGAGGTACTGATTGCTGCTTCGCGAAAAGAAAAAGTCCAGGACAGGCAGGGCTTGGCTGAAGCTGCGGGACTCAAGCCCGTCGTGGTGGATGTCGAATCGTATGCTTCGCGCTTTGCCACGGCACGGCTGATCGAAAACATGCCCAACAAAGGTGTGGACACCATGGTTGCACTGTTTGAGATCGGTTCGCTGACCACCAGCATGCAAGTCATCCGGAATGATGAGGTTCTGTACGAGCGCGATCAGGCATTTGGCGGTGCGCAACTGACCCAGTTGATCGTCAGGCAGTACGGATTCTCGCTTGAAGAGGCAGAAACCAAAAAACGTGGCAGCGAACTTCCTGAAGACTACGAGTCGGGGGTTCTGAAGCCGTTTGTCGAAAACATGACGCAGGAAATTGGTCGTGCGCTCCAGTTCTTCTTTACCAGCACACCCTATAACCGGGTCGATTACGTGATGCTGGCAGGCGGTTCATCTTCATTGCAGGGACTGACGGAGTCGGTAACGAAGCAGACATCCTTTGCCTGCCTGCTGGTGAATCCTTTTGATGGCATGGAAATTGGCAGCGGCGTCATCGAAAAAAGGATGCGGCGTGAAGCCTCCTGTTACCTGACTGCCTGTGGCCTGGCTTTGCGAAGGTTTGTACAGTGATTCTGATCAACCTGCTTCCACACCGTGAAGCTGCCCGAAAACGCCGGCGTGAAGTTTTTTTTGCAACTCTTGGCCTGGCTGCGCTGGCCGGTGTTCTGGTCTGTGGCGCCATGTATTCCTGGTACTCAGCCCAAATTGAAAGCCAGCGAGGAAGAAATACCTTTTTGCAATCAGAAATTTCCCGCCTGGATGAGCAGATCAAGGATATTGCGACCTTGCAGGCAGAGATTACATCGCTCAAGGCGCGTCAGACAGCTGTCGAGGATCTGCAGGGAAACCGCAATCTCCCGGTGTATTTGTTGAGCGAACTTGTCAAGCAACTGCCTGACGGCGTGTATATCAACAGCTTGAAGCAAGAGAACCAGATCGTCCTAATGACCGGTATTGCCCAGTCGAATGAACGTGTTTCAGAATTGCTTCGTAATTTCTCAAACAACAGCCCATGGTTGGCCAAACCGGAGTTGGTGGAAATTACGGCTGGTACGGTGACATTAAGCCAGCGCGACCAGCGGCGCGTTTCCAATTTTTCAATGCGCGTGGAGATCAAACGGGCCAGTGATCAAAAAGAAACAGCGTCTTCTGCTGCTACGGCCAAGATTTGATGCAGCGCGAATGAACTGATCATGGTAAAAATTTCCAGACCCGCTATCGATTTTGCAGCCCTCCAAGGCCGCATCCAGAACCAATTCACCGGCCTCGATCCCAATGATCCGGCTTCTTGGCCCAGCTTTCCCCGTTACCTGCTGTGTGCTGCCGTGACCGTCGCGGTTGTGGTTGCGCTCTGGTTTATGTGGTTGAGCGCTTCTGATGAAGAACTGACGGCAGAAAAAGCCAAGGAAGTCCAGCTCAGGGGAGACTACACCAGCAAGCTGACACAAGCGGTTAATCTGGAGGCCTTGAAAAAGCAGCGTGAGCAAGTCCAGCAGTATGTGACACAACTTGAAAAACAGTTGCCCAGCAAAGCTGAAATGGATGCATTGCTTTCCGATATCAACCAGGCAGGTTTGGGTCGCAGCCTTCAGTTTGAACTTTTCCGGCCGGGTCAGGTTCTGGTGAAGGACTATTACGCCGAGTTGCCTATTGCACTCAGTGTGACGGGTGGTTACCACGACATCGGCGCTTTTGTAGCTGATATTGCCAACCTCTCACGCATTGTGACGCTGAACAATATTGCCATTACCCCTGCGAAAGATGGCAATCTGGTCATGGAAGCCACGGCAAAAACATTTCGCTATCTGGACGATGAAGAAGTCGCCTTGCAGCGTAAGAATACCCCGGCAGATGGGGTAAAAAAATGAGCCGTAATCACCATGCCATGATCTATATGCTGATACTCGGCCTGCTCAGCCTTTCGGGTTGTGGTTCGTCCGATCAGGAGGAACTGCAGCAATGGATGACCGTCCAGCGCAATGCAGCCCGGCCCCAAATCGCTCCTTTGCATGAACCCATCAAATTCACGCCGCAAACCTATGGCCAGGAAGGTTCAATCGAGCCTTTCAGCAAGCAAAAACTGGTGCAGGCGCTGAAACGGGATTCCAGCCAGGCTACTGCCAACGCAGCACTGATTACGCCAGAACTTAGCCGGCGCAAGGAACCGCTGGAGGCAACTCCGCTGGACACCGTGGCCATGGTCGGCAGCCTGACGAAAGCCGGTAAGCCAGTCGCGCTGGTGCGGGTTGACAACCTGATCTACCAGGTACGAGTCGGCAATTATCTCGGCCAAAACTATGGCCGCATTACCGCCGTGACGGAAGCCAGTGTTGTATTGCGTGAAATCGTACAGGACGCAGCAGGCGAATGGACAGAGCGGCCGGCGACTTTACAGCTTTTAGAGGAAACGAAATGAACAAGCAGATAGCGGGATTGGCAGCGGAGGCGAGAGGGCAAGAGAGTCTGCCGCGTTTGCTTGGACGTGTAGTGCGCCGTGCATTATTCAGTGCGATGGTCGTGGCCAGTGCCATGCCCCTGCTGGCAAAGGCAGAAAATTCAATCCAGGCTGTTTCAGGCTCGGTGCAGGGTGGCTCGGAAGTGATTCGGATCGAACTCGCCGAACCTCTGGCAGAAGTTCCGACGGGTTTCAGCATTCAGGCGCCTGCCCGCATCGCACTCGACTTTCAAGGTATCAGCAATTCGCTGGGGCGGTCAGCCATTGAAATCAACCTGGGTAACATGCGTTCAGCCAATGTGATCCAGGCCGGTGAGCGCACCCGGGTGGTGCTCAATCTGAAGACGCCTACCTCCTACAAGGCCGAAATACAGGGCAAGTCGCTGCTGATCATTCTGGATTCCCAGGCTGTGGCAGCACCTTCCGTGGCGGCGGCGCCCGTATTTGCCGAAAGCCGTAACCGTGACACGCTTCCGTTGAAGGACATCGATTTTCGCCGTGGCCCTGATAACTCAGGCCGCATTGTCGTGGCCTTGCCCAATAACGAAGTTGGTGTTGATATTCGCCAGCAGGGTAAAACCGTGGTGGTGGAGTTCCTGAAAACTGCATTGCCCGAGGGCCTGCGCCGGCGCCTGGATGTCACTGATTTCGGCACACCGGTCCAAACTGTCACCACCACCCAGGTGGGCGACAAGGTTCGCATGGTGGTCGAGCCCACGGGTCAGTGGGAGCAAAGTGCTTACCAGAGCGACAATCAGTTCGTGCTGGAAGTGCGTGCGCAAAAGGTGGATACCAGCAAGTTGACCCAAGGCATAGGCTTCAATGGCGAAAAGCTGTCGTTGAATTTCCAGAACATTGAAATCCGGTCGCTGCTGCAGGTTATTGCCGACTTCACCAATTTCAACGTCGTCACCTCGGATACCGTAACCGGGTCTGTGACTTTGCGCCTGAAAGACGTTCCGTGGGACCAGGCCCTGGATATTATTTTGCAAGCCAAGGGTTTGGGAATGCGCAAGACTGGCAATGTTTTGCTGATCGCCCCCAAAGACGAACTGGCCGCCAAGGACAAGCAGGAACTGGAGGCTCGCGCTGCCATACAGAACCTGGAAGCGGTGCGTACGCAGTCATTCCAGATCAACTATGCCAAGGCCAGTGAAATTGCAGCGCAGATATCGGCTGGCGGTACTGGCGCGACCACGGCCCGGATATTGTCCAATCGAGGAAGCGTCATTGCCGAGCCGCGCACGAATCAGTTGTTCGTGACGGATATTCCTTCGCGGCTGGAACAGGTGCAAAGTTTTATTGCCAAGCTTGATATTGCGGTTCGACAGGTGTTGATTGAGGCGCGCATCGTTGAAGCTTCGGATACTTTTGGCCGGTCTCTGGGTGTTAGATTGGGCGGTGGGACGATTGGTGCAGCCGGCGCCCTGACAAGGGGCAATACCAATGTCTCATTGGGCACCAATTATGGTGCGACGGTTGCGGATACGAGCGGCAATTTTGTCAGCTTCCCCGCTTCAACCCTGGGTGTTGCGAATGCCGCCTCCTCATTCGCAGTGTCGATTTTCAATGCATCGGCGAACCGATTCTTGAACCTCGAACTGTCGGCGCTGGAGGCAGACGGCAAGGGCAAGATTGTTTCCAGCCCGCGCGTTGTCACGGCAGACCAGACCAAGGCGCTGATCGAGCAAGGCACCGAGTTTCCGTACCAGACCGCCACCTCCAGCGGTGCCACGTCCCTGGCCTTCCGCAAGGCCAATTTGAAACTGGAAGTCACGCCGCAAATCACGCCAGAAGGCAACATCATTCTTGACCTCGACGTGAACAAGGACAGTCGCGGCGAAACCACTGCAGCCGGTATTGCCATCGACACCAAACATATTCAGACCCAGGTGCTGGTTGAAAATGGCGGCACGGTCGTGATTGGCGGAATCTTCACGCTTGAAGAAACCAATAATGAAGTCAAAGTTCCATTGCTTGGCGATGTGCCTTACCTTGGTAACCTGTTCAAGAGCCGGGAGCGCACGTCCAGAAAGCAGGAAATGCTGGTATTTATTACGCCGAAAATGATTACGGACCGGGCTGCTGCGCGGTAAGTGGAATTTATTCTCTGAAGTACGGAAAGAGTGAAATGAAGTTTTTTAAATATTTGTCGGTTGCTGCTTTGGCTATCGCTTTAGTGGCCTGCGGTGGTGGGGGAGCGGAATCAACTACACCGGTAGTAACTACGCCGGTTGTAACAACTCCTGCTGAAAAACCTGCTTCTATAGAGGTCTTGACATCAAGCAATACGCTTCAATCTGCTGGTTCTGAGGCTGTAATTACTGCTTTTATCAAGAATGGTAACAATGTAGGAATGGCTGGCCAAACGGTATCATTCTCAGCTTCGTCAGGTACTTTGCAGTCTCCTTCGTTAGTTACAGACGATAGTGGCGCAGTGACGGCAAAGCTGAGCGCAGGAAGTAACAAAGCTATTCGGGATATTACTGTGACTGTTACTGCTGGTACAGCCTCGGGAAATGTAGTTATTCCGGTGACTGGGACTCGCATTTCAATAGCTGGTTCTGGATCGCTGCAAGTTGGTGGATCTGCCGCACAGTACACCGTCAGAGCAGTTGATTCATCTGGCAATCCAATTAACGGAGCATCGATTGCTGTGAATTCTGCTTTAGGTAATGCGCTTGCTCCGAATTCGTTAGTTACAGATTCCTCGGGTAATGCAACTTTCATGTACACCCCAAACATTGCAGGCGCTGAGACTCTAAAAGTTTCAGGTCTAGGTTCCAGTGCAACCACAGCAGTGATTATTAGTGCAATAGACTTTATTACACTAAGCCCTTCTAGCAATACGTTAATACCAGTTGGATCATCACAGGTCGTAACTGTCCAATATAAACTTTCAGGCGTTGGTGTTTCAGGAAAAACTGTAGCATTTAGCACTACCCGTGGAAGCTTCACAACAGCGAATGCTGTAACCAATGCGTCTGGAGCAGCTTCTGCTACGCTGTCATCGACCACAGCGGGTCCTGCTGTAGTGATTGCGCAGATCGTGGGAGTGGGACAAGTTAATCTGCCTGTACAGTTTGTGGCTACCACACCCGCAACCATTGTGGTGCAGGCCAATCCTGGCGCTGTTTTGCCAAACCCCTCAGGAACGGCCAATCAAAGCACAATTGAAGCAGTCGTACGTGACGATGCTGGAAATTCTGTGGCAAACAGACAAGTGAATTTCTCAACTCTGCAGGATATTAGTAATGGAACATTGTCTCCTGGAGTTGCAACGACCGATGCGAATGGTCGGGCTCAGGTTCAGTTTATTCCTGGTGCAACATCAACTCCTGCAAATGGTGTTCTTATTCAAGCAGAGGTCGCCTCAACTGCAATTCGTTCAACAACTTCTCTGACAGTTAATGGTCAGGCACTTTTTATTACTTTAGGCTTTGGTAATACTATTTCCAATCTGGATGAGACAACCTACAGTAAGCCATTCTCCGTGTATGTTACTGATGCAAATGGTGTGGCAGTGGGTAATCAGCAAGTAACCTTGGCTGTTATTCCGGAGGAGTACTACAAAGGAGCGCTGGCGTGGAATGGTACTGTCTGGACTTACGCTGCAATGCCAACAGTATGTCCTAATGAAGACCTCAATGGAGATGGAGTGCTCGGTATTCGCGTGGATAATAATGCAACGGAAGATACGAATGGTGATCGTCAATTGACACCGGGCAATGTAGTTGTTGCGGCTCCTGGAAATGTGACAACTGATACATCGGGGCGCGCAACGCTTAATCTTCAGTACGGCGAACAATATGCCCCATGGGTAAGAGTTCGTATCGCTGCACGAGCATCCGTAGGTGGTACCGAGTCAAGGCAGTCAATTCTCTTTGCATTGAATGGATCTGCACCAGACTTCACTGATGAAACAGCTCCCCCTGCTGGCGTAAGAAGTCCATTTGGTGTTTCAACGCTGTGCACTAACTCGAATTGACTATTGCGTTGGTCGGCCTACCCGGCTCCGGTAAATCCACCGTCGGGCGGCAACTCGCACGGCGGCTGAAACTTTCTTTTCTCGACTCCGACCATGTCATCGAGGAGCGGCTCGGCTGCTCCATCCGGGATTACTTCGAGCGGGAGGGGGAGGCCAGCTTTCGCGATGTCGAGGAATCGGTGATTGATGAGCTGACCGGAATGGCGAGCGGTGTGCTCTCCACCGGCGGCGGGTCGGTGTTGCGCCCGGCCAACCGTCAGCGCCTGTATGACCGGGGCCATGTGGTGTACCTGCGTTCTTCGCCCGAAGAGCTGTTTCGCCGCCTGCGCCATGATGTCAGCCGTCCTCTGCTGCAGGTCGCCGACCCCCTCGGCCGTCTGCGCGATTTGTATGCCCAGCGTGATCCGCTGTACCGGGAAACGGCCCACTTCGTCATTGAAACTGGCCGTCCCTCGGTCTCCACGCTGGTTAACATGATCAGCATGCAGCTGGAACTGGCGGGCATCGTTCCAGGGCCATAGCGCAAAAGCCTGACCTGCCCAGCCATGCTGAAAGTGCCTCCAGGGCAATTGCATTTAACCCCGAGGCTGAAGGTCCAGGAGTGATTCCCTGTAATCGGTGAGTCGGTCAGCGGTTTTGCGGCGGCTTCGCATGCTGCGTTTGGGGTACTGCTGGTCTTGGCGCAGCAGCGTCAAAGCGAACTTTCTTATCGTCGAGAGATTGCGCGGGGCATGGCCTGTGCGCACCCGGCACTCGTCCTCGCGGAACGTGACATCGAGCACCCAGTGCAGGCGGTTCTCAATTCCCCAGTGCCCCCGTGCCGCATTGGCCAGCGTCTGGGCCGATGAGATGCCTTCGGAGCCAATGTAAAACGTGCGCTCCACCGACACCTTGCCCTTGATCTCGCGCTGGCGCTCGACCATGCCAACGCCTGCAAGGTTTTTCCAGTCATCGCGCAACGACGGCTCCATCCAGTCGAGCTTGCCCACCCATACATGGCGCCGCGTCTCAATGCGCCCATGGTCTTTTTCCAGCGTCTCGAAGCGACTCACCGCAAGGCTGCCAAAGCCGTGCCTCTGGCCCTCGGCGTAGAACTCCGCCACCGCCTCAAAGAGCGTACCCTGATTAGCCTTGAGCGCCAGCAGGTAGTGGCCGCCTTGCCCGACGATTTTCTCGGCGATTTCCCTCTGGCAGCCTATGGCGTCAATGGTCACGGTGCAGTCCTTGAGTGTGAGCGCCTCCAGCAGCGCCTTGATGGCCACAATCTCGTGGCCCTTGCCCCGCGTGCCCTCCTGGCCCAGGCACAAGCCGCTTTCTGTCGCAAAGGCGCTAACCATGTGCAGCGCCGTGTTGGCGCCATCGCACGAGCCGCACAGCGTCTTGCCATCCAGGGCAATCACGCCTTTGACATTGCCCGCAATGCCTCGTATCCAGCGGCGAAAGCATTGCTCGAAAACCTCTGCGTCCAGCAGGCGAAAGACGCGCCCGAACGTGTCGTGCGAGGGTGTTCCCTGCTCCAGGACAAGGTATTTTTTGAGCCAGTCTTCGTTATCGCTGGCCCACTCGGCTACGTCCACCCAGTTGTCCGCCCCGCACAGCACGGCGCTCAGCGTCATCACGATCATCTCCTTGAGATCATGGCGTTGTGCAGGACCAGTGCGTGGATCGGGCAGTATCGAGAAAGCTTGAATCAGCATCAGGTTCACTTGCAATGAAAAATGCTTGAGTGAACACCAGCTTTTGGCCTTTCCGCTCAAATTTCTTCAAATGCAATTGCCCTGAAAGTGCCTCTACACTTCGGTGATGCAAGCAAATTCTTCCCCAATAACGGCGCGGGTTCAAATTGAACTGGCCGAACGCAGCTACCCCATCCTGATTGGCACTTCCCTCCTGGCCAATGCACTGACCTATCAGCATCTGCCCCAAGCCGCAACGGCACTCGTGGTATCCAACACGACCGTGGCGCCCCTGTACGCGGCGCAATTGACTGAAGCGCTACAGGCGCACTATGCCAAGGTGCTGCTGGTGACCCTGCCCGATGGCGAAGTCCACAAGGACTGGCCGACCCTGCAATTGATTTTTGATGCGCTGCTCGAAAATGGCTGCGACCGCAAGACCGTCCTTTTTGCGCTCGGCGGCGGCGTGGTGGGCGACATGACCGGCTTTGCGGCGGCCAGCTACATGCGCGGCGTGCCGTTTGTGCAGGTGCCGACAACCCTGCTGGCCCAGGTGGACTCGTCGGTGGGCGGCAAAACCGCGATCAATCACCCGCTGGGCAAGAACATGATTGGCGCGTTCTACCAGCCACAGCAGGTGATCTGCGACCTGGAAGTGCTGAAGACCTTGCCCGACCGTGAACTGAGCGCCGGACTGGCCGAAGTCATCAAGTACGGGCCGATTGCCGACATGGCCTTCCTCGATTGGATCGAAACCAATCTCGATGCGCTGCTGGCCAAGGAGCCTGCCGCGCTGGCGCACGCCATTCAGCGCAGCTGCGAGATCAAGGCCTGGGTCGTCGGTCAGGACGAGCGCGAGTCGGGTCTGCGGGCGATTCTGAATTTCGGCCACACCTTTGGCCATGCGATTGAATCCGGGCTGGGCTATGGCGAATGGCTGCACGGCGAAGGCGTGGGCTGCGGCATGGTGATGGCCGCGCATCTGTCGCAGCGCCTGGGCCGGATTGACATGGCCTTTGTGCAGCGGCTGACCACGCTGATCCAGCGCGCCGGGCTGCCGGTCAAGGCGCCGGTGCTCTCAAGCACTGACAATGCCGGCCGCTACCTCGACCTGATGCGGATTGACAAGAAATCCGAAGCCGGCGAGATTCGCTTCGTGGTGATTGACGGACCGGGCAAGGCCGCCGTGTGCGCCGCGCCCGATGCCGTGGTGCGTGAAGTCATCGACTTGTGCTGCGCCTGATCGGTCAATCGTGCAATGAACTATGAAATTGATAGCTGCTTGCGCATACCCCTGTTGCGAAAAAGGCATTTTTGATGCATAAACTATGACCTGGGCCGCCTACGCCTGTGATCCGCTTATGTCGCGCGGCCGCCGCATTCCCGAGCCGGTGGCACCGACGCGGTCCGATTTTCAGCGCGACCGCGACCGGATCGTGCACTCCACCGCGTTTCGCCGTCTGGTGTACAAGACCCAGGTTTTTTTGAACCACGAAGGCGATCTGTTTCGCACCCGGCTGACGCATTCGCTGGAGGTGGCGCAACTGGGCCGCTCCATCGCCCGTACCCTGCGGCTCAATGAAGACCTGGTGGAGGCAATTGCCCTGGCGCATGACCTGGGCCATACGCCCTTCGGCCATGCCGGCCAGGATGCGCTGAATGCCTGCCTGAAAATCCACAATGCCCAGAGCGCCGGCTTCGAGCACAACCTGCAAAGCCTGCGCGTCGTCGATACGCTGGAAGAACGCTACCCGGCTTACGATGGCCTGAATCTGACCTTTGAGACACGCGAGGGAATTTTGAAGCATTGCTCAAAACGCAATGCGCGTCATATTGAAGCACGCGAACCCTGGGGCGTGGCGCACCGATTTGTCGAGCAGGCTGAAGGTCCGTTCTGGCGGCAGCCCAGCCTGGAAGCGCAACTGGCCAATCTGGCCGATGAAATCGCCTACAACGCCCATGACATGGACGATGGCGTGCGCTCGGGGCTGCTGAGCCTGGAGCAACTGGAGGATGTGCCGCTGTTCAGCCAGTATCGGCGTGAAACGCTGGGGGTGTATCCCGGTCTGCAGGGCCGGCGGCTGCTGTTTGAAACTATACGGCGCATGCTCAGCGCCCAGGTTTACGACGTGATCGATGCCACCCGGACAGCACTTCGAACGGCGGCGCCAGCCGATGTCCAGGCCGTTCGCGAACATGCCGCCCTGGTCTGCTTTTCCGATGAAATGGCCTTGCAGTCCGCATCTCTCAAGCGCTTCCTGCTACAAAATCTATACCGTCACCCACAGGTGGTGCAAACCACGCAAGCGGCGCAGCAGGTCGTGCGCGATCTGTTCGATGCCTATATGGCCGACCCGGCACAAATGCCGCAGGCGCATATTGACCGCTTTGACGGCCGCGACAGCGCTCACGCCGCCAGCGCAAAACCGGAGCGCGTGGTGGCCGATTACATCGCCGGGATGACGGACCGCTTTGCCGCCAAAGAGCACGAGCGCCTCAAGGGACACGCGATTTTTCCGGGTTGACGGCCGCGCTGCATGTTCAGGAACTTTATGCTTTTATTGCATTGATTGCGCGGTACCAGGGCAACACCCTTTGTGACATGCTGAAATATCATTAACAATCAGCAAAAGGTGGTTTCAGATTTGCATGTTCTGCCTTCTCTCAAAAGGAAAGAGTCATGTTTAATCGTCGTCAGTCGATCCTGAAGCTTGTTTCGGCCGCTGCTGTGATTGCCAGTCCCGCCCTTCGGGCGCAAACCCTTAAAACCAGCCGAAAAGTGACGCTTGGCCAGTCGGTGCCCCTCACGGGTGCGGCTGACCAGATTGGCCTGGCTTACCTGAATGGTGCAAAGATTTACTTCGATGCCCTCAATGCCAACAACGGGGTAGGCGGCTACAGCATTGCGGTCAAGGCGCTTGACGACGGGTACGACCCCGCGAAGGCGGCAGCCAATGCCAAAAAGCTGATCAGTGAAGGGGTTGATGCCCTGTTCGGCTTTGCAGGCACCGCCAGCTGTGATGCGGCTTATGCCGTGGCCAAATCTTCTGGAACCCTGTTTTTTGCACCTTTTGCCGCATCGGACACGCTTCACGATCCTGCGCTTGTCAATGTGTTTCATGTCCGTCCGGCGCTGGCTGACGAGGCTTATAAAGTGGCGCGCCACTGTGCAACCCTCAATCAGGAGCGTATTGCCGTGTTTGCCGAGGACGATGCCATGGGGCGCGCCGGCCTGGCTGCGGTCAACCAGGCACTGGTTGACCTGAAACGACCGCCGCTTGTGGCCAGCGCCTTGTCACCGATCAACAGCGACAAGGTGGATGCTGCAGTTGCCCAGATCGTGAAAGCCCAGCCCCAGGCCATCATTTTGGCGAGCCTTTTCAATTCATCGGCGGCCTTCATTCGAAAAATGAGGCAGGCCGGCTTCGGCGGACAGTTCCTGGCTTTTTCCGTTGTGGGCATCGACCCCTTGTTCAGCGCGCTGGGCAAGGAGATTGGCGGCATCGTTATTTCCCAAGTCGTGCCTTCTCCGCGCAGCACCGTCATGCCGCTGATCAAGGAATACCTGGCTGTGCTGAACCAGACCGACCAGGCGCCCAGCTATGAAAGTGTCGAAGGCTATGTTGCGGCCCGATGTTTTGCCGAGGGCGTGCGCCTCAGCATTGCGGGCGGCGGCAAGCCAGATCGCGTAGGCTTGCAAAAAGCCTTTAATTCCATGACGGATTACGATGTGGGCGGCTTTCGCGTCAACCTGCGGGCAAAAAAATACGAATCGGTTCGTGCCATTGACCTGGTCAGCATCACGCCGGACGGAAAAATCGTCCGCTAAGCGACTGGATCAGTTAAGGGCAAGGCGGCCGGATCAAATTATCATGGTGCAAACTTCCGGCATTGCAGCTCATGGCCCGTCTTCCCCGCCTTACCGTTCCCGGTCATCCGCACCACATCGTCCAGCGCGGCAATAACCGGCAGGCGATTTTTTCATCGACCGCCGACTACCAGATGCTGCTGGTGCTTCTGGATGAAAACGCGCAAAAGTTCGGCGTTGCGCTGCATGCCTATGTGCTCATGGGCAACCATTTCCATCTGCTTGCCACGCCCAGCACCGAGGAGGGCTTGCCGCGGATGATGCAGGCGGTTGGCCGGCGTTATGTACGCTATTTCAATGACAGCCAGGGACGTTCGGGCACCCTGTGGGAAGGGCGCTACCGCTCGACAGTGATAGACACCGAGCGCTATTTGCTGGCCTGCATGGTTTACATCGACCTCAACCCGGTGCGCGCTGGCCTGGTCAAGGAGGCTGCGCTCTATCCCTGGTCCAGTCATGCACGCTACGTGGGCTTGCGAACCGACAAGATGGTCACGCCGCATGCACTGTTCTGGGCTCTGGGCAACACCCCATTTTCGCGCGAAGCGGCTTATGCCGGACTGGTCACCCAAGGCATCACGCCGCTCCAGCAGGAGGCGCTGACTCAATCCGTACTCGGTGGCTGGGCGCTTGGTGATGAAAACTTTGTTGTGAATTTGCAAAAGCTGACAAATCGCCGCGTAAAAAAAACCTTGGCCGGACGACCTTTAGGCCTGGAAAAATCAAGCTGAAATTGCCTTATACACACGACTGTGAATGGTTTATAGCTATTAATTTTGATGTGTCCCTTATTATTTTTAATTAATCAAAATGACGAGTTAATTGGAATCTGACCCCAATTAAAATTTTTTGCATGGAAGGCTGGCATGTACTATGCTCGTCTGCTGAAAATTTGAAACACCTGGCGAGCAGGACTGACACGTCGATCAACCTCTCCTGCTTGCTACCGACAAGGAATTGCCATGACCACGGCTGCTGAAATCAAGCATTTTGAACAACACGGTTTGTACGCTGGCGCCAACGAGCACGATGCCTGCGGTGTCGGCTTTGTCGCCCACATCAAGGGTCACAAGGGCCATGCCATCGTCCAGCAAGCCCTGAAGATTCTCGAAAACCTCGATCACCGGGGCGCGGTCGGTGCCGACAAGCTGATGGGCGACGGCGCCGGCATTCTGATCCAGCTGCCCGATGCGCTGTACCGTGAAGAAATGGCCGCTCAAGGCGTTGCGCTGCCGCCACCGGGCGAATACGGCGTCGGCATGGTGTTTTTGCCGAAAGAGCATGCATCGCGCCTGGCCTGCGAACAGGCGCTGGAGCGCGCGGTCAAGGCCGAAGGCCAGGTGCTGCTGGGCTGGCGCGATGTGCCGGTCAACCGCGACATGCCGATGTCGCCCACCGTGCGTGAAAAAGAACCCGTCCTGCGCCAGATTTTCATCGGCCGCGGCAACGACGTGATCGTCCAGGACGCGCTGGAGCGCAAACTGTACGTGATCCGCAAGACCGCCAGCGCCGCGATCCAGCGCCTGCACCTGACGCACAGCAAGGAATACTACGTTCCCAGCATGTCCAGCCGCACCGTGGTTTACAAAGGCCTGCTGCTGGCCGACCAGGTCGGCACCTATTTCATGGACCTGACCGACGTTCGCTGCGTTTCAGCGCTCGGCCTGGTGCACCAGCGCTTTTCCACCAACACCTTCCCCGAGTGGCCGCTGGCCCACCCGTACCGCTATGTCGCGCACAACGGCGAAATCAACACCGTCAAGGGCAACTACAACTGGATGAAGGCGCGCGAAGGCGTGATGTCTTCGCCGGTGCTCGGCGCCGACCTGCAAAAGCTGTACCCGATCAGCTTTCCCGGCCAGTCCGATACCGCCACCTTCGACAACTGCCTCGAATTGCTGACCATGGCCGGCTACCCGATCAGCCAGGCGGTGATGATGATGATTCCCGAGCCGTGGGAACAGCACACCACCATGGACGAGCGTCGCAAGGCCTTCTACGAATACCACGCCGCCATGCTGGAGCCGTGGGACGGCCCGGCCTCCATCGTGTTCACCGACGGCCGCCAGATCGGCGCCACGCTGGACCGCAACGGCCTGCGTCCATCGCGTTACTGCGTCACCGACGACGACCTGGTCATCATGGCGTCCGAGTCGGGCGTGCTGCCGATTCCCGAGCACAAGATCGTGCGCAAATGGCGTTTGCAGCCCGGCAAGATGTTCCTGATCGACCTCGAACAGGGCCGCATGGTCGATGACGAGGAAATCAAGGCGACGCTGGCGCACAGCAAGCCCTACAAGCAGTGGATTGAAAACCTGCGCATCCGGCTGGACGACGTGACCGGCAAGACAAAGGAAAGCGCCGTCACGGCTCCGGCGGTGCCGGGACTTTCATTGCTCGACCGCCAACAGGCTTTCGGCTACACCCAGGAAGACATCAAGTTCCTGCTCTCGCCGATGGCCGCCAACGGCGAGGAAGCCACCGGCTCGATGGGCAACGACAGCCCGCTGGCCGTGCTGTCGAACAAGAACAAGCCGCTGTACAACTACTTCAAGCAGCTGTTCGCGCAGGTGACCAACCCGCCCATCGACCCGATTCGCGAAGCCATCGTGATGTCGCTGGTGTCCTTCATCGGCCCCAAACCCAACCTGCTGGACATCAACCAGGTGAATCCGCCGATGCGCCTCGAAGTCAGCCAGCCGGTGCTGAACAACGCCGACATGCAAAAGCTGCGCGACATCGAAATCCGCACGCAGGGCAAGTTCAAGAGCTACACCCTGGACATCACCTATCCGCTGGCCTGGGGCCGTGAAGGCGTCGAGGCCAAGCTGGCGTCGCTGTGCGCCGAAGCGGTCGATGCGATCAAGGGCGGCAACAACATCCTGATCGTCAGCGACCGCGCGCTGAGCGCCACGCAAGTGGCCATTCCGGCCCTGCTGGCACTCTCGGCGATTCACCAGCATCTGGTGAAGGAAGGCCTGCGCACCACCGCCGGGCTGGTGGTCGAAACCGGTTCGGCCAAGGAAGTGCATCACTTCGCCGTGCTGGCCGGCTATGGCGCCGAGGCGGTTCACCCTTACCTGGCGCTGGAAACCCTGGCCGAGCTGTCCAAAGGCCTGCCGGGCGACCTGAGCACCGACAAGGCGGTGTACAACTACACCAAGGCCATCGGCAAGGGCCTGTCCAAGATCATGTCCAAGATGGGCGTATCGACCTACATGAGCTACTGCGGCGCCCAGCTGTTCGAGGCCATCGGCCTGAACCGCCAGACGGTTGACAAGTTCTTCACCGGAACCTCCAGCCAGGTCGAAGGCATGGGCGTGTTCGAGATTGCCGAGGAAGCCCTGCGCATGCACAAGGCCGCTTTCAGCGACGACCCGGTACTTAGCAACATGCTGGACGCCGGCGGCGAATACGCCTGGCGCGTGCGCGGCGAAGACCACATGTGGACGCCCGACACGATTGCCAAGCTGCAGCATTCCACGCGGGCCAACAACTGGAACACCTACAAGGAATTCGCCCAGCTCGTCAACGACCAGAACCGTCGCCACATGACCTTGCGCGGCCTGTTCGAGTTCAAGATCGACCCGTCCAAGGCCATCCCGATTGACGAAGTCGAGCCGGCCAAGGAAATCGTCAAGCGCTTTGTCACCGGCGCCATGTCGCTGGGTTCGATCAGCACCGAAGCGCATGCGACGCTGGCCGTGGCCATGAACCGCATCGGCGGCAAGAGCAACACCGGCGAGGGTGGTGAAGACCCGGCCCGCTACCGCCAGGAACTCAAGGGCATCCCGATCAAGCGCGGCGACACGCTGAAAAGCGTGATTGGCGAAAAGGTCGTCGAGGTCGATCTGCCGCTGCAGGATGGCGACTCGCTGCGTTCGCGCATCAAGCAGGTGGCTTCGGGCCGCTTTGGCGTCACCGCCGAATACCTGGTGTCGGCCGACCAGATCCAGATCAAGATGGCGCAGGGCGCCAAACCCGGCGAGGGCGGCCAGCTGCCCGGCGGCAAGGTCAGCGAATACATCGGCCAGCTGCGCTTCTCGGTGCCCGGTGTCGGTTTGATTTCGCCACCGCCGCACCACGACATCTATTCGATTGAAGATCTGGCGCAGCTGATCCACGACCTGAAGAACGTCAACCCGCGCGCCAGCATCAGCGTCAAGCTGGTCAGCGAAACCGGCGTCGGCACGATTGCCGCCGGCGTGGCCAAGGCCAAGGCCGACCACGTCGTGATTGCCGGCCACGACGGCGGCACGGGCGCCTCGCCCTGGTCGTCCATCAAGCATGCCGGCTCGCCCTGGGAAATCGGCCTGGCTGAAACCCAGCAGACGCTGGTGCTCAACCGCCTGCGCGGCCGCATCCGGGTGCAGGCCGACGGCCAGATGAAAACCGGCCGCGACGTGGTGATTGGCGCGCTGCTGGGCGCCGACGAGTTCGGCTTTGCCACCGCGCCGCTGGTCGTTGAAGGCTGCATCATGATGCGCAAATGCCACCTCAACACCTGCCCGGTCGGCGTGGCCACGCAAGACCCGGTGCTGCGCCGCAAATTCAGCGGCAAGCCCGAGCATGTGGTCAATTACTTCTTCTTTGTCGCCGAAGAGGCGCGCCAGTTGATGGCGCAGCTTGGCGTGCGCAAGTTCGACGACCTGATCGGCCGTCCCGACCTGCTCGACATGCAAAAAGGCATCGAGCACTGGAAGGCCAGCGGCCTGGACTTCAGCCGCCTGTTCTACCAGCCCCAGGTGCCGGCCGATGTGCCGCGCCTGCATGTGATGAACCAGGACCACGGGCTGGACCGGGCGCTGGACATGCGGCTGATTGAAAAATCCAGGGCGGCGCTGGACAAGGGCGAAAAAGTCCAGTTCATCGAGGTGACGCGCAACGTCAACCGCACCGTCGGCGCGATGCTGTCGGGCGAGTTGACGCGCCTGCGCCCCGAAGGCCTGCCGGACGACACGCTGCGCATCCAGCTCGAAGGCACGGGCGGACAGTCGTTTGGCGCCTTCCTGGCCAAGGGCATCACGCTGTATTTGATTGGCGACGCCAACGACTACACCGGCAAGGGCCTTTCCGGCGGCCGCATCGTGGTGCGTCCGAGCATTGATTTCCGGGGCGACGCGGTCAAGAACACCATCGTCGGCAACACCGTGATGTACGGCGCCACCAGCGGCGAGTCCTTCTTCAGCGGCGTGGCCGGCGAGCGCTTCGCGGTGCGCCTGTCGGGTGCGACGACGGTGGTCGAAGGCACGGGCGACCACGGTTGCGAATACATGACCGGCGGCACGGTCGCGGTGCTCGGCAAGACCGGCCGCAACTTTGCTGCCGGCATGAGCGGCGGCGTGGCCTACGTGTATGACGAAGACGGGCAGTTTGCCACCCGCTGCAACACCTCGATGGTGTCGATGGACCGCGTGGTGACCACCGCCGAACAGCACACCCATGACCAATCCGACTGGCATGCCGGCGAAAGCGACGAAGAGCAGCTCAAGCGCCTGCTGCAGGACCACAACCGCTGGACCGGCAGCAAGCGCGCCAGGGAACTGCTGGACACCTGGAGCGTGTCGCGCCTGAAGTTCGTGAAGGTCTTCCCGAATGAGTACAAGCGCGCCCTGATCGAGCGCCAGGAGCGCCGCCTGGAAGCCGCGACCGAAACCACCAGCGCCCAGGTAGCGACGAACCACCAGGAAGCGGTGGCCGCCAAATAAGCCGGACAGGGCCAGCGCCGCGGGCGGCATTGCACCGTACCAAGCTCTGGCCCGTTCACCGTATTGCTATTGTATTAATAGCTGCTTGCGCCCGCTGGATATGCGCAAACGGCATTAAAAGCTTAAAAAATTGCACAGGACTTCATCATGGGAAAAATCACCGGCTTCATGGAATACGAGCGCATCGAGGAGGGCTACAAGCCCGTCCCGGAGCGCCTGAAGAACTACAAGGAATTTGTCATCGGCCTGGACGACAAGCAGGCCAACAAGCAGGCCGCGCGCTGCATGGACTGCGGCACGCCGTTTTGCAACAGCGGCTGCCCGGTCAACAACATCATTCCCGATTTCAACGACATGGTGTTTCGCAACGACTGGAAAAACGCGATTGACACGCTGCACAGCACCAACAATTTTCCGGAATTCACCGGCCGCATCTGCCCCGCGCCCTGCGAGGCGGCCTGCACGCTGAATGTGAACGACGATGCGGTGGGCATCAAGTCGATTGAGCACGCGATCATCGACCGCGCCTGGTCCGAGGGCTGGGTCAAGCCCCGTCCCGCCAAGCACAAGACTGGCAAGAAGGTTGCTGTCGTCGGTTCCGGCCCCGCCGGCATGGCCGCTGCCCAGCAACTGGCGCGCGTGGGCCACGACGTGACGCTGTTCGAGAAGAACGACCGCGTCGGTGGCCTGCTGCGCTACGGCATTCCCGACTTCAAGATGGAAAAAATCCACATCGACCGCCGTGTCGAGCAGATGCAGGCCGAGGGCGTGGTGTTTCGCACCGGCGTCATGGTCGGCAGCCTGCCCAAGGGTTCCAGGGTCACCAACTGGGCCAAGGAAACCATCACGCCCGAGCAGCTGCAAAAAGATTTCGATGCCGTGGTCCTGACCGGCGGCGCCGAGCAGTCGCGCGACCTGCCGGTTCCCGGCCGCGAACTGGACGGCGTGTATTTCGCCATGGAGTTCCTGCCGCAGCAAAACAAGGTCAATGCCGGCGACAAGGTCAAGGGCCAGCTGCGCGCAGAAGGCAAGCATGTCATCGTGATCGGCGGCGGCGATACCGGCTCGGACTGCGTCGGCACCAGCAACCGCCACGGCGCGGCCAGCGTGACCCAGTTCGAACTCATGCCCCAGCCCCCGGTCGAGGAAAACCGGCCCATGACCTGGCCCTACTGGCCGATCAAGCTGCGCACTTCTTCGTCCCACGAAGAAGGCTGCGAGCGCGAGTTCGCCATCTCGACCAAGGAGTTGATCGGCGAAAAAGGCAAGGTCACCGGCCTGAAAACGGTTCGCGTCGAATGGAAGGACGGCAAGATGGTTGAAGTGCCGGGCTCGGAGCAGATCCTCAAGGCCGACCTGGTGCTGCTGGCCATGGGCTTTGTCTCGCCGGTGGCTTCAGTGCTCGACGCCTTCGGCATTGAAAAGGACAACCGAGGCAATGCCAGGGCAGGAACCGACTTCATCGGCGGCTATGCGACGAACGTCCCCAAGGTGTTTGCGGCAGGCGATATCCGGCGCGGCCAGAGCCTGGTGGTGTGGGCGATTCGCGAAGGCCGGCAGGCCGCGCGGTCGGTCGATGAGTTCCTGATGGGCTACAGCGACCTGCCGCGCTAATTAGCGTAATCCCTTATGATCCAGAAGCCGGAATATCCGGCTTTTGTTTTTTCTATGCCCTCATCTTCTACTTCCCTTGTCGAGTTGAATCACCTGACCTTTGGCTATGGGGAGCGTGTCATTCTCGATGACATTTCGCTGTCGGTGCCCAAGGGCAAGGTCACGGCCCTGATGGGCGCTTCGGGCGGCGGCAAGACGACCATCCTGCGCCTGATTGGCGGCCAGAACCGGGCGCAATCGGGCACGCTGCTGTTTGACGGCCAGGACGTCACGCCCATGGATCAGACGCAGCTTTACGCCGCCCGCAGGCGCATGGGCATGCTGTTCCAGTTTGGCGCGCTGTTCGCTGATTTGAGCGTGTTTGAAAATGTGGCGTTTCCGCTGCGCGAACATACCGACCTGCCCGAAGCCCTGATTCGCGACATCGTGCTGATGAAGCTCAATGCGGTGGGCCTGCGCGGCGCGCGCGACCTGATGCCGAGCGAGGTGTCGGGCGGCATGGCGCGGCGCATTGCGCTGGCCCGCGCGATTGCGCTCGATCCCGAACTGGTGATGTATGACGAGCCTTTTTCTGGGCTGGACCCGATTTCGCTGGGAACGGCGGCGCGGCTGATCCGCCACCTCAATGACAGCCTGGGGCTGACCAGCATTTTTGTCTCGCACGAGCTGGAGCAGACCTTTGCCATCGCCGACCATGTGATCATCCTGGCCAATGGCAAGGTGGCCACCCAGGGAACGCCGGACGAAGTGCGCCAAAGCACCGACCCGCTGGTCTACCAGTATGTGCATGCGCTGCCTGACGGTCCGGTTCGTTTTGACTATCCCGGGGTCACGGTCGAGCAGGACTTTGGTCCCGCATCGACAGCCGTTTCCCTGAAATCCGGAGCTTCATCATGAGCTGGTACAAGCCTGCGGACGTCGGGTTCGCCACCCGCAGCTGGCTGGCCAAGCTGGGCTACGGCGCCCGGCTTTTCCTGCGGCTTCTGGCGACATTCGGCTCAAGCTTCAAGCGCTTTGGCCTGGTGCGTGACCAGATTCATTTCCTGGGCAATTACTCACTCGTCATCATCGCCATCTCCGGCCTGTTTGTCGGCTTTGTATTTGGCCTGCAGGGCTACTACACCCTGCTGCGCTTTGGCTCGACCGAAGCGCTGGGCCAACTGGTCACCTTCACCTTGGTGCGCGAACTCGGCCCCGTCGTGACGGCGCTGCTGTTCGCCGGCCGGGCCGGCACGTCGCTGACGGCCGAAATCGGCCTGATGAAGGCTGGCGAGCAGATCAGCGTCATGGAAATGATGGCGGTCGATCCGATCCAGCGCATTTTGGCGCCGCGTTTTTGGGGCGGCGTGATCACCATGCCGCTGCTGGCCGCCGTGTTCAGCGCCATGGGCGTGATTGGCGGCTGGATGGTCGGGGTGCTGATGCTCGGTGTCGATTCAGGTTCGTTCTGGAGCCAGATCCAGGGCAGCGTCGATGTCTGGCGCGATGTGGGCAATGGCATCATCAAAAGCATCGTGTTCGGCTTTACCGTGACTTTTATCGCGCTGCTGCAGGGTTTTGAGGCGCAACCGACCCCCGAAGGCGTGGCGAGCGCCACGACGCGCACGGTGGTGGTGGCCTCCCTGGCGGTTCTGGGTCTGGATTTCATCCTGACCGCGATGATGTTCACGAAGTGATGACTTGAAAATTCGTGGGACAGGCCCTTGCTGCGCGAAAGCCGGGCAGGCACTGTCCTCAACCGTTTGGAAAGAAGTTAGATGCAACGCTCAAAAATTGATGTGTGGGTTGGCCTGTTTGTCCTGGTGGGCGCTGCGGCCATTTTGTTTCTGGCACTGCAGGCCGCGAATCTGCTGAACCTGAATTTCCAGCCCACTTACAAGATCACGGCCGAATTTGACAATATTGGCGGGCTCAAGACCAAGGCTTCGGTGCGCAGCGGTGGCGTGGTGGTGGGACGGGTCGAGGAGATCAGCTTTAACGACCAGACCTTCCAGGCGCGTGTCACGCTGGACATGCAGGGCCGCTATGCTTTCCCCAAGGACAGTTCGCTGAAAATTCTGACCAGCGGCTTGCTTGGCGAGCAATACATTGGCATACAAGCGGGCGGCGATGAAAAAAACCTTGTGGAAGGAGACGTGATCAGGCAGACACAGTCTGCCGTGGTGCTTGAAAATCTGATCGGGCAATTTTTGTTCAGCAAGACAGCCGATGAAAGTTCAGGGGCCGCCCCCACCCTGCCAGCAACAGGAGCAACAGAAAAAAAATGACCAAACCTACCAATCTGAAAAAAGCCTCTGGATGGGCCGCCACGGCCCTGGCTTTGACCCTGCTGCAAGGCTGCGCAACCGGCCCGCAGGCCAACCCGGCCGATCCGCTGGAGCCTTTCAACCGCAGCGTGTACAGCTTCAATGAAGGACTGGACCGCGCCGTCCTCAAGCCTGTGGCCACGGCCTACCAGAACATCACGCCGGCGCCAGTGCGCACCGGCGTGACCAGCTTTTTTGAAAACATCTCGGATGTCTGGTCGTTCGTCAACAATGTGCTGCAGGCCAAGCCCACAGAGGCCATGGATTCCTTGTTCCGCGTCACGACCAATACCCTCTGGGGCCTGGGCGGTATTTTTGATGTCGCCAGCGAACTGAAAATTCCCAAGCACAAGGAAGATTTCGGCCAGACCCTGGGCACCTGGGGCCTGAAGTCGGGTCCGTATGTGGTGCTTCCGCTGTTTGGTCCGTCAAGCGTGCGGGACTCGGCGGGCCTGGTGGTCGATCTACAAGGCAATCCGCTGTCGCAGGTTGACAATGTCCCGGTACGCAATTCCCTGACGGGCCTGCGGCTGGTGGATACGCGCGCCAGTTTGCTCAGTGCTGGCGATCTGCTCGACCAGGCCGCGCTCGACAAATACGCCTTTACCCGTGATGCCTATTTGCAGCGCCGCCAGAGTCTTATCGGTGGCAATGAGCGCATCGAACCCGAAGAGCGCTTTGACCTGCCCGAGGCCGCGCCGGCCGGTGCGCCTGCGGCCTCGGCACCGAAGCCACAATAAAGCCCTCGTAACAAGCTTTACCAAATTTACCGGGCTGCCTTAAAACTTCATCGGCTATCGTCTGGCAGGCTTGCAAAATAATCATCAGAGCACGGCTGATCACCATGAGGGGCATGAATGTGCTTGTCCCGCTGCCGATAGTTGTCTGTTTTGACTTTGAAAGAAAAACCATGAACCGTAGAACTCTTGGACGCTTGTTGACCGCCACGCTCAGCCTGGCACTGCTGGCTTCAGTCCCTTTTGCGCATGCTGCTGCCGACGAAGCGCCCGATGCGCTGATCAAGCGCGTCTCCAGCGAAGTGCTGGATGCCATCAGGTCGGACAAGGCCATTCAGGCCGGCGAAATGAACCGGGTGCTGGCACTGGTCGATACCAAGGTCATGCCCAATGTCAATTTCACCCGCATGACGGCCTCCGCCGTGGGGCGCAACTGGCGCCAGGCCACGCCCGAGCAGAAAGCCCGTCTGCAGGCAGAATTCAAGACCCTCTTGATCCGCACTTATTCCGGCGCGCTGTCGCAGGTGAATGACCAGAAGCTCAACGTCAAGCCCCTGCGTGCAGCTTCCACCGACACCGAAGTGACGGTTCGCACCGAAGTACTCGGGCGCGGCGATCCGGTCCAGCTCGACTACCGTATGGAGAAAACGCCGACCGGCTGGAAAATTTATGACCTCAACGTGCTCGGTGTCTGGCTGGTGGAAACCTACCGTACCCAGTTCGCGCAGGAAATCAGCGCCAAGGGCATCGATGGCCTGATCACGTCGATGTCGCAGCGCAACCAGACCAACGCCGGCACGACCAAGTCCTGAGCGCGCAACCTGACATGCTGAAACTTCCTGCCGTCCTGACGCATGCCGTCGCCTCCGGCTTTTTCCACACAGTGGCAAAAGAGGTGCTGTCCCTGCCGAAAGAGGTGGTCGTGGACGCCAGCGCCTTGAGTCAGTTTGACTCGTCGGCGCTGGCAATCCTGCTGGAGTGCCGTCGCCAGGCGATGGCGGCGAGCAAGGTTTTTTCCGTGCAGGGCGCCCCTGGCCGGCTGCTCCAGCTGGCCGAGGTCTATGGCGTTTCTGCCCTGATCCCCGCAACTCCGGGACACCCGGTAGCCAGGGCGGCTTGAGGCCAAGGCCATCTCCGCCTGCTTTGTGAACGCTTGCAGGGCCATATTTCGCTGCGGCAGAGAAGAAACTCATCCGCCCCTAAAATAGCGGGCTCATGCCAGCCATCTCATTTCAGTCTGTCTCCAAAACCTATCCCCCCGCGCGAAACCAACCCGCCACCGGCCTGAAAGCACTGGACAGCGTCAGCTTTGACATCCAGCAAGGCGAATTCTTCGGTCTGCTGGGCCCCAACGGCGCCGGTAAAACCACCCTCATCAGCATCCTGGCCGGCCTGTCGCGCGCCAGCAGCGGCCGGGTTCTGGTGCATGGCAGCGATGTCGTGCTGGACTACGCCAATGCCAGGCGCAAGCTCGGCATCGTGCCGCAGGAGTTGGTGTTCGACCCTTTCTTTACCGTGCGCGAAGCCTTGCGCATCCAGTCGGGCTATTTCGGCATCAAGCGCAACGATGACTGGATTGACGAGTTGCTGGCCAGCCTGGGCCTGGCCGACAAGGCCGATGCCAACATGCGCCAGCTCTCCGGCGGCATGAAGCGCCGGGTGCTGGTGGCGCAGGCGCTGGTCCACAAGCCGCAGGTCATCGTGCTCGACGAGCCCACGGCCGGCGTCGATGTGGAGTTGCGCCAGACTTTGTGGCAGTTCATCGCCAAACTCAACAAGCAAGGCAGCACGGTGCTGCTGACCACCCATTACCTTGAGGAAGCCGAAGCCCTGTGCAGCCGCATTGCCATGCTCAAGCAGGGCAGGGTGGTGGCGCTGGCGCAGACATCCGAGCTGCTCAGTGCCGCCTCCAGCAATGTCCTGCGCTTCAAGATTGATAGCGAACTTCCCTTGCACCTTGCGCGCCAGGCACGTATTACAGGCCGAATCGTGCAGTTTCCGGCGCACAACGCGCGCGAAATCGAGCAGTACCTGGCCGCCGTCCGCGAGGCCGGCCTGGTGGCCGAGGACGTGGAAATCCGCAAAGCCGACCTGGAAGACGTGTTTCTCGATGTGATGAACGAAAAAGATGTGAAAGAACCCATGGCGATGGACCTTGCCGGAGCCATGAAATGACCGGCTGGCAGACGCTTTTCTACAAGGAGGTCCTGCGCTTCTGGAAGGTCGGTTTCCAGACCGTCGGCGCTCCCGTGCTGACGGCCGTGCTCTACATGCTGATCTTCGGCCATGTGCTGCAGGGGCAGGCGCTGGTGTATGGCAAGGTGACATACACCGCTTTCCTGGTACCCGGACTGGTGATGATGAGCGTGCTGCAAAACTCCTTTGCCAACAGCTCCTCGTCGCTGATCCAGAGCAAGATCATGGGCAGCCTGGTGTTTGTGCTGCTCACGCCGCTGTCGCACTGGGACTGGTTCTGGGCCTATGTGGGCTCGTCGGTGGTGCGCGGCCTGCTGGTCGGCGCCGGCGTGTTCGTGGTGACGGTGTATTTCGGCCAACCCGGTTTCGTGGCGCCGCTCTGGATCGTGGTGTTTGCCGTGCTGGGCTCGGCCATGCTGGGCGCGCTGGGCGTGATTGCCGGCTTATGGGCCGAGAAATTCGACCAGATGGCGACCTTCCAGAACTTCATCATTATGCCGATGACTTTTCTGAGCGGCGTGTTTTATTCCATCCACTCGCTGCCGCCGTTCTGGCAAAAAATCAGCCACCTGAACCCATTTTTCTACATGATCGACGGTTTTCGCTACGGCTTTTTTGGCGTCAGCGACGTTTCGCCCTGGCTCAGTCTGGGCCTGGTGCTGACGGCATTTTTCATCATTAGCGCCGTGGCGGTCAACATGCTGCGCACCGGCTATAAGATCAGGCATTGACTGAGTAAACATCGGACCCCCCATGACCAGCGAAGAACTTCAAACCATCATTGCCGCAGGCCTGCCCTGCTCCCACCTCGAACTGTCCGGCGACGGCCGGCACTGGTACGCCACCATTGTTTCCAGCGCTTTCGAGGGCCAGCGCCTGATCCAGCGCCACCAGCGCGTCTATGCCACGCTGGGCGGACGCCTGCAGAGCGACGAGGTTCATGCCCTGTCGATGAAAACCTACACGCCCGCCGAATGGGCCGCCAACAGCGCGCAATAAAAAACATGGACAAACTACGCATCAAGGGCGGCAAGTCCCTGGCCGGCTCGGTCGATATCTCGGGCGCCAAAAATGCAGCCCTGCCTGAACTGTGCGCGGCCCTGCTGACCGCCGACACCGTCACGCTGCTCAATGTTCCCGGTCTGCAGGACGTGGCGACCATGCTCAAGCTGATCCGCAACATGGGCGTCGAGGCAGAGCGCAGTGCCAGCGCACCCGGCACGGTGATTCTCAATGCCGGCCCGCTGAGTTCGCCCGAAGCGCCTTACGAGCTGGTCAAGACCATGCGCGCTTCGGTGCTGGCCCTGGGGCCGCTGCTGGCGCGCTTTGGCGAGGCGACGGTGTCGCTGCCCGGCGGCTGCGCCATCGGTTCGCGGCCGGTGGATCAGCACATCAAGGGCCTGCAGGCGATGGGGGCTGACATCATCGTCGAGCACGGCTACATGCTGGCCAGGCTGCCAAAAGGCCAGACGCGCCTCAAAGGCGCGGCCATCACGACCGACATGGTGACGGTCACCGGCACTGAGAATTTCCTGATGGCCGCCACGCTGGCCGAAGGCGAAACCATTCTCGAAAACGCGGCGCAGGAGCCCGAGATTGGTGACCTGGCCGAAATGCTCATCAAGATGGGCGCCAACATCGAAGGCCACGGCAGCCGGCGCATCCGCATCCAGGGCGTTGAACGGCTGCACGGCTGCACCCACCAGGTGGTGGCCGACCGGATTGAAACCGGCACCTTTCTGTGCGCCGTGGCGGCGGCGGGCGGCGATGTGGTGCTCAACCATGGCCGTGCCGACCACCTTGACGTGGTGATTGAAAAGCTGCGCGAAGCCGGTGCCACGGTGACTGCTGGTGAAGGCTTCATCCGCATCCAGGCGCAGGGCCGCATGAAGGCCCAGTCGTTTCGCACCACCGAATACCCGGGTTTCCCGACTGACATGCAGGCCCAGTTCATGGCGCTCAACGCCATCGCGCAGGGCACCAGCACGGTGACCGAGACGATTTTTGAAAACCGCTTCATGCACGTCAATGAAATGGTGCGCCTGGGTGCGAAGATCCAGATCGAAGGCAAGGTCTGCGTCATCAACGGCGTTGAACAGCTGTCGGGTGCCACCGTCATGGCCACCGACCTGCGCGCCTCGGCCAGCCTGGTGATTGCCGGCCTGGTCGCCAGCGGTGAAACCTTTGTCGAACGCATTTACCACCTCGACCGGGGTTACGACCAGATGGAAGCCAAGCTGCGCGGCATTGGCGCCGATATTGAACGGATGAAAGCATGATCACGCTCGCGCTCTCCAAGGGCCGCATCTTCGACGACATCCTGCCGCTGCTGCGCAGCGCCGGCATCGAGGTGCTTGACGACCCGGAAAAATCCCGCAAGCTGATCCTGGACACCAACCAGCCCGACCTGCGCGTGGTGCTGGTGCGCGCCACCGACGTGCCGACCTATGTGCAGTACGGCGGCGCCGACATCGGCGTGGTCGGCAAGGACACGCTGCTCGAATCGGGCAGTCAGGGCCTGTACCAGCCACTCGACCTGCAGATCGCCAAATGCCGCATCAGCGTGGCGGTGCGCCAGGGCTTTGACTATGCCGCCGCCGTCAAACAGGGCTCGCGCCTGAAGGTGGCGACGAAATACGTGGCCATTTCGCGCGACTTTTTCGCCACCAAGGGCGTTCACGTCGATTTGATCAAGCTCTACGGCAGCATGGAACTGGCGCCGCTGACCGGCCTGGCCGACGCGATTGTCGATCTGGTCTCGACCGGCAGCACGCTCAAGGCCAACCATCTGATCGAAGTCGAGCGCATCATGGATATCAGCTCGCACCTGGTCGTGAACCAGACCGCACTCAAGCTCAAGCAGGCGCCGATTCGCAAGCTGATCGATGCTTTCTCCCTGGCCTGTGCGCAGGCCGCTGCAAAACAGTAAAGTCCTTGATGCTATGAATTTGCTAGCTATACCCGCCCGCCTGTCCTGCGCAGAAGCCACATTCGAGGCTCAATTCAAGGCCCGGCTGCATTGGTCGGCCGATACCGACGCGCAAATTGAGCAGCGGGTCGCCGACATCCTGGCCGACGTGCAGCAGCGCGGCGATGCAGCCGTGCTGGACTACACCGCGCGCTTTGACGGCCTGAACGCTGCTTCGATGGCCGAACTCGAACTCACGCAGGCCGAGCTGAAAGCCGCGTTCGAGTCGATTCCCGCCGCCCAGCGCGAAGCCCTGCAGGCCGCCGCCAGGCGCGTGCGGACGTATCACGAGGCGCAGAAAAAGGCCAGTGGCGAAAGCTGGAGTTACCGCGACGAGGACGGCACGCTGCTGGGCCAGAAGGTCACGCCGCTGGACCGCGTCGGCATTTACGTGCCGGGCGGCAAGGCGGCCTATCCGTCGTCGGTGCTGATGAACGCGATTCCGGCCCATGTGGCCGGCGTCGGCGAGATCATCATGGTTGTGCCGACGCCCAAGGGCGAAAAAAATGCCTTGGTGCTGGCCGCCGCCTACGTGGCTGGCGTGACGCGCGCCTTCACCATCGGCGGCGCGCAGGCCGTGGCCGCGCTGGCCTACGGCACGGCGACGGTACCCAAGGTGGACAAGATCACCGGCCCCGGCAACGCCTACGTGGCCAGCGCCAAGAAGCGCGTGTTCGGCACGGTGGGCATCGACATGATCGCCGGGCCGTCCGAAATCCTGGTGCTGGCCGACGGCACGACGCCCGCCGACTGGGTGGCGATGGACCTGTTCAGCCAGGCCGAGCATGACGAGCTGGCGCAAAGCATTTTGCTGTGCCCCGACGCGGCCTATATCGACGCCGTGCAGGAAGCCATCAACCGCCTGCTGCCCGCCATGCCGCGCGCCGCCATCATCGCCAAATCGCTCAGCGACCGGGGCGCGCTGATCCTGACCCGCAGCATGGAAGAGGCGTGCGAAATTTCCAACCGCATCGCGCCCGAGCACCTGGAAGTCTCCAGCCGCGATCCGCACCGCTGGGAGCCGCTCTTGAGGCACGCCGGCGCGATTTTTCTCGGCGCCTACACCAGCGAAAGCCTGGGCGACTACTGCGCCGGCCCCAACCATGTGTTGCCGACCAGCGGCACGGCGCGCTTTTCGAGTCCGCTGGGCGTTTACGACTTCCAGAAACGCTCCAGCTTGATCGAGGTCAGCGAAGCCGGCGCGCAGGTGCTGGGCAAAATCGCCGCTGAACTGGCCTATGGCGAAGGCCTGCAGGCGCATGCCCGCGCCGCCGAGATGCGCCTGAACACCGTGCCCGACATGAGAAAACCCCAATAAATGACCGCGCCTGATTCAACACTCGATCCGAAACTCAAGAAACTGATCCGCCAGGACGTGCAGTCCATGCATGCCTACGCCATCCAGGAATCAAGCGGCATGGTCAAGCTCGACGCCATGGAAAATCCGCACCGGCTGCCCGCTGGTCTGCAGGCCGAACTCGGCCAGCGGCTGGGCGCGCTGGCGCTGAACCGCTACCCGGACGGCCGCGTCAACGACCTGCGCCGCGCGCTGGCCGACTATGCGCAGATGCCCGAGGGCTTCGACATCATGCTGGGCAATGGCTCGGACGAGCTGATCGCGCTGCTGGCGCTGGCCTGCGACGTGCCGGGCGGCTCGGTGCTGGCGCCGCTGCCGGGTTTCGTGATGTACGCGATGAGCGCGCAGCTGCAGGGCCTGAAGTTCATCGGCGTCGATCTGACGCCGGACTTTGAACTCGACCAAGCGGCCATGCTCGCTGCCATTCGCCAGCACAAGCCGTCCATCACCTACCTGGCCTATCCGAACAACCCGACGGCCAACCTGTGGGACGACGCGGTGATCGAGAACATCATCAATGCCGTCGGCGAGCAGGGCGGGCTGGTCGTGATCGACGAGGCCTACCAGCCGTTTGCCAGCAAGAGCTATGCGGGCCGCATGGCCCGGCACAGCCATGTGCTGCTGATGCGCACCCTGAGCAAGTTCGGCCTGGCCGGCGTGCGCCTGGGCTACATGATGGGGCCAAAAGCCTTGATTGCCGAAATCGACAAGGTGCGCCCGCCCTACAACATCAGCGTGCTCAACTACGAATGCGCGCTGTTTGCGCTGGAGCACCGCGAGGTGTTCGCCGCGCAGGCGCAGGACGTGGTGGCCCAGCGCGCCGTGCTGCTTGATGCGCTGGGTGCGCTGCCCGGCGTCAAGGCCTGGCACAGCGACGCCAACATGATTTTGATCCGCGTACCCGATGCGGCCCGCGCCTTTGAAGGCTTGCGAAATCGCAAGGTGCTGATCAAAAATATTTCTAAAATGCATCCTCTGCTCGCCAACTGTTTGCGCCTGACCGTCGGCACCGCCGAAGAAAACGCACAACTGCTGGCCGCGCTTGAACCATCCCTATGACGACCTCCACTGCTGCCTCCTTGCCTGCTCCGCGCACCGCTGAAGTTTCGCGCAACACCGCCGAAACCAAGATCACCGTCAAGCTCAATCTCGATGGCACCGGCCAGGCCAAACTGTCCACAGGCATCGGCTTTTTTGACCACATGCTCGACCAGATCGCCCGCCACGGGCTGATTGACCTCGACATTCACGCCGTGGGCGACCTGCACATCGACGGCCACCACACGGTCGAGGATGTCGGCATCACGCTCGGGCAGGCCGTGGCCCAGGCGATTGGCGACAAAAAGGGCCTGCGCCGCTACGGCCACGCCTATGTCCCGCTCGATGAAGCGCTGTCGCGCGTGGTGGTTGATTTTTCGGGCCGGCCCGGGCTGGTCATGAACGTACCCTTCAAAAGCGGCATGATCGGCACTTTTGACAGCCAACTGGCCTACGAATTCTTCCAGGGCTTCGTGAACCATGCGTTTGTCACGCTGCACATCGACAACCTCAAGGGCGAAAACGCCCATCACCAGGCCGAAACCGTGTTCAAGGCCTTTGCCCGTGCCTTGCGCATGGCGCTGGAAATCGATCCGCGTGCCGCCAACGTGATTCCTTCGACCAAGGGTTCACTGTAGGCACGTCATCACCGCTATTTATGCCTGTTTTTGGCGTTCTGCGCAGGCAGGACGGGCGTAATTAGCTATTAAATAAATAGCAAATTTTATTTTTACCCTGAATGTCTAATTTGAAAACGGTGGCGGTGGTCGATTACGGTTCGGGCAATCTGCGTTCAGTCTCGCAGGCGGTCCGGCATGTGGTGCAGGGCACCGGCTACGAAGTGCTGGTAACGTCGAACCCGCAGGACGTGCTGAATGCCGAACGCGTCGTGCTGCCCGGCCAGGGCGCCATGCACGACTGCATGCTGGCGCTGGAACACTCGGGCATGCTGGGCGCCGTGCTGCATGCCGCCAGCCACAAGCCGCTGTTTGGCGTGTGCGTCGGCATGCAGATGCTGCTCGACAACAGCCATGAGGGGCTGGATGGCGCGCCCACGCCCGGCCTGGGGCTGATCCACGGCGAGGTCGTCAAGTTCGACCTGGCCGGAAAACTCCAGCCCGACGGCAGCCGCTACAAGGTGCCGCAAATGGGCTGGAACCAGGTTTACCAGTCGCGCCCGGATGGTGTGCATGCCCATCCGGTGTGGGCCGGCGTGCCCGATGGCTCGTATTTCTACTTTGTGCACAGCTTTTACGCCTGTCCGTCTGATGCGCGCCACATCGCTGGCGAGGCAGACTATGGCGGGCGCTTTGCGGCGGCGATAGCGCGCGATAATATTTTCGCCACCCAGTTTCACCCCGAAAAAAGTGCTGACCAGGGGCTGGCGCTGTACCGTAATTTCCTGCACTGGAATCCCTGACCTGCTTTTTTCTCCTCCCGGATGCGCCCCTGCCAGGGCAAATCCTTTTTTCAACCTCATCAACTGCTTTTCCCTAGCCCAACATGCTACTCATTCCCGCGATTGACCTCAAAGACGGTCACTGCGTCCGCCTGAAACAAGGCGACATGGACCAGTCCACCATTTTCAGTGAAGACCCGGCGGCCATGGCGCGCAACTGGGTTAACAAGGGCGCCAGACGCCTGCACCTGGTGGACCTGAACGGCGCATTTGCAGGCAAGCCCAAAAATGAAGCGGCCATCAAGCGCATTCTGGCGGAAGTGGGCAATGAGATTGATGTGCAACTGGGCGGTGGCATTCGCGACCTGGACACCATCGAGCGCTACCTCGATGCCGGCCTGCGCTACGTCATCATCGGCACCGCCGCTGTGAAGAATCCGGGCTTCCTGCAGGACGCCTGCACCGCCTTTGGCGGCCACATCATCGTCGGGCTGGACGCCAAAGACGGCCGCGTCGCCACCGACGGCTGGAGCAAGCTGACCGGGCATGAAGTGGTGGACTTGGCCAAGAAATTCCAGGACTACGGCGTCGAGTCCATCATCTACACCGACATCGGCCGCGATGGCATGCTCAGCGGCATCAACATCCAGGCCACCGTCAAGCTCGCGCAGGCGCTGACGATTCCGGTGATCGCTTCGGGCGGCCTGTCGAACATGGCTGACATCGACGCGTTGTGCGCCGTCGAAGACGAGGGCGTGCAGGGCGTGATCTGCGGCCGCTCGATCTACAGCGGCGACCTGGACTTTGAAGCGGCTCAAGAGCGCGCTGACGAACTCAACGGCTAGGCGCTACATGCTCGCCAAACGCATTATTCCCTGCTTGGACGTGACCGGCGGCCGGGTCGTCAAGGGCGTCAATTTCGTCGAACTGCGCGATGCCGGCGACCCGGTTGAAATTGCTGCCCGCTACAACGACCAGGGCGCCGACGAGTTGACCTTTCTCGACATCACCGCCACCAGCGACGGGCGTGACCTGATCCTGCACATCATCGAGGCGGTGGCCTCGCAGGTATTCATTCCGCTGACGGTGGGCGGCGGCGTGCGCACGGTCGAGGACGTGCGCCGGCTGCTCAATGCCGGCGCCGACAAGACCAGTTTCAACTCGGCCGCGCTGGCCAATCCGCAGGTCATCACCGACGCCTCGGCCAAGTACGGCGCCCAGTGCATCGTGGTGGCGATTGACGCCAAGCGCCGCAGCGACGAGGACGCCTTGCTGCGCGGTGCGGGCTGGGACGTGTACAGTCATGGCGGGCGCAAGAACACCGGGCTGGACGCCGTGGCCTGGGCCGTTGAGATGGCGCAGCGCGGCGCGGGCGAAATCCTGCTGACCAGCATGAACCGCGACGGCACCAAGTCGGGGTTCGACCTGGAACTGACGCGCGCCGTGAGCGATGCCGTCGGCGTGCCGGTCATCGCCTCGGGCGGCGTCGGCAACCTGGACCATCTGGCCGACGGCGTGCAGTTGGGCGGTGCCGATGCGGTGCTGGCGGCCAGCATTTTTCACTACGGCGAATACACCGTCGCTCAAGCCAAGCGCCACATGGCCAGTCGCGGCATTCCGGTCCGGCTCTGAATTTCAAGCGTTTCAGGCTGTTTGCGCTTGATGGACGGGCGCTTTCAGCTATTAATTTCATAGTATAGACATGCGCTGCAAGGCCACCCCGGCCCCCGCAGGACAGCATGCCGCAATCGCAGACAATACCCTCATGAATTGGTTAGACACGGTCCGTTGGGACGACAAGGGCCTGGTGCCCGTCATTGCGCAGGAAGCCGCCAGCGGCGACGTGCTGATGTTTGCCTGGATGAACCGCGAGGCATTGCAAAAAACCGCCGAACTGGGCCAGGCGGTGTATTTCAGCCGTTCGCGCGGCCGCCTGTGGCACAAGGGCGAAGAGTCCGGCCACCTGCAGACGGTGCATGAAATCCGGCTCGACTGCGACAGCGACGTGGTGCTGCTCAAGGTGACACAGCTCGGTCACGAACCTGGAATAGCCTGCCATACCGGCCGCCACAGCTGCTTTTTCAGCCTTTACAAAGACGGCCAGTGGGTCGCGACCGAGCCGGTCTTGAAAGACCCCGCCAGCATCTACAAATAGTTTTTAATGCACACCATGAACTCCAACGACACGCTTGAGCGCCTGGCCTCCATCATCGAAAGCCGCAAGCCCGGCCAGGGCGGCGACCCCGAGAAAAGCTATGTGGCGCGCCTGCTGCACAAGGGCCCGGACGCCTTCCTGAAGAAAATCGGCGAGGAAGCCACCGAGACCGTGATGGCCGCCAAGGATATCGATCATGGCGGTCCCACGGCCGAGCTGAACGGCAAGCTGGTCGGCGAAGTGGCCGACCTGTGGTTTCATTCGCTGATTGCGCTGGCACACTACAACCTGAGCCCCGCCGATGTGCTGGCCGAACTGGAACGCCGCGAAGGCACCAGCGGTATCGAGGAAAAGGCGCTGCGCAAGGCTCAGCACCGAGAAGCCACCAACGACTGACAAAGGGAGTTCCCCATGCGCGATGACATCGTGACGATAGAGCCCGACGAAGGGCTCAGAACCTGGGGCTGGGTCAGCTACCTGCTGCATCTGGTTGTCGCGGTGGCAGCCGTGCTGCCGGGCGCCCAGGTTTCCATCGCCCTGCTGGTGGTGGCGCTGGTGATCGACCTGGTCAAGAAGGGTGACGCCGCCAACACCTGGCAGGCCTCGCACTTCAGCTGGCGGATTCGTTCGGTGGTGTGGGCGGGCGTGCTGTACCTGCTGACTTCCTGGCTGTGGCTGCTGTTTATCATTCCGGGCTGGATCGCCTGGGGCCTGATTTCGATCTGGTTCCTTTACCGTATTGTCAAAGGCATGATGCGCATGAACGCCGGCCTGTCAGTGGAGACCGCATGAGTCATTCTGAAAACTGCATTTTCTGCAAAATCGCCACCGGCGCCATTCCCAGCCGCAAGGTGTACGAAGACGACGACTTGTTCGCCTTTCACGACATCCACCCGTGGGCGCCGGTGCATTTTTTGATCATTCCCAAGCTGCATATCCCGTCGATGGCGCAGGTCGGACCCGAGCATGCGGCGCTGCTGGGACGGATGATGGTGCTGGCGCCCCGGCTGGCAGTGGAGCAGGGCTGCAATCCTTACCCGGCGGGCGGTTTCCGAACCGTCATCAATACCGGCGAAGAGGGCGGCCAGGAAGTCCATCACCTGCACATGCATGTGATTGGCGGCCCCCGGCCGTGGCTCAAGGGCTGAGGTCACGGGAACCCTTTCAATGACAGCGACTCTCACTATCCAGCAGGCTCGCAGGGTCATAGGCGCCATCACACGGGGCCTTTAGAATCGGCACCTGTTGTAAACATATCAGTCAGTTGTCTATTATTCAGACTAGGAGTAAAACATGGGTGGATTTTCAATTTGGCACTGGTTGATCGTGCTGTTGATCGTGGTGATGGTGTTCGGAACCAAAAAGCTGCGCAACATGGGCAGCGACCTCGGCGGCGCCGTCAAGGGCTTCAAGGACGGCATGAAAGACGGCGGGCAGTCGCCGGCTGACGAAAAACCGGTCGTTCCGGCCAGCCAGGTCACCAATGCCCAGGCGGCCGACAAGGCCGAGCGCAACACGATTGACGTCGAAGCCCGGCAAAAGTCCTGATTCGCGCAGCATGCCGGCCTGTACTTCCTCTTTTTTCGTCTGACCCGCCGTGATTGACCTCGGCATCTCCAAAATCGCCCTGATCGGCGCGGTGGCCCTGATCGTGATTGGCCCGGAAAAGCTGCCGCGCCTGGCCCGCACCGTCGGTACGCTGCTGGGCAAGGCGCAGCGCTATGTCAACGACGTCAAGCAGGAAGTCAACCGCTCCATGGAACTCGACGAGTTCAAGAAAATGAAGGAAAGCGTCGAGGACGCTGCCCGGGACGTTGAGAACTCGATCAGGACCGGCGCCAGTGATTTTGAAAAATCCTGGTCTGAAACCACGGGCAGCACGTTGTCCGATGCATTGCCGGGCTTTGAGGCTTTTCCCGAATACCGGAACCCGAAAAAGAAGTGGCGGCTCAAGCGTGGAGCCACGCCGCAATGGTTCAAGGCCCGTTCGGGCATTCGCACCAAGGCCCAGTCCGGCGCGGCCCGGGTGGCACGATTCCGTCCGCAGCCCAGCCGCAAGGCGTGAAGCATTCTCCTGATTCCCCCTTTGCGCGCAAACCGGCGCAATTCATACAGCGCAAACTTCCTTCATGAGCGATCCCAACTCCCCCGGCGGCGACAAGCCCGACGAACTCGCAGGCACCGAGCAGCCCTTTGTGCAGCACCTCATGGAGTTGCGCGACCGGCTGATCAAGGCCGTGATCGCCATCGGCGTGGCGGCCGCCCTGCTGGCGTTTTTCCCCGGTCCTGGCGCGCTGTACGACTTGATGGCAGCGCCGCTGATCGCCAGCCTGCCCAAGGGCGCGACCCTGATCGCCACCAACGTCATTTCGCCGTTTGTCGTGCCCATCAAGATTCTCTTCATGGCTGCCTTCATGATTGCGCTGCCGGTGGTGCTGTACCAGGTCTGGGCCTTTGTCGCGCCCGGCCTGTATTCGCATGAGAAGAAACTGGTCATGCCGCTGGTCGTGTCCAGCACGCTGCTGTTTTTTTTCGGCGTGGCGTTTTGCTATTACTTCGTGTTCGGCCAGGTGTTTCATTTCATCCAGAGCTTTGCACCCAAGTCGATCACCGCCGCGCCAGACATCGAGGAATACCTCAACTTCGTGCTCGGCATGTTCCTGGCCTTCGGTCTGGCCTTTGAAGTGCCGATTGCGGTGATCCTGCTGGTCCGCATGGGCGTGCTCACGGTGGCCCAGTTGCGCCAGTACCGGGGCTACTTCTGGGTGGTTGCCGCCATCGGCACCGCGCTGGTCACGCCGCCCGATGCGGGTTCAATGATCATGCTGCTGCTGGTGGTCGGCGGGCTGTATGAAGTGGGCATCCTGGCGGCGCAGATGTTCATCAAGAGCACCAAGGCACCCGATACCGACACTGAAGTGGCCAAACCCTGAATCTTGCAGGTTTTTCGGTAATTTCTTCAGTCAAATCAATGCTTTGCGCAGCATGCATATGCGCTGACAGCTATTTATTTTGTAGCAAGCGCTGCTGGTGTGGAGCGCGGCTTCAGCGCTGAACCCGGGGCCGCTCGCGTTTTCCGGGCGTCACCGCAATCTCGATGGGACCATTGCCGCGCAGCACCGTCATCGGGGCAGGGACGCCGGGCTTGAGTGCGGCCACGGCCGTCAGCAACTGGCTCACATTGCCGACCGGCTGGCCATTGACCGCCGTGATCACGTCGCCGGGCCGGATCCCGCCCTGGGCGGCCGGGCCGTTTTGCAGCACGCCGGTGATGATGACGCCGCCCGCCTTGGCCGCTTCCGGCTTGAGCTTGAAGGCTTCGACCAGTTCGGCGTTGAGTTCTTGCGGCTCGACGCCAATCCAGCCGCGCGTGACCTGGCCATCTTTCACGATGCCTTCGAGCACCTGCTTGGCGGTCGAGACGGGAATGGCAAAACCGATGCCCATGGAGCCGCCCGAGCGCGAGTAAATCGCGGTGTTGATGCCCAGCAGGTTGCCGTTCACATCGACCAGCGCGCCGCCCGAGTTGCCGGGGTTGATGGCCGCATCGGTCTGGATGAAGTTCTCGAAGGTGTTGATGCCCAGCTGGTTGCGCCCCAGCGCGCTCACGATGCCGCCGGTCACGGTCTGGCCGACGCCAAACGGGTTGCCGATGGCCAGCACCGGATCGCCCACCTGCAGCGCGTCCGAGTTGCCCAGCACGATGACGGGCAGCTTGTCCAGTTCGATCTTGACAATCGCCAGGTCGGTGTCGGGATCGGTGCCAATCACCTTGGCCTTGGCCTTGCGGGTGTCGTTCAGGACCACCTCGATGTCGTCGGCGCCTTCAACCACATGGTTGTTGGTCAGGATGTAGCCGCTGCCGCTGACGATCACGCCGCTGCCCAGGCCGGCCTGGGCTTCGCCCGGATTCTGGTCGCCAAAGAAAAACCTGAACCAGGGGTCGTTCATTTGCGGGTTTTTGACGGCGGCTTTGCTGGTGTTGATGCTCACGACGGCTGCCGAGGCTATTTTTGCCGCCGCAGCGAAACTGCCGGCTGGACTGGATGAACCAATGCCGCGCGGCACGCTGCTGGCCGGCGCCTCGATGACTGATACGCCGCCCAGCGAGGTCCGCTTATTCAGCCACTGCGGCTGCAGCGTGGCAACCACGAAATAAGCCGCCACCAAAATCGTGACGGTCTGGGAAAACAGGAGCCAGGTGCGCTTCATGGATTAAAAGAAAGAAATGGGCAGGCGTGAATGAAAGCTGAGGGTCGCGGCGCAGCCCGTGGTCCGGCGCCGAATGTGTATTGTGCTGTATGCATGACGGCTTTGCGTAGGACGGAGCGCCCTGGAAAGCTGTGAATCCGGGAAAAAATCAAAATACGCAATATGCAGCGCTGGCCTGAGACAATCCCGGCATGAGCACCACCACGAGACAGGATTTGCTGCAGGCGTTTGATGCGCTGCTGCAGCCCGCGCGCTTCAAGGACTACGGCCCCAATGGACTGCAGGTCGAGGGGAAAACGCAGGTGCGCCGTATTGTTTCCGGTGTCACGGCCAGCCGTGCGCTGATAGAAGCGGCGATTGCAGCGCAAGCCGATGCCATTTTTGTGCATCACGGCCTGTTCTGGCGCGGCAAGGACGGCTGCAACATCGGCCCGGTGGGTGGCTGGATGAAGCAGCGGCTGGCGCTGCTGCTGGCCCACGACATCAACCTGTTTGCCTACCACCTGCCGCTCGATGCGCACCCTGAACTGGGCAACAATGCGCAGCTCGGACTGCAGCTTGGCTTGGCAGCCAGCGCGCGCTTCGGCGAGCAGGACATGGGATTTCTGGGCGGGCGAAGCGATGGCGGCAGCTTTGCCGGCATTGGCGCGCTGGCTGAACACATTGAAAACAGGTTAAAAAGGCCTGTTACGCACGTGGGGTGTGCGCAAGAAGCTATCAAAAAAGTAGCGTGGTGCAGCGGCGGCGCGCAAGGCTATTTTGAAGCCGCGATTGCCGCTGGCGCCGATGCGTTCATCACCGGCGAGATTTCCGAGCCGCAAGCCCACTATGCGCGCGAGATGGGCGTGGCCTTCATCGCCTGCGGCCATCATGCCTCGGAGCGTTACGGCGCGCCTGCCGTTGCGGCGCAGGTTGCGGCGCAATTCGGGCTGCAGCACCAGTTCATCGACATTGACAACCCCGCATGAAAAAGCCAATCCTCATCACCATGGGCGATGCCGCCGGCATTGGCCCTGAAATCATCGCCCGGGCGTTTCGCGATTCACGGACGATCTGGCGGATTGCGTGGTGGTCGGTGACGTGGCGACGCTGCGCCGCGCTAGCGCGCTGATCGCTGCGAAAGCCGGCGTTCTGGCCCTGCCGGTGGCGCAACTCGACGCGCTGGCCGACGTGTTGTTCGTGCCGCCGAACTGCATCGGTGTGCTACAAAAATGCGAGCTGCCTGCGCTCGTTCCGTATGGGCAAATCAGTGCTTTGGCAGGACAGGCCGCTGCCGACTGCATTGTCTGGGCCGCACGCGCCGTGCTCGCCGGGCGGGCGGCAGCGATGGTGACGGCGCCGATTCACAAGGAAGCGCTGGCCGCTGCCGGTGGTTGGGCGGCCCGTTTTCCGGGACACACTGAAATGCTTCAGGCCGAAGCGGCCGCATTTTTGGGCAAGCCGGTGAGCGAAGTTCCCGTGCGCATGATGCTGGCCAACGACGAACTCAAAACCGTGCTGGTGAGCATCCACATGTCGCTGAGAAAGGCGATTGAGGCCGTGACTTTTGACAGCGTGCTGCAAACCTTGCGCATTACCCACACGGCGGTAAGCGCCAGCCTGGGGCGGCCGCCGCGCATTGCCGTGGCGGGGCTGAATCCGCACGCCGGCGAGGGCGGGCTGTTCGGCAGTGAAGAGCAGACGATCATTGCTCCGGCCATTGCCGCCGCTGTGCAGGAAGGTCTGGATGCGCGCGGCCCCTTCGCGCCGGACACGGTCTTCATGCGCGCGCGCAGCGCGCCAGCCAAACCCGGAGAGTTTGACGTGGTGGTCGCGATGTACCACGACCAGGGCCTGATTCCGGTGAAATACCTCGGGGTGGAGCAGGGCGTCAACGTCACGCTGGGATTGCCGCTGGTGCGTACCAGCCCGGACCATGGCACGGCTTTTGATATTGCGGGCACCGGCCAGGCCGATGCTTCCAGCCTGCTCGCCGCCATCCGCATGGCGCGCCAGCTGGCTGTGTAGCCTGAAATCAGGCTTGCTTTTTCAGGCTGTCACGAATTTCCCGCAGCAGCACGATGTCTTCGGCGGGGGCCGTGGTGGGTTTAACCACTTCGCGGCGTTTGAGCCGGTTGATCTGCTTGACCATCAGGAAAATGATGAACGCCAGGATCGCGAAGTTGACCGCCACCGTGATGAAGCTGCCGTAGGCAAACACAGGAACACCGGCTTTTTTCAAAGCATCAAGCGTCGTGGGAATGCCTGGCGGCACGCTGCGCAGCACCAGGAACATATTCGAAAAATCCAGCTTGCCGATCACTGCCCCGACCACCGGCATGATCAGGTCGCCCACCACGGAATCGACAATCTTGCTGAAAGCTGCCCCGATGATCACGCCAACGGCCAGGTCAATCACGTTGCCCTTGATGGCGAACTCCTTGAATTCCTGCATCATTCCCATGCTGTTCCCCTGTTGCTTGTGTTTGTTGCACCGGCACCGCACCGCGGGTGACGGCCAACAATTATGGCGCCGCGACATGAGTTTTCAGGCTGCCTGAAGGCCGGATTTGCAACAAAGTAGGCGCCTTCATGTCGCGCAAAATGATGGGGCTGGATGGCTTGGCGCCGGGGTGTGGCAATTGAAAAACCGTTTCTCGCTCCGCTACAATTGCAGGTTGATCCCCCACTATGCCTTTTTCAAGCCAGTTCTTGAAGGATTTTCATGACCCAAGCAAGCGTAATGGGTGTGCCGCACGGCGCGCCTGTCGATAAAGATAAAAGAAACTGGATCGTTGCCACCTGTGCCATGGGCGGTGCAGGCGTTGCCGCCGTAGCAGTCCCCTTTGTGAGCACTTTCCAGCCATCTGAACGTGCCAAGGCCACCGGCGCTGCGGTCGAGGTCGATATCTCAGCCCTGAAACCCGGCGAAAAAATGACCGTGGAGTGGCGCGGCAAGCCGGTCTGGATTGTCAAGCGCACGCCCGAGCAACTCGCTGGTCTGCCCAAGAACGATCCTCTTCTGGCCGACCCGAAATCGGAACGCAAGCTGCCTGACTGGACGCCTGCCTACGCGCGCAACGAAAATCGCTCCATCAAGGCCGACACGCTGGTGGTGGTCGGCATTTGTCCGCACCTGGGCTGCTCGCCTTCGGACAAGTTTCAGCCCGGCGCCCAGCCTTCCTTGCCTGACGATTGGGCGGGTGGTTTCCTGTGTCCTTGTCATGGATCAACCTTTGATCTGGCAGGCCGCGTGTACAAGAACAAGCCTTCGCCAGATAATCTGGAAGTGCCTCCGCACATGTACTTGTCGGATGCGAAGCTGCTGATTGGTGAAGACAAAAAGGCCTGAGGGCGCGCCACCTCTTTTACAAGACCTTGCCGCGCGCAATCGATACCCTGCCGTCTCGCACGGTATCAAGCCCACGGCCAAAGCAACCCACCGAACCAGGATCAGTTATGGCTGAATTCAAAGAAATTTCCCCCGATGCCCCCATCGCTGATAAAGCGATGAACTGGCTAGACAATCGTTTTCCTGCCAGCAAGCTCTACAAAGAGCACCTGAGCGAATACTACGCGCCCAAGAATTTCAATTTTTGGTACATCTTTGGTTCGCTGGCCTTGCTGGTGCTGGTTATCCAGATCGTCACCGGCATTTTCCTGACGATGAATTACAAGCCCGAAGCCTCGCTGGCTTTTGGCTCGGTCGAGTACATCATGCGCGATGTGCCCTGGGGCTGGCTGATCCGCTACATGCATTCCACCGGGGCATCGGCCTTTTTCATCGTGGTGTACATGCACATGTTCCGCGGTCTGATTTACGGCAGCTACCGCAAGCCGCGTGAGTTGATCTGGGTGTTTGGCTGCGCGATTTTCCTGGCGCTGATGGCAGAAGCCTTCATGGGCTACCTGCTGCCCTGGGGCCAGATGAGCTACTGGGGCGCCCAGGTCATCGTGAACCTGTTTGCCGCCATCCCCTTCATCGGTCCTGATCTGGCTCTGCTGATTCGCGGCGACTATGTGGTCGGCGATGCGACGCTGAACCGTTTCTTTGCCTTCCACGTCATTGCCGTGCCACTGGTGCTGCTGGGCCTGGTCGTGGCGCACATCATTGCGCTACATGAAGTCGGCTCCAACAATCCCGATGGTGTCGAGGTCAAGGGTCCGAACGCACCGCGCGATGCCAATGGCCATCCGCTGGACGCCATCCCTTTCCACCCCTACTACACAGTGCATGATATTTTTGGCGTCAGCATTTTTCTGATGATTTTCAGCGCCATCATTTTCTTCGCGCCAGAGTTTGGCGGCTATTTCCTGGAATACAACAACTTCATTCCGGCCGACCCGCTGAAAACGCCGCTGCACATTGCGCCGGTCTGGTATTTCACGCCTTACTACTCGATGCTGCGTGCCATTACCAGCGAGATGATGTATGCACTGATCGCCTGTGTACTGGCCGGTGCGGTGCTGGGCGTGCTTAAAGCCAAAATTGCCGGTCTGTTCAAACTCATCATCGTGGGTGCCGCTGTGGCAGTGGTCGGTGCGATGCTGCTGATCGATGCCAAGTTCTGGGGCGTTGTCGTCATGGGCGGCGCGGTCGTCATCCTGTTCTTCCTGCCTTGGCTGGACAACAGCGAAGTCAAATCGATCCGTTATCGTCCGAGCTGGAACAAATACCTGTACGGCATCTTTGTGATCAACTTCCTGGTTCTGGGTTACCTGGGCGTGCAGCCTCCTTCAGCGATTGGCGAGCGTGTGTCGCAGGTTGGTACCTTGTTCTACTTCGGCTTCTTCTTGCTGATGCCATGGTGGAGCCGGCTGGGCACCTTCAAGCGCGTTCCCGACCGCGTTATTTTTGCGGCCCACTGAGCAGGAATTTATAACCATGAAAAAAATCATCCTCGCCCTGATCACTGCAGTCGGCCTGCTGGCTGGCGCACAAGCCAATACAGGTGGCCCTGCCTGGGACAAAGCTCCCAACAAGACCAACGATGTGGCGGCCCTTCAAAACGGCGCCAAGCTGTTTGTCAACTACTGCCTGAACTGCCACTCGGCAGCGTTCATGCGATTTAACCGTCTGAAAGACATCGGTCTGACTGACCAGCAGATCAAGGACAACCTGCTTTTCACGACTGAAAAAGTCGGCGAAACCATGAAGTCCGCGATTGATCCGAAACAGGCCAAGGACTGGTTTGGCGGCACTCCACCCGACCTGACCGTGATTGCACGTTCGCGTGCCGGCGCCGGTGGCACGGGTGCAGATTACCTCTACACCTACATGCGTACTTTCTACCGCGACGAAACCAAGGCGACGGGCTGGAATAACCTGGCTTTCCCCAATGTGGCCATGCCACATGCGCTTTGGGAACTGCAGGGTGTGCGCAAGCCCGTGTATACCGAACACGAAGAGCATGGCCACAAGGTTGCCATTTTCAAAGGCTGGGAGCAGGTGACTCCGGGGGCCATGACGCCACTGCAATATGACCAGGCCATGGGCGATCTCGTCGGTTACCTGCAATGGATGGCCGAGCCCGTGCAAAATACCCGTGTTCGCATTGGCGTCTGGGTATTGATATTCCTGCTTGGCCTGACCTTTGTTGCCTGGCGCCTCAATGCGGCGTTCTGGAAAGACGTCAAGTAATTTTTGCGCCGATCAACGTGCCCTGGGTGCGCCCTGGCGCGCATCGGCACTTTCGGAGTGGATGGTTCTAAGGTTTGAATCTTAGCCTTCCACTCTTTTGTTTTTAGGAGTTCCGAATCATGATGGTCCTTTATTCAGGTACAACCTGCCCCTTCTCGCACCGCTGCCGTTTTGTATTGTTTGAAAAGGGCATGGATTTCGAAATTCGCGATGTGGACCTGTACAACAAGCCTGAAGACATCAACGTGATGAATCCGTATGGCCAGGTTCCGATCCTGGTCGAACGGGATCTGATTCTGTACGAATCAAACATCATCAACGAGTACATCGACGAGCGCTTTCCGCATCCGCAACTGATGCCCGGCGACCCGGTGGACCGTGCACGCGTTCGCCTGTTCCTGCTGAACTTTGAAAAAGAACTGTTTGTTCATGTCAGCGCACTTGAATCCCGCGCTTCCAAGGGCAATGAGAAAGCGCTCGAAAAATCACGCGCCCATATCCGCGATCGCCTGACGCAACTTGCGCCAATTTTCCTGAAGAACAAGTTCATGCTGGGGGACAGTTTTTCGATGCTGGACGTGGCGATTGCACCGCTGCTCTGGCGCCTGGATTACTACGGCATCGACCTGTCGAAAAATGCGGCGCCGCTGCTCAAGTATGCTGAACGAATTTTCTCCCGTCCCGCCTACATCGAAGCGCTGACGCCTTCTGAAAAGGTCATGCGCAAATAATTGCCGCATTGAATTACCGGAATAAGCACCTTGGCTGAATTCATGAACGCACCCAACGCCACGTCAACGCGCCCTTATCTGATACGTGCCCTGTACGAATGGTGTACCGACAACGGCTTTACGCCTTACGTGGCCGTGTCGGTCGATAACACCGTGCAGGTGCCGCGCGAGTATGTCAAAAATAACGAGATCGTACTTAATATCGGCTTTGATGCGACCAGTTCGCTGACGCTGGGTAACGAATTCATCGAGTTCAAGGCGCGTTTCGGCGGAAGCGCCCGGGAAATACTGGTACCTATCAGTCATGTGATTGCCATCTATGCCCGTGAAAACGGGCAAGGTATGGCCTTTCCTTTTGAAACAAGCCCCGAAGGGCTTGCCGGCGCCAATGATTCACAGACAATTGCGCCTGCCGCGTCTGGTCGAGACACTAAACCGGCAGCGATAGAAGAGGCTCCTTCGGAAACGCCTGACAGCAAGATCATGCAGCTGGTGGAAAACGTGCCGGACAGTTCCGCTGCCGGCTCGGGCAAGCAGAAAAAAACAGACGCACCCGACCCCCCCAAACCGCCATCACGCCCACGGCCCTCGCTTAAACGAGTGAAGTAGAATACCATCCGTGCCGCTTTAGCTCAGTTGGTAGAGCAACCGCCTTGTAAGCGGTAGGTCGTCAGTTCGATTCCGACAAGCGGCACCATTCACTTGTACAAAGGCCGCTAGGGACATACACCTAGCGGCCTTTTTCACTGGTAAATTAGCAAAATACAACCAGCCATTCCCAATTTTGTCTCTATTCTGATGGAATTACTGTCTTTTTGCGATTAGTATTTTCAGTCGAATGGACGCAACTTTCCAGCCTTGGCGGAGCAAACTGGCCTGCATCAAGGGGATCAACTGGCGGATTTTCGCGGATGCGGCATTACCGCTTACCAGCAGGCACCAGTTTTCGCCATCAATCGGCCCGGCCTTGACGGCAGGGCGCAAGCCGCTTGGAATCAGCGCCTCAATTGCCTTAAGCCGCTCGTTGGATTCGCGTACCAATTGCGTCAGCCGTGCCAGCGAAGGCGATTCCCCGACGGCTTGGTGCAGCGTCACCGTTGATTGAAGGCGTCTGTGGTTATTCACGGTAAGCGGGTCCAGCCTGTATGCGCACAGGCAGGTCCAAGTAGCCAAGGGGTTTGATTATCAAGGATGGGCAAGGGCAAGGGGAGAAAATCCGGCCAGCGAGTCTGGCTCTTCCCCCGCGCTCCCTGCGTTCAGGGTATCAAGCTTCAAACACTGGCTGGCCAAGGTGTTTGAATATCTCAGCATACAGATCATCTGCTTGCGCCTTTTGCATAAAGTCGCTGGTGGAGCCGCTAAAGCGCACCATTCCCTTGTCAAGCAAGATCAGGCGATCGGCGACCTTGACTTCTTCTGCCAGATGCGTTGCCCACAGCACGGCAACGCCCTGATCCTGCGCCAGGCCGCGCACGGCAGTCAGCAATTGCTGGCGTGATGCCATGTCCAGCCCTGCCGTGGCTTCGTCCATCAGCAGCACGCGTGGTTGATGGAGCAAGGCACGGACCAGCTCGACCTTGCGGCGTGTTCCGCCAGACAGGCTGCGCACGACTGCCTTGGCTTGCGCCGTCATTCCTATCTTCTCCAGTGCCTCGGCAATGCGTTGCCTGGCCAGGGGTCGGGCCAGTCCATGCAGATCGGTGTGAAACAGCAAATTGGCCTGTACCGACAGATCGAGGTCAAGCGCGCTTTGCTGGAACACCACGCCCAAGCCTGCCAATGCCCGGCTGGCCTGGGTGCGCATGTCGTGTCCCAAGACGTGGATGTGTCCCTGGTCAGGACTGAACAAGCCGGTAAGTAACTGCAGCAGGGTTGATTTTCCGGCGCCGTTGGGTCCGAGCAAGGCGACGATTTCACCTTCATGCAGGTTCAGGCTTACCCCTTGCAGGGCACGTTTTCCTGCGTAGGACTTGTGCAGGTCTTGTGCGTTCAACAGGATGGCGGTCATGTACGGATCAATCTCTGAAAAGAAGTCAAAAGGTCATGAAAGCGGCACCGCCAGCAGCTTCATGCGGGCAAGCAGCGCTTTTTCGTGTTTTACGGTTTCGTTGATGGCCAGTTGGTAGGCGGCTGTGTCGAGATAGTTGATGTCCTGGTCGTACCGGGCCAGCGCGGCTTTGTGATTCGGGCTGAAAATGGCTTTGTGAAAGGCATTGTGCAAAAGCTGCACGATGGCAGGCGGGGTGCCATGGGGCGCGCCCAAACCCCAAGGCGAGGTGTAAACCGAGCGCTCGTAGCCCAGTTCGCGCAACGTGGGTACCTGCGGCCAGCGGGCGCTGCGCTCGGCGCTGAAAATGGCCAGAAGCCGTATTTTGTGTTGATCGACCCAAGGAGCAAAGCCAGTGGAATTGACCCCCGCCATCAACTGGCCTGAAGCGATGGCCAGCATTTGCTCGGTCGTGCCTTTGTAGGGTATATGGCCATAGCTGATATTGTTTTCGAGCAGTATTTCTTCCATGGCCAGATGGGGCGTGGTGCCTATGCCGGTCGAGCCCATCAAGAGCTGGCCGGGATTTTCCCGCGCCCAGTTGATCAAATCGGCCAGGCTTTTCCAGGGGCTGTCGGCTGGAACCAGCAAGCCGAAGGTGGTGCCCGACACCTGCAGGATGGGCGTCAAATCATTGACCGGATCCCACGGAACCCGGTGCATGAGCGCGTACCTGTACACCGTGATCGGTATTTGCCCGATGGTGTAGCCATCAGGGTCTGCTGACTTGAGCAAAGGCGCCACCAGGGTGCCGGCAGCCCCGGGCCGGTTGACCACCACGATACGCTGGCCAAGGAAGGGTTCTGCTTCTTCATTGAGTACGCGCAGTGTCAGGTCAGTCGCGCCGCCAGCAGGCCATGGAACGATCATCTGGATGGGCCGAACGGGCCACGCGGGCTTGGGATTTTGCGCGAGTGTATGGCCGCTCAGACCCAGTCCCAGTCCGCAGTTCAAACCACATGCCAGGCCCGAGCGAAGGATTTGACGGCGCGAGGCATGACCTTCAGAGGAAAGCGCTACTGGCGCGGGAAGAAGGGGTGACATAGTATGGGATCGCAAACAAAATGAAATAGCCGCTGCCAGAAAATTCCAGGCAGCCAATATAAGCAAATTCTGTTCCTTTTTATTGGGCATCCTTCTTGCTTTTTATTGCAAGAACTTAAGTCATTCGATTAAAAACACTGAAAAACGCTGGAGACAACTTTCATGGACTTCCTTTGCCCTGATTCCCGAAAATCCGGTTTTAAGACGCACGACGGCCATGCCCGCCCTTGGCTGCGTCATCTTCTTGCGGGTGTTCTCACGCTCTGCACTGGCCTGGCTGCAGCGCAATCGCCTTCCGGCCGGGTTTATGTTTCAAGCGAGAAGGACAACAAGATTTATGTTTTTGATATTCAGGGAACGCGCCTGTCGTCGATAGAGGTGTGCAAGCGGCCGCGCCACATGATGTTTAACGCCGGGCATACCCGGATTTATGTCTCTTGCGGCGACAGCAACCAATTGGGCGTTGTCGATACTGCCAGCGGCAAGATGACTGACCAGATTGCGGTGGGCGACAGTCCCGAAATTTTCGATCTCAGCCCCGATGGAAAAACCGCCTATGTGTCGATTGAAGACGACAACGTGATGGCCGCCTACAGCCTCGAAAGCAAAGCCAGGCTGTTCGAGGTCAAGACGGGCGGAGAGCCCGAAGGCATTCTGGTCATGCCCGATGGCAAGCATGCCTATGTGACCTCCGAAGTCGCCAATGTGGTCCACCTGGTGGACATCGCGCAGCGCAAGGTGCTCAAGAATATTCGCGTCGGCAAGCGGCCGCGCCGCTTCGTTCTGGCGGCTGGCGGCAAGGAACTATGGATCAGCAACGAATTGGGAGCGAGCGTCAGCGTGTTGAATACCGACGATCAAAGCGTCAAGAGCACGGTGGAATTCAAGGTGCAGGGCATGCGCTCTTCCGACATCACCCCGGTCGGCATGACCTTGAGCCCGGACGGTAAAACCGTGTGGGTCGGACTGGGCCGCGCCAACCATGTGGCCGAGGTCGATGTGGCCACCCGCCAGGTCCGGCGCAACATTCTGGTGGGCAAACGGGCCTGGGGTCTGGCCCCGCACCCTGACGGCAAGATACTGTACGTCACCAATGGCATGTCGGACGACATGACGCTGATCGATACCGCCACGGGCAAGGCGCTGCGAACCGTGGCGGTGGGCCGGGTTCCCCACAGCGTGCTGGTGCAGCCCTGATGGCCAATCTCTGCCGGCGTGGGCTGCTTGCCTCGGCGCTGATGCTGGCTGGGCTCGGCGCTGTGGCCCCGGCCGCCAAGGCGGCACAAGGAAGCGTGACCGTCGCCGTGATCTCGCTGGCTGACGACGCACGCTATGCGCCCCGGCGACTGGAGCGCGCCTATGCGGGCCATCCCCAGGGGCGTGCGCTGGATGCGGCCAGGCTGGCGGCTGAAGATTCAGCGGTCGAACTGGAAACGGCAGGGTTGACGCTCAAGGTTCGCGAGGTGCTGCTGTCCAATGCGCAGGCCTTGCCAAAAGCCCTGGAAGAACTCAAGGCCGCCGGCGTGCATCATCTGGTTGCCGATTTGCCCGTGGCCGAAATGAGCCTGCTGGTGCGCACCGCCCCGGCGGCGCTGGAGGGCGCCATGGTGTTCAACACCGGGCTGGACAATGATGCGCTGCGCGGCGACAGTTGTGCTGCGCATCTGCTGCATACCTTTCCAAGCCGGCAGATGCTGACCGACTCGCTGGCCCAGTACCTGGCCGCGCGCTCCTGGCGCAAAGTATTGCTGTTGCAGGGTCCGCTGCCGGGCGACCAGTTGCAGGCCGATGCCTTCAACCGTTCCGCGCGTCGCTTCGGTCTGAAAATAACGCAGACGCGTCCCTTCAAATTGTCTGGCGACCCGCGTGAGCGCGATCTGTCCAATACCCGCTTGTTGACGGGCGAGCGCGAGCACGATGTGGTGGCTGTCATGGACAGCGACGGAGAATTTGCCCGCACGCTGCCGTATGCCACCCAGTGGCCGCGCCCTGTCGTTGGTTCCAATGGCCTGATGGCTGCTGCGTGGCATCCGCAATGGGAGCGCAACGGCGGCCCGCAGCTCTCGCGCCGTTTCCAGCGGCTGGCCAAGCGGCCCATGCAGGGTCAGGACTGGGCGGCATGGGCCGCAGTCAAGGCGGTGGCGGCCGGGCTGGTGGACGAGCCCAACGCCCGCATTCCCCAGCAGCTCAAGCGCTTGCGCAGCGGAACGGTTTACCTGGATGGATTCAAGGGGCCGAGGCTGTCGTTCCGGCCCTGGGACGGCCAGTTGCGCCAGCCGGTTTTTTTGAGCCACATCGACGGCGTGGTGGGCCTGGCCCCGCTGGAGGGTGTGCTGCACCCGACCGAGGTGATGGACACCCTGGGCGTGGATGAAAAGGAAAGCACATGTCGCGCACGCCCCTGAGCCTGCACATCGTGCGCGCCATGCGTGCCGTGGTGGGCCGCGAAATCCACAAATTTCTACGCCAGCCTTCCCGGCTGGGTTCTGCCCTGGTACGCCCGCTGCTGTGGTTCGTGGTTTTTTCCGCAGGCTTTAACAACGTCTTTGGCGTGTCCATTGTTCCGCCCTACGAGACTTATGTTGAATACCAGGAATACATGGTTCCGGGTCTGCTGGCCATGGTGGCGCTGTTCAACGGCATGCAAAGTTCCTTGTCGATGGTGTACGACCGCGAAATGGGCATGATGCGGCTGTTGCTGACCGCTCCTTTGCCGCGCGGCTGGCTGCTGGCCTTCAAGCTGCTGGGCGGCACCAGTCTGTCATTGCTGCAAATGCTGGTTTTCGTGTTGATTGCCTTTGCCTTCGGAGTGCGTTTTGATCCGAAAAACCTGCCCTTGCTGGTGCTGGCCATGCTCTGCGGCGCCACGCTGCTGGCCGCCCTGGGGCTGATGCTGTCGGTGTACATCAAGCAGTTGGAGAACTTTGCCGGCACGATGAATTTCGTGATTTTCCCGATGTTCTTCATCAGCCCGGCGCTTTATCCCTTGTGGAAGCTGGAGGAGTCGGGAGCCTGGTGGCTGCTGATTCTGGCGCAGTGGAATCCTTTTACCCATGTGGTCGAAGCCATGCGCTTTGCCATGTATGGACAGATCAATGCGCTGTCCTGGGCGGTGGTGCTGTTCGGTACGGCCGTGTTTTTTGGACTTGCCTGGTGGGGCTACGACCCGCAGCGAGGCTGGATCAAGCAGCGTGGAGCGGCCTGAATCGGCAACAGTTCGGCAGGGCCAAGTGGATTAGGAGACAACGATGACATCATGGATTGATCGACGAGCAATGCTGTTGCGCGTGGGATCGGCCGCTGCTGTTGCCGGTGGCATGCCGCTGGCGCTGTGGGCCGGGGAAGATCCCACGGGCGGCGACCCCCTGAATTCCATGCAATGGCCGACCCTGCGCAAGCAGTATTTGGGCGATGCGCCCATGCGCTTCAGCCAGGACGTGGTGGTCAAGGGCCCGGCCTTTGCCGACGATGCCATGAATGTTCCGGTGCTGATCGATGCCCGGGCCTTGTCCTCGGTGGGCGGGGGCGTCGAGCGCATCGATGTCGTGAGCGACCGCAATCCCATCCGCGAGGTGCTTTCATTCGAGCCCCTGCGCTGCCTGCCCATGCTGGCCTTTCGATTTCGCATGGAGCAGGCTTCGCCCGTGCGGGCCATGGTCAGGACACGCGATGGGCAATGGCATGTGGGAAGCGCCTGGGTGCAGGCGGCCGGGGGCGGCTGCACCGTGCCCGGCGCCACCCGGGCCGACGGTTCATGGAGCCGCACCCTGAATCAGGTCCAGATGCGGTTTTTCAGCAATGTACTGGCCGGCAGCCAGCGTTTGCGCGTGCGCATCATGCACCCCATGGACACTGGTCTGGTGGCCGGAATCCCTGCTTTTTACGTGGAAAGCCTGCAACTGATGGACGACGCCGGGCGGCTCTGGTGGCGGCTGGCCCTGCACGAACCGGTATCGGAAAATCCGCTGCTGACCTTCGAGTTGCCCGAACGCCCCAACGGCATCCTGCGGCTGGCCGGCCGCGACAACAATGGCAACCCGATTGGCGCCGAGGTGTCCGCATGAGGCGCTGGAACTGGCCCCTCATGGTCGCCGCCGTGCTTGCCATGCCCGTTGGGGCGCAGGCGCAAACGGCTGCAGGCCCGCCGCTCAAGCGTGCCGCCCTCGATATGGCGCGCCTCGACTATGCCTTGCAGCCGCGCCAGATTGCGCCCGGTGTCTGGGTGTTCGAGGGCGCCGTGGAAGACTTCAGCCCCGGCAATGGCTGCAACATCATCAACACCGGTTTTATTGTCACGGGCGAAGGGGTGATGGTCATCAACACCGGCCCCTCCCGCCTCTACGGCGAGCAGCAGCGCCGCGCCATTGAGCGCGTGACGCAAGAGCCGGTCGTGAAGGTGTTCAACCTGAACCTGCACCCGGACTACTTTTTTGGCAACCAGGCCTGGCCCGAGCTGCCTGTCCAGGCGCTGGCTGGCAGCATGGCCGGCATGCAGGCCGAGGGCCAGAATTACGCCAGCAACATGTACCGACTGTGCGGCGACTGGATGAAGGGAACCGAGCCCATGCCCGCCCGCGCTCCTGTGCTTGCGCAGGTGCTGCAACTGGGAACGCACCGGCTTGAACTGCTCCGGCTTGAAGGCCATACCGGTGATGACTTGCTGCTGATCGACCACGGCACGGGCGTGGTGTTCGCCGGCGGGCTGGTGTTTGCCGAACGGGTGCCCACCACGCCGCATGCCGATGTGAAAAGCTGGCTGCGCAGCCTCGATGCGCTCGACAAGCGGCTGAGCGGCTTTCCCCTGGCGGCGCTGGTTCCCAGCCATGGGCCGATTTACACGGACAGCCGTGGCATCGGCCAGACGCGTGACTGGCTGCTGTGGGTGTCCAGCCTGCTGGAGGACAGTGCCCGGCGCGGCCTGGATTTGAGCGAAGTCCTGCAAACGCCGGTGCCCGGGCGGTTCCAGGCCTGGGCCGCACAGCCGGCTGAATTGCAACGGACCCTTGCCCAGTGGTACCCGTTGTACGAGCAACGCGCCCTGCTGGGCGAACTGCCGGCCAAGTGATTCGTTTTTGAACAGTGTCCCATCCCGCGCTTTCCCTTTAAGAACACACCGGCTGATGCGCCTGGGCCAAAGGCCGTGAAACAGGCCGGGAACCCCGTGAAACAGGCATTTTGGCGTTGGCATAAAAGTTGCCATTCATGCTGATGAATCCGTTCGCCTTGATTGGCTGACAGGGTTCATTGCCGACCGGGCATGCGGCACGGGCGTCACCATCAACTTCAGGAAAATAGCAGGAGACACACACTGTGAAACGCACATTAATCAGTCTTTTGGTCATGGCTGCCACGGCCCACGTCGGCGCGCAGGTGACCGATGCCATGATCAGCAGCGACGCCACCAATCCGAAATCGGTATTGAGTTCGGGACTCGGCACGCAAGGTCAACGGCATTCGCCACTGACGGCCGTCAATCCCAAAACCATCAGCCGGCTGACGCCCGTATGGTCGATGTCCTTTGGCGGTGAAAAGCAGCGTGGCCAGGAGTCGCAGCCCCTTGTCTATAACGGCAAGATGTTCGTGACGGCCTCGTATTCGCGCATGTATGCGCTGGATGTCAAGACCGGCCAGAAGCTCTGGAAATACGAGCACCGGCTGCCCGAAGGCATCATGCCTTGCTGCGATGTGGTCAACCGTGGCGCCGCGCTGTACGACAACCTGGTGATCTTCGCGACTCTGGATGCCCAACTGGTGGCCCTGAACCAGGACACCGGCAAAGTGGCGTGGAAAGAAAAAATCGACGACTACAGCGCGGGCTACAGTGCCACTGCGGCACCGCTGATTGCGGAGGGCTTGCTGTTGACGGGTGTGTCGGGCGGTGAATTCGGCGTGGTGGGTCGCGTAGAAGCCCGCGATCCCAAGACCGGCAAACTGGTCTGGTCCCGCCCCACGGTCGAAGGCCACATGGGTTTCCTGAACGGCAAGGAAAACGGCATCAGCGGCACGACCAACGCCACCTGGCCCGGCGAAACCTGGAAAACCGGCGGCGCCTCCACCTGGATGGGCGGCACCTACGATGCCAAGACCGGCCTGGCCTATTTCGGCACCGGCAACCCGGGTCCGTGGAACAGCCATGTGCGCAAGGGCGACAACCTGTATTCCTCGTCCACCGTGGCGATTGACGTCAAGACCGGAAAAATCGTCTGGAGTTATCAAAACACCCCCAATGACGCCTGGGACTTTGACGGCTCCAACGAGTTCGTGACCTTCGACATGGACGGCAAGCGCATGGGCGCAAAGGCCGACCGCAATGGCTTTTTCTATGTGATTGACGCCACCACCGGCAAGCTGGGCAATGCGTTCCCGTTTGTCAATAAGATCACCTGGGCCACCGACATCGATCTGAAAACCGGCCGTCCCAACTTCGTGCCCGACAACCGGCCAGGCGACCCGACTGCACCCGGCGGTGAAGGCACCAAGGGCAAGTCGGTGTTTTCCGCACCCGCCTTCCTGGGCGCAAAGAACCAGATGCCGATGGCCTACAGCCCTCTGACCAAGCTGTTCTATGTGCCGACGAACGAGTGGGGCATGGAAATCTGGAACGAACCCATTACCTATAAAAAGGGCGGTGCCTACCTCGGCGCGGGTTTCACGATCAAGCCATTGTTTGAAGACCATATCGGCTCATTGCGCGCCATCAACCCCAAGACCGGCAAGGTCGCCTGGGAAGTCAAGAACACCGCGCCGCTCTGGGGTGGTGTGCTGACGACGGCAGGCAACCTGGTTTTCTGGGGAACGCCTGAAGGCTTCCTGAAGGCAGCTGACGCCACGACTGGCAAAGTAGTCTGGGAATTCCAGACCGGCTCCGGCGTGGTGGCTCCTCCGATCACCTGGATGCAGGACGGCGAGCAATACGTCAGCGTGGTTTCAGGCTGGGGCGGCGCCGTGCCGCTGTGGGGTGGCGAAGTGGCCAAGAAGGTCAACTTCCTTGAGCAGGGCGGCTCCGTCTGGACCTTCAAGCTGATGAAGTAAAGCTCTTGAAAAGGGTGGCCGCCCTGGCGGCCGCCCTTTTCCCGTCATGCCGCAGCGGGTGTGATGCAGCCGAAAAGGCAAATCTGGTAGTCCCGATTCCGCTGTTTCAGCGTATTTTTGATACCAAAAAGGCGATTTGCGCAATACCCACCTGCGCAGCTAGCTATCTTATTTATAGCAAACTGAAAGACAGCTTTATTGAAGCCATTTTTAGTTTTTCTTCATCTTTACCAAACGGAGTCAGCGTATGAAACTCAACATCCTTTCCTGTGCATTTGTGCTGGCAGCCTCAGGCATGAACGGCGTTCATGCTGAAGATACCGCAGCCATGACCGACTTTGTTCGTGGCAACGGCTGTTTTTCATGCCATTCCGCCACCGAAAAAATCGTTGGCCCCTCTTTTCAGAGCATCAGCAGCAAATACGCTGGTGACAAGGACGCCGTCCCCACCCTGGTTCAAAGCATCAAGAACGGCTCGACCGGCAAATGGGGTTCGCGCGTTGCCATGCCGCCGCATCAAAACATCAGCAATGAAGATTTGACCAAGCTGGCCAAATGGGTGCTTTCCCAGAAACCTTGAATTTGCGGGTTTGGGCCATGCTCCAATGCCGGAGCATCGGCATCAGGCTCAGTCTTGCGGATGCAGCGCCCGTGATTCGCTGTCGCTGCGAAACACAATCGGCGTGATCCGGTGCTCGGGCGCCCTGCGAACCAGTTCCACCACCTTGGCATGGTGCGGCGATTTGCTGCACACCGGGTCGGCCTGGGCGGCATCGCCGGTAATCAAAAAGGCCTGGCAGCGGCAGCCGCCGAAATCCTTGTGGCGCTCGTCGCAACTGCTGCAGGGCGGTTTCATCCACTTGTCACCCCGGTAGGCGTTAAAGGCCTGGCTGCGTGCCCAGATATCGGCCAGGGGCTGGTCCTGCACACGCGGCAGCTTCAGGCCGGGCAGGTCGCGGGCGTTGTGGCAGGGCAGGGCGGTGCCGTCGGGGGCGATGGCCAGAAAGACCGCGCCCCAGCCATTCATGCAGGCCTTGGGGCGCTCTTCAAAATAGTCGGGCACCACGAACAGCACGCGGCAGCGCGGGTTGGGTTGCGCGCGGTAGCGGTTGACCACGGCTTCGGCTTCGATCAACTGCTCGTGCGTCGGCATCAGGTGGTCGCGGTTGGTCCAGGCCCAGCCGTAGTACTGGGTGTTGGCCAGTTCCAGGAATTCGGCTTCCAGCGCCTCGGCCATCTCGATGATCTTGCCGACATGCGGCAGGTTGTGGCGGTGCAGCACACAGTTCATGACCATGGGCCAGTCGTGCTGCTTGATCAGCCGGGCAACCTTTTGCTTGAGTTCAAAGGTTTTGGTGTGGCTCAGGAAATCGTTGAGTTCCTTGGTGGAATCCTGGAAAGACAGCTGGACATGGTCCAGCCCGGCGTCCTTGAGCTTTCGGGCGCGGGTTTCAGTGAGCCCGACGCCGGAGGTGATGAGGTTGGTGTAGAAGCCCAGGTGACGCGCTTCCTGCACCAACTCTTCGAGGTCGTCCCTGAGCATCGGCTCGCCACCGGAAAAGCCCAGTTGGGCGGCGCCCAGGGCGCGCGCCTGGCGCATCACGTCCACCCACTGCGCGGTGCTCATTTCCTCCTGCAGGCGGGCGTATTGGGTCGGGTTGTAGCAAAACACGCAGTGCAGCGGGCAGCGGTAGGTCAGTTCCGCCAGCAGCCACAAAGGCGGGGAGACAAGCGGGGAAATTTCAGACGATCCAGCCACGGCGGACTCCTTCCTGAAGCAAGTCCTTGACCTGCGGGCCAATGCCCTGGACGGAAAAAAGCGCTTCCAGCTCGGCGGCAATGCCGTCCGCGCTGAGCTGGCCGTTGCAGCGGCGCAGGATTTCGGCGGAGCTGTCGTTGAGCTTGACCATGCCTTCGGGGTAGAGCAACACCCAGGCGGTTTGCACCGGCTCGTACTGCAGGCGGTACAGGCGCGACAACCGTGGATGGGCGGGCAACTCCACGGCCTTGGGGGGCATCGGTAGGGCGGCGCTTGCCGCAGGGAGGCCAGGGGCGTTCATACGCAGGCTTTCTCGATGCCGTCGAGCATGCTCCACAGGATGTCGAGCTTGAACTGCAGGATGTCCAGCGCCCTGTGCTGCGCCTGGCGGGTGGTGAAATGGGTGATCGTGACCGCCAGCCCGTGTTCCACATCGCGGCTTGCCAGCGGAATACGGCTGCGGAAATAAGTCAGGCCTTCGGGCTCGATCCAGCCGTAATGCAAAGGCCAGCTGGCAAGCCGGTCCTTGTGGATCTGGGGCGCGAACATCTCGGTCAGCGATGAGCACACGGCTTCCTGCCACGGTGCTTTCGCGGCGAAATTCACGTAGGCATCGCAGGCGAATCGCACCGCCGGCGCCACGCCCTGCAACGACCACAACTCCTCACGCGACAGGCCGACCGCCAGGCCCAGCTGGGTCCAGGCTTCCATGCCGCCAGCGGCGCAGCCCTGGTAGTCGCCGTAGCCGTCATGGTCCAGAATGCGTTCCACCCACAGTCGGCGGTGCGCCCGGTCAGGCATGTTGGCCAGAATCGCCGCGTCCTTGCGCGGAATGCACAACTGGTAATAAAAACGGTTGGCCACCCAGCAACGGATTTCGTCCGCGGTGCAGCCGCCCCTGTTCATCCGTACATTGAAGGGATGGTGAATGTGATAGGCCGTGCCTTTGGCGCGCAGCTGCCGTTCAAACTCGGCAGGGCTCCAGGCTGATCTGCTGGCGTCAAAGCAGGGTGATTGGGCTATTTCCATGATGTTGTCGCTTCCTAAAACACGATGTCCATGCCGTCGAACGCGACTTCAATGCCATGCGTGGTCAGCAGGGCACGCTCCGGGGAGTCTTCGCGCAGGATGGGGTTGGTGTTGTTGATGTGGATGAGGATTTTGCGGGTCGCGGCCGGCAGGGTGTCGAGCTGGGCAATCATGCCCTGCGGTCCGCTTTGCGGCAAATGCCCCATCTCGGCGGCGCTTTTTTTCGACAGGCCCAGGCGCTGCATTTCGTCTTCGGTCCAGAAGGTGCCGTCCACCAGCACCACGCTGCACTGGGCCATCAGGTCCAGCAGCGCGGGCGTCATTTCCCCCAGGCCGGGCGCGTAAAACACGCGTTGCCCGGTGGCCGGGTTCTTCAGCAGCAAACCAATGTTGTCGCCCGGTCGCGGACAATTCCGGAAAGGCGAATAAGGCGGCGGCTTGGAGGACAAAAGAACAGGCCGTATCGCCATGCCCGGCAGCTCGGGCACTGCCATGAAATCGCCATCCAGACGCAGGGGAGTCGGCGTGACGCCGCAGTAATGCGACAGAATCCGGGTGATGGGAAAGCCTTCGGTCACGTCGCCAAGCACCTCGGGCGTTGCCAGCAGCGGCAAGGGGCTTTGCCGCTCGCGAAGCATCAGCAGGCCGGTGACATGGTCGATCTGGGCGTCCATCAGCAACACGGCGGCAATGCCGCTGTCGCGCTGGGCGCGTGCGGGCTGCAGCTCGGGGGTCGCCCGAATCTGGGCCAGTACATCCGGCGAAGCGTTGACCAGCAGCCAGTCAGTGCCATCGACGGTCACGGCAATGGACGACTGCGTTCTGGCCTGGGCCCGAATGCTGCCTCTGCGCAAACCGTCGCAGTTGGGGCAGTTGCAATTCCACTGGGGAAAGCCGCCTCCGGCGGAGGAACCTAAAACTCGAATGCGCATTGTGCTGATCCAGGCTGTTCAGGGGATAAAAAAAGCGCACGGGCGTGCAAACACCGGTGCGCTTGGTCCAGACTTGCTGAAACTCAGCGGTTGGCGATGTACATGGTGATTTCAAAGCCGAAGCGCATGTCGGTAAAAGAAGGTGTTGTCCATTGCATAGTCGGTGTCTCCTGGTAGTTGGCATGAAATATGTCTGCCATCTTGTAGCCGCTGTTGCTTCCACAAGCTGCACACCCAGAAAATAGAGCAATATCAATGCCATGCTAAAGCCCCTTCCGCCACACACGGCTCGCCTGCTGGGCCGCAGCCCTTCCCTTGACTGGCCGGGGCCTGCCTGGGTGAGCACCGCACGCCACAGTCGCATGGCCTACCGCCGGCTTGGACCGGCCACGGGCGAGCCCTGGCTGGTGCTGCATGGCGGACCGGGCAGCGGCAGCCAGCCCGACCTGATGCAGGCCTTTCAGCCGGGCAGGCATCAAGTCATCGTGCCTGATCAGCGTGGTGCCGGGCTGTCTTGCCCGCGCGGGCGTAGCGCAGGCAACCATACCGATCAACTGGTTGCCGACCTGGAATGTTTGCGCCTGAAACTGGGGATTGAACGCTGGAGTTTGCTGGCCGGCTCCTGGGGATGCGTGCTGGCGCTGCGCTATGCCGCACGCTACCCGCAACGGGTGACGCGGCTGGTCTTGCGCGGCGCTTTTGGCTTGCGCCTGGCGGAAATTCGCGGCCTCCTGCATCCCCACCCCATCAGGGAAAGTACCGTGGCACGGCATCCTGATTGGCCACGCGGCCCGCTCAGCGGCATGCCCCGCGTGCTGGCCCAATTGGAGCAGGTGTTGCAAGTTGGAGCACCCCGGACTGCAACATTGCACCTCATCCGTTGCTGGGGTCTGCTGGAGCAAGGTGCCGCCTTGCATGGCATGTGGCGAAGCCTGGTTCACGCTGCCATCTTGAGGGACCGGCTGCTGGCCTCGGAGATTCGCCGGAACTGGGCACAGCTCAGGCGCAAGCGGCGACAGGCTGAAGCCGGCGTGGATCGGCCAGGTATCCGCCCTGCAGACCGGCGTGGCTGGCAAAAATTCAGAATTCAGTCCCATTACCTGCGTCACAAGGGATTCCTGCACCCCGGCGACCTGGACCGTGCCGTCAGCATGCTCGCAAGGCACGGCCTGCCCAGCGACTGGATCCATGGTCAATTCGACGCGGTGTGCCCGCCAGGCAACAGCCGGCAGTGGATCGGGCAGTCACAAGGTCTGGAGCCTGGCGTGGCTCGCGGACATTGGCCTGTCGCCGGGCACCTGGCCGGGGAGCCCGCCATGCGCGCGGCGCTGCGACGCGTTGTACAAAGCCCGCGTTGAATGTCATGAGCATTCGTTGCTGCGCCTGCGGTCTGGCGAGTTGAGGCGGCCACCATGGCGCTGATGCTAAAAATGCGCTGGCTGTGCTGGGTGTTATGCCTGTGGAGCGCTGCACAAGTTGCTCGGGCAGCCACACCAGACTGCACACAAGCCACGTCTGTAGCCTGGCAGGCCGTGGCCCCAGGCGTGTGGATCTGGCTGCCTGAACGCATTGACGAAATTTCCCCGGACAACCAGGGGCATGTGCTGCCCATCAGCGCGGTAGTGGACGCAGGCGAGGCCCTGGTGGTGGACCCCGGACCCAGTCATCAGCATGGCCTGCGCGTGAGACGCTCGCTGGCCTGCCAGTTGGGTGCCCGGGTGCGCTGGGTCGTCAACACCCATGCGCATGCTGAAAGCGTGCTTGGCAATTCCGCCTTTGCTGATTTGCAGGCCCTGGGCCTGCTGGAGATCGTTGCGACCGCAGGCACCCGTGAAGCCATGCAGCGCAGGTGCGAGCAATGCCTGTTGTACCTGACCAGCATCGTCGGTGCCGAGGCCATGCAGGGCACCCATATTTCCTTGCCCAACCGCATAACGAGCGAAGGCGAGACACTGGCAGTGGGCCGAATCCGGCTGCAGGTGATGCAGGTCCGCAATGCCCATACCGAAAGCGACTTGCTGCTCTGGGAGCCGAAGCACCGTGTCATGTGGGCCGGCGGTTTGCTCTACGAAGGTCGTATTCCCGAACTCGCACAAGGCAGCCTGAACGGCTGGCTGCATGCCTTGCCACGCTTGAAGGAACTGCGTCCGGCGCTGGTCGTGGGCGCCGCAGTGTCGGTTGCGCCAGATGCCGGCTCCTTGCCACCGGCCTTAGAGGCCACTGGCCAGTATTTGCAGGCATTGCGCATGCGCGTGCTGCAGGCGATGGATGCCGGCCTGGACGGCAGCGACACCCGGTCAATTCAATTGCCGGAATTTTCCGGCTGGGCAGGCTACAGGCAGCGCCACGGCTTCAATGTCCAGCGCGCATGGCGAGAGCTGGAGCCGCAATGGCTCGATGCCACCGGCCCCGCCAGCCTCTCAGTTCCAGACGTCGGGCGGTAGCTGTTCCTTGCGGCGGTACACCGTGTTGCGGGACACGCCCAGCGCCTTGGCCGCCGCCGACACATTGCCCTTGTGGTGTTGCAGCATCTTGGTCATGGCCACCAGGGCCACATCTTGCAGCCGCTGTCCATCGGTATCGCCTGGCACGTTCGGCAGTGCATTTTCCGGGGCGGCAGCAGAAGAAGGTGAAGGTTGCGCGACCGCTTGCAGCACATGTTCATGCTCTTCGAGAAAATCGTCGGGCAAGTGGTTGCGCTGTATCACGCCTTCGCAGCCGACCATGACCACTGCCGTGCGCAACAGGTTGTGCAACTGCCTGAAGTTTCCAGGCCATTGGTGCGTATGGAACAGGGTCATCACATCGGCCGAAATGCCAATCTGGGGGCCGTTTTCGCACAAGCTTTTCAGGATTTTCTGCATGACGACTTCAAAGTCGGTGCGATGGCGCAAGGCGGGCAGCCGAACCACCAGGCCATTGAGGCGATAGTAAAGATCCTCGCGAAATTCTCCCCGGACGATCATTTCCTTCAGGTTCTTGTTGGTGGCGCAAATCACGGCCACGTCAACCTCCACCTCCTTGCCTGCGCCCAGAGGACTGACTTTTTTGTCTTGCAGCACGCGCAGCAAGCGTGCCTGCAGGTGCCTGGGCATATCGCCAATCTCATCGAGAAAAAGCGTACCGCCGTTGGCTTGCTGGATTTTTCCGGTGGCACCTTTTTTCTTGGCTCCGGTAAAAGCGCCTTCTTCGTAGCCGAATAATTCTGATTCGATCAGCGTCTCGGGAATGGAGGCGCAGTTGACTGACACGAAAGGGTGGCCGGCCCGGTCGGAATCGCCGTGAATGGCCTGGGCCAGCAAGTCCTTGCCAGTCCCGGTTTCTCCCAGGATCATGATCGGAATGTCACGGCCACGCACCATGCTCAGTTTCTGGATGACGGTGGCTACCTGGGGGTCGCCGGTGTTCAGGTAGTGCAAAGTGGAGAGTTGCACTTTGCGCGCAGGGCTGAAGCCTGTTTCCGCTGCTGGGGCCATGCCTGCATAATTTTTAGCTTCTGGTGGTTTGAACGGGTTGCTCGCTGCCGTGTTGATCGCTTGTCCGTCCGACCACAGGCTCAACGGTTTCATTTTAATTCTGCACCAGACCGACACCCCGTTGTGCAGAACAAACTGCTGAGGTTTGGTCAGGGCATTGCCACGCAGTTCATGGAGCCTGGAGATGGGGATGTCAAACAGGGAAGAAAAAGTATGACCCTTCAGCGCATTGAAGGACATGCCCAGCTGAAACTGGGCGCTGCGGTTGGCGGACAGGAAGCGTCCCTCGTGCGAGAAAACGGCGATGCCTTCAACCAGGGTGCCCAGAAATTCGGAGCGTGTGTGAAAGTGAATGCGAACTGCCGTCGGGAAAATGTCGGCGAACATGTGGTTCTCGATCATCTGAACCGACATGCGCACCAAAGCCATGGTGTGCTGGTGAAAATTTCGCTGATCCCCCGTCACATCCAGTGCACCAATGATCTGGCCGTAAGGATCAAAAACAGGGGCGCATGAACACGTCAGAAACTGGTTGGCGTGCATGAAATGCTCGGAGCCGTGTATGGTCACCGGCAGTTCTTCTGTCAAGGCCGTGCCAATGGCGTTGGTTCCCTTGCTTTTTTCGGACCAGCTCACGCCTGGCACCAACGCCACCTGCATCGCCTTTTCCAGGAAATCCAGGTCGCCCAGCGAGTGCAGCACCAAACCGTTCGACGCGGTCAGCAGCACCATGTTGTGGGTGTTGGCAATTTGTTCATGAAGGGTTTCCATGACGGGCATGGCATGCTCCAGCAGGAACTTGTTTTCATCCAGCCCCTGGGCCAGTCTGGCCGGGCTTTGGGGTGAAAAATCAGGTATGTCGTCGCGGTCTATGCCATAAGCTTTAGACCGCGTATGCGATTCCATGATCAGATTGGGATGGTCAAGCTCATGAACTTCCTGGTCTGGCGAGTGCACCGGGCGACCCGCCATCGGGGTATACATCACTGTTCTCATCGTGTCTCCAAATCGCTTTGTTTACAACCCATTCACTGCCCTTGTATCTGTACAAGTCAGTCCTGACTTCGGTCAGGCCCTGATGCAAGCTTGATGTTTTTATTCTTCCCGATTTTGTACCCTTTCAACTTGATGCTCAACAAAAACAAATGAGTCAATCTGCTGTAAGTCAGTGACTTATAAGGGAAAACCCTTGTTTTTGGAGGGTGTCGGGACTCGCCGGCTACTCAAAAATTGAACAACCTGAGTCAAACTGACACACATGGATGAGTCTGGTTGATCGGCCTCGATGAAACTGTCATAGTAAAGCTCAAACCTGACAAGGCTGGCGCATTTATTGCTGCCACTGCCAGTAACTTTCACTACTGAGGAGACATGCCATGCAAACTTCAACTGGCGTATTCACCCGTCGCCTGGGTGCGATGTCCCACCACATACGCACCCTCTGTTCAGCCGTTTTGCTGATGGCCACATGCCTGCTAACCGGTACGGCCATGGCGCACGGCGATGTCGTGCCCCAATCAGTCAACACCACGACCCTGCCGCAACTGGGCGAAAAGTGGCTGCCAGCCAACCCTTATAGCGAAGGGCCTGCTAACAAGGAGGCACTGCGCATTGGAACCTCGGCCTACAACCAGAATTGCGCGCGCTGCCATGGTCTTGAAGCCATATCCGGTGGCATCGCCCCCAATCTGCGAAAAATTGATGGGGATTGCATGGGTTTGGCGGATGCAGCCAAAAAAATGGCCTGTTATAAAGAAACGGATGAGTTTTTTCTGGGCACCGTTCGGCGTGGCCGGGTGCGTGACGGCCGCGTGTACATGCCGCCCTTTGAGGGTATCCTGAACCAGGAAGCCATCTGGGCGATCAAGACTTACCTGGAAACACGTCGCGAGCCCTGAAATTCCGGGCCACCTCTGGGAACCTTCCCATCGAAGCTGTAGCATTTACGCCTCATCCCCCAGGAAACAATCCGTATGCCTATCCCTTTTTTTCCTGAAAACAAGCACTTTCCGATGGGGAATCCCAAGGTTCAACGTCGCACGCTGGCCGTGTTGCTGCCCCTGATACTGGGGTGGTCGGTTGTTTGTGCGCAAACCGAACTGAGCGATCTGGCCAAAATTCAGGCCAGCGGCGTATTGAAAGTGGGTGTGTACAAGAACAATGCGCCGTTTTCGGATGGCCCTGTGACGGACATGAAAGGGCTGGACATCGACATTGCCAAGGCCTTGGCCAAGCAGCTGCAGCTCAAACTCACACTGCTGCCTTTTGACGCTGGCGAGAACATGGGCGACGACCTGCGCAACATGGTCTGGCGCGGTCATTACCTGGGCTATGGTCCTGCCGATGTCATGATGCATGTGCCGGTGGACAAATACCTGGCGCAGCAAAACCGGCAGGTTTTTATATTCGCCCCCTATATGCGGCAAACGCAGGTGCTGTTGCATGACACGGCGGTGTTGCCTGTGGTCAGTGGTCCTGAAGACCTGAAAGGCTTCAAGCTGGCCGCCGAGCGTGGCACCGGAACTGCCAGTGTGCTGATGGCGCACAATGCGGGCATGTTGATGTCTCAGGTCGCTCTTTACAGCACGGGCGTGGAAGCAGCAAAGGCGGTTATCGATGGAAAAGCAGCAGGCGCCTTTGTGATGCGTTCGCAGGCCGAATCCATGCTGTCGCAGAGTCAGTCCCGGCCAGCCCATTGGTCAATGAGTCCGCTGCCGCTTTATGGCGTTCCCGAAAACGGCTGGCCGTTGGGAATGGCCGTCAAGGCAGACTACAAAGACCTGGCTCAGGCCATGCAAAAGGCGATGCAGGAATTGCGCAGCAGTGGCGAACTGCTGGCCATCTTTAAAAGCAATGGCATGACGCTGACCTCGCCTTGATCGCTGGCGCCGGTAAAAGCAGGCTGGATCCAAGCCAAATAGCAGGCGATTGAGCTAAAGCGGAATCACCCTGACTGCCCATCACGGCGTTCAAGGCGCCCAGCGGCTTTTTGCTACTGAATTCATAGCTTCTTGCGCAGGCCACGCCTGCGCAAGAAGCCTAGTTGATGCTAAAAAGTCGTTTGCTGGTTAAAACGGGTTCGCTCTAGCGGGCTGTTTCAGGTGAAAAGGCGACTGTCATTTTCGCCGCGCTAAAATCAATGGTTTGCGCACAGTTGAACTAAGCTGCCAGCGCCCACACCTAAGTTCCGTACTCAATAAGGGATTTTGGCCGCATTGCCAGCTCAGGGGAGCAGACAAGGCGGCTTCGCATTTATGGCTTCCAATATCCTGACCAAAATTTTCGGCAGCCGCAACGACCGGCTGCTCAAAACCTACCGTAAAACTGTAGACCAAATCAATGCGCTGGAAACCCAGTATGAAAAGCTGGACGACGACCAGTTGCGCGCTAAAACGCAGGAGTTCAAGGATCGGGTAGCCGCTGGCGAAACACTCGACGCTCTGCTTCCCGAGGCCTTTGCCGTCGTGCGCGAAGGCAGCAAGCGCATCATGAAGATGCGTCACTTCGACGTTCAGATGCTGGGCGGCATGTCGCTGCACAACGGCAAGATTTCAGAAATGCGCACGGGTGAAGGCAAGACCCTGACCGCAACGCTGCCGGTGTACCTCAATGCCTTGACCGGCAAGGGCGTGCATGTGGTCACGGTCAATGATTACCTGGCCAGTCGTGACGCCCGCTGGATGGGCAAGCTGTACAACTTTCTCGGCATGAGCGTCGGCATCAACCTGCCGAACATGTCGCGCGAGGAAAAGCAGGCAGCCTACAACGCCGACATCACCTACGGCACCAACAACGAGTTTGGTTTTGATTACCTGCGCGACAACATGGTGTACGAAGTAGGCGACCGGGTGCAGCGCGGCCTGAACTTCGCCATCGTCGATGAGGTGGACTCGATCCTGATTGACGAGGCGCGCACGCCGCTGATCATCAGCGGCCAGGCCGAAGACCACACCGAGATGTACCTGGCGATCAACAAGGTCGTGCCCTTGCTGACGCGCCAGGAGGGCGAAGCAGATCCGCGAACCGGCGAGGGCGTTACAACACCCGGCGACTACACCATCGATGAAAAAACGCACCAGGTGTTTTTGACCGAGCAGGGCCATGAAAGCGCCGAGCGCATCCTGTTCGAGATGGGCCTGATTCCCGAAGGCGCCACGCTGTACGACCCGGCCAACATTTCGCTGATGCATCATTTGTATGCAGCCCTGCGTGGCAATCTGCTGTACCACCGCGACCAGCACTACGTGGTGCAAGAAGGCGAAGTCGTGATTGTGGACGAGTTCACAGGTCGCCTGATGTCGGGCCGCCGCTGGAGCGATGGCCTGCACCAGGCGGTTGAAGCCAAGGAAGGCGTGCAGATCCAGGCTGAAAACCAGACCCTGGCTTCGATCACCTTCCAGAACTATTTCCGCCTCTACAAGAAGCTGTCCGGCATGACCGGAACCGCTGACACCGAAGCCTATGAATTCCAGGAAATCTACGGACTGGAGACCACCGTGATTCCACCCAACCGGGTGAGCAAACGCGATGACCAGTTGGACCGCGTGTACAAAACCACACGCGAGAAATACGAAGCGGCGATCAAGGACATTCGCGAGTGTTATGAGCGCGGCCAGCCGGTGCTGGTCGGAACGACTTCCATCGAAAATTCCGAAATCATCGACCAGTTGCTGATCAAGGAAAACCTGCCGCACCAGGTGCTGAACGCCAAGCAGCATGCCAGAGAGGCCGACATCGTCGCGCAGGCGGGCCGCCTGAAGATGATCACCATCGCCACCAACATGGCCGGACGCGGTACCGACATCGTGCTGGGCGGCAATGTTGAAAAACTGATTGAAGCAGTGGAGGCGGACGAGTCCCTCGATACCGTTGCCAAGGAAGCCGAAATCGCGCGCTTGCAGACCCAGTGCAAGCAGGAAAACGAGCAGGTCAAAACACTGGGCGGTTTGCGCATCATTGCCACCGAGCGCCACGAGTCGCGCCGTATTGACAACCAGTTGCGTGGCCGTTCGGGTCGCCAGGGTGATCCGGGTTCTTCACGCTTTTACCTGAGCCTGGACGACCCGCTGATGCGTATTTTCGCGGGTGACCGGGTCAGGTCCATCATGGAGCGGCTGAAGATGCCCGATGGCGAGGCGATTGAAGCCGGCATTGTCACGCGTAGCATTGAATCGGCGCAGCGCAAGGTCGAGGCGCGCAATTTCGACATCCGCAAGCAGCTTCTTGAATACGATGACGTGTCTAACGATCAGCGCAAGGTGATTTACCAGCAGCGCAATGACATCATGGATGCCAGCGATCTCCAGCCGCAAATTGCCTCATTGCGTGAGGGCTGCTTCGCTGACCTGACGCGGCAGTATGTGCCCGTGGAAAGCGTCGAGGAACAATGGGATGTGGCCGGGCTTGAAAAAACGCTCCGTGACGAGTGGCACATCGAGCTGGCCTTGCGCCAGGAAATCGAATCCGCCACGGCGATCACGGATGAGGAAGTGCTTGAAAAAGTCAGTGCTGCCGCCGAGGCGGCATTTGCCGACAAGCTGGAAAAGATCGGCAAGGAAAATTTCACCCAGTTCGAGCGTGTGGTGCTGCTCCAAAGCATTGACAGCCACTGGCGTGAACACCTGAGTGCCCTGGACTATTTGCGCCAGGGCATTCATCTGCGTGGCTATGCCCAGAAGCAACCCAAGCAGGAATACAAGCGCGAAGCGTTTGAGTTGTTTGGCCAGCTTCTCGACAGTGTGAAGAACGAAGTCACCAAAACGCTGATGACGGTCCAGGTTCAGTCGGGCGAACAACTCGACCAGGCGGCCGAAGCCCTCGAAAGCCGGGCCGAAAACATCACCAACGTGACCTACACCGCACCCACTGAAACGGGTGAAGTGGAAACGACGGTCGATGAAGCCTCGCAGCGGCGTCAGCAGGCTATTTCCGGTTCGGCTATGCCGCGCGTTGGCCGCAATGATGCGTGCCCCTGTGGTTCGGGTAAAAAATACAAGCTCTGCCACGGCAAGCTGACCTGACCCGCAACGCGGTCTGGTCATTTCATGGGCGCCATTGGCGTCCTAACCCTTTTTTCTGGAGTCAAGTCCATGCCTGTGAACCTGCTTGCCACGCCCGCCGCTGATCTCTACCCCGTGCCCGGTGTGCGCTGGGGCATTGCTGAAGCGGGTATTCGCAAAGCCAACCGCAAAGACCTCGCCGTGCTGCTGCTCGACGAAGGTGCTTCGGTGGGCGCTGTTTTTACCCAAAACAGGTTTTGCGCCGCCCCGGTGCAAATCTGCCGCGCGCATCTGGCTGCAAATTCTGGCCAGAACCACGGCATCCGCGCCATGCTGATCAACACTGGCAATGCCAATGCGGGCACCGGCCACGATGGCTTGATGCGTGCACAGTCCACCTGCATTGAACTGGCTCGCGCCCTGAATCTTTCGCCTGAGCAGATACTGCCGTTTTCTACCGGCGTCATCATGGAGCCTTTGCCCCATGACCGTATTGCGGCAGGGCTTCCTGCGGCGCTGGCCGATGCCAAAGCCGACAACTGGGCCAACGCTGCCGAAGCCATCATGACCACCGACACGGTGCCCAAGGCGTTTTCGACCCGCATCACGCTGGGCGGCGCTACTGTCACTATCACCGGCATCAGCAAGGGCGCGGGCATGATCCGCCCCAACATGGCGACGATGCTGGGCTTCCTGGCCACCGATGCCTGCGTGTCACAGGGGTTGATGGCACAACTGGCCAAGGAACTGGCTGATGCCTCCTTTAACCGCATCACGATTGACGGCGATACCTCCACCAATGATTCGTTTGTGGTCATTGCTAGCAACCAGGCCGCGCACACGCCAGTCACCTCGCTGGACAGCCCGGACGGCCAGGCCCTGCGCACGGCCATGATGGGCATCGCGCAACAACTGGCGCAGGCCATTGTTCGTGACGGTGAAGGCGCCACCAAGTTCATGACCATTCGGGTCGAGGGTGGAAAAACCGGCGAGGAGTGCCGCCAGGTGGGCTATGCCATCGCTCATTCGCCGCTGGTCAAGACGGCATTTTTTGCCAGCGACCCCAACCTGGGCCGGATTCTGGCGGCCGTGGGTTATGCCGGCATTGCCGACCTGGACCAGACGCGGATTGATCTGTACCTGGATGACGTGCTGGTGGCTAAAAATGGCGGCCGGCATGTGGACTACGTCGAAGCCGACGGCCAGCGGGTGATGAAGCAAAGCGAGATCACCGTGCGCGTCGTGCTGGGCCGGGGCGAAGCGGTTGACACCGTCTGGACCTGCGACCTGTCGTATGAATATGTCAAGATCAACGCAGATTACCGCAGCTAAACCAACAGGCGATTGAGCATGAACGAACAGTTTGAACGCCTGATGGTGCGGGTTGAATCGCTGATGGCGCGCATTGAGTCCGTGCTTCCGCAACCCTTGTCCGCGCCCGACTGGACGGCTTCCGTTGCCTACCGTTATCGCAAGCGCGGCTCCGGCCACGGTTCGCTGGAGCCGGTCAGGCATCTGGGCGCCATGCGTCTGGCGGACCTGAAGGAAATCGACGGCCAGAAAGACAAGATACGGCGCAACACCGAGCAGTTCGTCAGCGGCAAGCCGGCCAACAATGTCTTGCTGACCGGCTCGCGCGGCACCGGAAAATCCTCCCTCATCAAGGCCTGCCTGAACGAGTATTCGGCCAGGGGCCTGCGGCTGATTGAAGTGGACAAGGCCGACCTGACCGACCTGCCTGACATCGTCGATGTGGTGTCCGGCCTGCCCGAGAAGTTCATTGTGTTTTGTGACGACCTGAGTTTTGAAGAAGGCGAGCCCGGCTACAAGGCACTCAAGTCTATCCTGGACGGCTCGATTGCCGCCGCAACGCCGAATGTGCTGATTTACGCCACCAGCAACCGCCGCCACCTGCTGCCCGAGTACATGATGGAGAACCTGACCTACACACACACCGAAGATGGTGAAGTGCATCCGGGTGAAGTCGTTGAAGAAAAGATTTCCCTGTCCGAACGCTTTGGCCTGTGGGTCAGCTTCTACCCGTTCAGCCAGGACGAGTACCTGACCATCGTGGCGCAGTGGCTGTCTTCATTTGGCGTTAATGCCGAGGCCATCGCAGCCGCACGCCCGGCTTCGCTGGTCTGGGCGCTGGAGCGCGGCTCGCGCAGCGGCCGTGTGGCCTACCAGTTTGCCCGCGACTATGCCGGGCAGCATTCAGGCACTGTTCAGTGATTGAAAAAGTGCTGGTTGCCGACGCCGCCGAGCCTCGTGAAGGCGGTGAAGAGCGCAAAGTGGTTGAAGTGGCGGTTGGCGTGCTGATCCAGCCCGACGGCCAGTTTTTGCTCACGTCCCGCCCTCCTGGCAAGGTCTATGAAGGCTACTGGGAGTTTCCAGGCGGCAAACTGGAGCAGGGCGAAAGCGTCGAGCGGGCGTTGCGTCGCGAACTGCAGGAAGAAATAGGCATCACCATCGCTTCCGTGCATCCCTGGAAAGTCGAGATGGTCGATTACCCGCATGCGCTGGTCCGGCTCAATTTCTGCAAGGTGTTTGAATGGACGGGCGAGTTGCAGATGCACGAAGGCCAGTCGTTTGCCTGGCAGTCTTTACCGGTCACGGTGCAGCCGGTATTGCCCGGCACCATTCCTGTACTGACCTGGTTCGCCGAGGAACGAGGCTTTTCCGGTGCGACCCGATAATCTGGCCTGGCAAGGGGCTGATTCAGAGAGCGGAGATCGCATCGCGCAGCCGTGCCACAAGGTCGGGAATCAGGCTGAGCCGCCCGGCTTCCTCCTCGATCACCCGTTCAAATGCAGCCTTCTTCAAGGCATGAAAATTGATTTCGTGCCGTGTATTCGCCGGTACGGTGCTGGCAAGAATGTCGAAGAGCCTATCCACGGCATGCAGCCGCCCCCACAGATAGTCGTTCTCACGCGTTGCGCGACTGAGAAAGCCGCCAAAGCCGGCAAAGGTTCCACCCAGCAGCATCCTCGTCGCGTCTGGTAATGTCAGGCTGACGAAATCGTCCGGACTGATGCGGTCTATCAATATCTCCTCGATCGGTCCAGCTTCAAGGGACAGGGCATTCACCACGGGACGAAGGATGATGTCCCAGTAGAAATAGCCCAGATAGCCAGAGAGAATGGCGCTGCGGCAACGGGGCTCAAGATTGAGCACCAGCGAAGATGACAGCACTGCGTCCGCATCGTCGTTTCTGCGGGCCATATCGCATTCAATGCCGAGTCGCTTGACCAGGCTGGAGATGGCTGAATCATTGGTGCTGACAAACTGGTCGATTTCCATTTTTCCCAAATCTGCCAGGAATAGTTTGCGGCACATGGCAATCGCCTGGCCACTCAGGAAACTGCTGTCGTCGTAAATCGACATTTCATCGATCAGCTTGTGGATCTGGATCTTTATCAGATCGAGATCCTCGGGTTCCGTCGAACAGGAATCCATTAACGGGATGTTTCCATAGAGGTCATTGATCTCATGAAGAACGAAATTTAGTCGCCTCTTTTTATAGACCAGTCCGAAGTCGATGACAATTTTCGCAAATGCAGGCATATCGGTGTTTTCATAGGCGTTTTCCGGCATGCGGTAGGAATTGGATAGCAGAATCGCCTGATTCCTGGCCCATTGTTCGATGCTTTCCTGAACCCTGTGCGCCGGTGCTGAATCCCTGGAAAAATGGCAGGCGCCGTTGATCAGCTCGACGACGAAATCCAGTCCTTCCAGCGCAAGAGCGCGCATGTACGAGTCATAGACAATCGGTGTACTACCTAGGAGGTTGGTGGAGGTCAGGCGCCAGTGCCGCAAGTCATGGATGGTGAAACTGCCGCTGATCCGCCCCCCGGTGGCATGCTCGATCAATTTTGCGACCTCGGCTCTGGCGTAATAAATTGTCTCCTTTAGGCGTCGCACCTGTTTGTTGTAACGACTGACGTCCGCCAGTTCGTTGTAGGTCGGATCGGTGCGGGGCAAGTCGGAGAGCGCCCCGCGCAAGGTCGCGAAAAACCCCGGCACAGTGCTGCTGGCAACTGCTTTGTCCATCTGGGAATGCGGGTCGATGTAAACGAGACGTCGATCCACCTCGCGAAAAGCGCTGTGCGCGCGGATGGCTTCGAGGGTTGCCATGATCGGCTTGTTGTCCAGGATGCTGCCATCGACCAGTACGGCTTCCTCCGGGTTCTTGCTCTGGTCACGATAGCCGCTGAAATTGCGGGCAAGAAAGTGTGAGCGTGCGGGCCAGGGCCTGTGGCGGGATGCCAGAAGATCATCCATTTCACGCAGCTGTGCCGGTGGAAAAGCACCCGGATAAGATGCGGATGCACGGGCGGCGAAAGCCAGCGATGGCAAATTGTCGAGATCAAAGTCGCTTTGAAGATGGCCGGCTTTGTCATGTTCGAGGCGAAAGCGCAGAAGGTGACGATGCTCGCGTTCCTTGACCATGGGCGGATCGTGAATAAAAATCGACCGGTCAAGACCCCGGAAATCGGTTGCCGTGACCAGCAGGTCCAGCCTTGTGCCCGGCGGGAGCAGGGATTCTGTCGAGGCCTCCGGTCTTTCCATGGCCGTCAGACCATCAAGCACGAGGGCGGCGAGACGAGGGCCATCAAGCGGCGGCTTGAACCAGCGCGAGCGCAGGAACACCGAAACCCGTTCCTGCATCTCGGCATCGATCTTGCCGATGAACAGGCCTTCTCTGTGGAGCCGTGCCAGCAGGGGCCGCACGAAAGGCCAGAAAATCCATTTACTCCAAAGCCGCGCCTTGGCCTCGGGCGCGAGCAGCTTGAGCATGTCGGCTTCAGCCAGCCACATATCGGTCAGCGGCGCAAGGCTGAGATCATGCGCCAGGGCTCGGGCGAGCGCGATGCCGTTGATGCCGCCTGCAGATGATCCGGAAATCACGTCCACCATCACCCGCAGGGAGAGGTGTTGCCCGATGGCCGCGAAACACTGGAGATAGACTTCTCCTGTCGAGCGCTCTGGCTCATCAGTGTAGCGGCTGCGAAATGAAGGGGCATCGCTGTCTTCGCCCAGCCTGTTCCGGTGATAAAGCTTGGATGCCCGGATCAGGTTCAGTATTTCCCGGTTGATGCCATGCTGGTAAATGGCGAGTGAGACGCCTCCGAAGAACACGATCGCCAGCCGCAATTCTTTTTCTTTCATGCCTCACTCCACTTCGGCCAAGGGGAAGCCAAAAGTCATTCTATGCCTTCCTCGGCCCATCCGCGACAGTCTGACTGCGGACGTCAGGCCCTGCTTTTTACGGGACAAAGCGCTGCATTTGCAGAAGCCGTTTTAGCCCAGGCTGCGCGGCACACGCCTGATCGTATTGCTTTCTTGTTGCCCGACGATCTGGACTCAGTCATCCGGCTGCATCTTTGAGATGAAAGCCAGGCTTTTTGTCAGCCAACCGCCCGGTCGTCAGGCCGCCAGCCGCGTTGCGCGGCAAACACCGCTTCCGGGTACGGCGCCCGGCCCCGGCTGCCGTTGTAGCGGCCCAGGCCCAGAAAATTGTCGCCGCGCTCCCGGTCCAGGTAATGGCGAAGGATTACGCAGCCAAAGCGCAGATTGGTCTGCATGTGGAACAGCTTGCCGGGGTCGCCATCGCCAATCACGCGCGTCCAGAAGGGCATGACCTGCATGTAGCCGCGCGCTCCGACGCTGCTCACGGCGAACTTGCGGAAATTGCTCTCGACCTGGATCAGTCCCATCACGAGTGTCACGTCCAGCCCGGCACGCTTGCTTTCGTACCAGACCGCCTGCAAAAACTCCTGGCGGATTTGCAATTCCGGCATTTTCTTCTTGAGCCGCTCGCTCATGGCGCCCAGCCAGCGCAGGTACGCCAGTTTGCTTTCGGTGTTCCTGAACTCCGGTACAGGCGGCGCCTGGTTGGCAATGGCTGAACCCAGCGCCGTGCGCACCGAATCCATCAGCGGCTCCTCGACCTGCCCGCCAGCACTGGAATGCTCTGAAAATAATAGCGGAATACACCCGGTGGATATGCGCAAAAGCCATTTTCTTCTTGAAAATTGCGTTGAAATCACAGTACTTTGCACAGGCACGGTCATGGGCAAATGAAGAATGTCACCCCAGCCTTTACAGGGCCAGTTTGCCTTTGAGGAAATCGAACGCAGTCGCAGCATCGACCTTGCTGGCCGCTGTGTCGCGGCGGTGCTGGTATTCGATGTGTCCTTCCTTGAGGCCCCGGTCGCCAATGGTGACGCGGTGCGGCACGCCGATCAGTTCCCAGTCGGCAAACATGGCGCCGGGCCGCTCGCCCCGGTCGTCCAGGATGACATCCACACCGGCACCGAGCAACTCACTGTACAGCTTGTCGGAAGCGGCCTTGACGTCAGGGAAACGCTCGGGCGTGATCGGGCAGATCACCACGGTGAACGGGGCAATCGCATCGGGCCAGATGATGCCGCGCTCGTCATGGTTCTGCTCGATGGCAGCTGCCGGCAGGCGGGTGATGCCAATGCCGTAGCAGCCCATTTCCAGGAATTGCGGCTTGCCGTTTTCGCCGAGGAAAGTCGCATTCATGGCCTGGCTGTACTTGGTGCCGAGGTAGAACACATGGCCGACCTCGATGCCGCGCTCGATGGCCAGCACGCCATTGCCGTCGGGCGACGGGTCGCCGGCGACCACATTGCGGATGTCCGCGATCAGGTCGGGTTCGGGCAGGTCGCGGCTCCAGTTGACGCCGGTGATGTGGAAATCGGCTTCATTGGCGCCGCAGACCCAGTCGGCCATCACGGCGACTTCGCGGTCCACCAGTAGCTTGACGGGTTTTTTCAGGTTCAGTGGCCCCAGGTAACCGGGTTCGCAGCCAAAGTGGTCGTCAATCTCGGCCAGGCTGGCAAAGCGAAAGCTGGCATCCAGGCCGGGCACCTTGCCGACCTTGATTTCATTCATGTTGTGGTCGCCGCGCAGCAGCAGCAGCCAGACCTGCGTCTTGACCACTTCACCGGCTTCATTGCTCAGGTCCGTGGCCAGCACCAGTGACTTGACGGTGGTTTCCAGCGGGATGCCGAGCAACTCGGCGACATCGGCGCAGGTGGCTTTGCCCGGAGTGGGCGTTTTGGCCAGCGTTTGCGATGCTTCCTGGCGCGGGCCGGCAGGGGCCAGCGCTTCGGCCTTTTCCATGTTGGCCGCGTAGTCGCTGGTCGGGCAGTAAACGATGGCGTCTTCGCCGGTGGCGGCAATCACCTGGAATTCCTCGCTCAGATCGCCGCCAATCGCGCCGCTGTCGGCAGCGACAGCGCGGTAGGTCAGGCCAAAGCGGTCAAAGATACGGCGATAAGCCTGCGCCATGTTTTGGTAGCTGACCTTGGCGGCCGTCTGGTCGCGGTCAAAGCTGTAGGCGTCCTTCATGATGAATTCGCGCCCGCGCATCAGGCCAAAGCGCGGCCGGCGCTCGTCGCGGAATTTGGTCTGGATCTGGTACAGGTTTTTAGGCAACTGCTTGTAACTGCGGATGTCCTGACGCATCACGTCGGTAACGACTTCCTCACTGGTCGGCTGGACCACGAAATCGCGGCCATGACGGTCCTTGATGCGCAGCAACTCCGGTCCCATGGCTTCGAAGCGCCCGGTTTCCTGCCAGAGTTCGGCCGGCTGGATGACCGGCATGCTCATTTCAATAGCGCCAGCGCGGTTCATTTCCTCGCGAACAATCGCTTCGACCTTGCGGATCACGCGCAGACCCATGGGCATGTAGTTGTAAATGCCGGCGCCCAGCTTTTTGATCAGGCCGGCGCGCATCATGAGCTGGTGGCTGACGATTTCTGCGTCGGCGGGTGCTTCCTTGAGGGTGGAAATGAAGAACTGGGAGGCTTTCATGGGCTATTTTTCTGGGTTTGGAGACTGTCGTCCGGCTGTGCGCTTGGCGGGGGCGCCTTCGCTGTGCATAATGGACTCAGTTTAAAAAATTTGAGGTTTGATTATGCTTGACAGGGACGGTTTTCGGCCCAATGTCGGCATCATCTTGCTCAACCAGAGAAGTCAGGTATTTTGGGGCAAACGCATCCGTACCCACTCATGGCAATTCCCGCAGGGCGGCATTGATCGGGGCGAAAATCCCGAACAGGCCATGTTCCGCGAGTTGCATGAAGAGGTCGGACTGCACCCACAGCACGTTCAGGTGCTGGCCCGTACCCGAGACTGGTTGCGCTATGAGGTGCCTGACCGGTTCATCCGCCGCGATGCGCGTGGACACTACAAAGGCCAGAAGCAAATCTGGTTTTTGCTTCAACTGGTCGGTCACGACTGGGATTTGAACCTGCGTGCAACCAACCACCCCGAGTTTGATGCCTGGCGCTGGAACGACTATTGGGTGCCGCTCGATGTCGTGGTGGAGTTCAAGCGGGGCGTGTATGAAATGGCATTGACCGAGTTGTCGCGCTTTGTGCCGCGTTGCGAGTTTCGGTTCGATGCGCGTCCGGAGCAGCGCAACCGCTATTTGCGCGGCGGCCTGCATCAGCGTGACCTGCTGGCCAATCAGTCTGGCGAGCCAGGTTCATTTCCTGCCGCAGGTGGAATTCCTTCCTACGCCACCAAGCCGGGCGCTCCGTTCGAGCTGCCTCCCGGCGCCACTTTTGAGCCTGATCCGCAGACCAGTTTTGGCGTGAATGCACCAACGAAAAAAACATGAAATTCAAGCCAGCCTCTTTATTCGCCTGTGGGCTTTTACTCAGCCTGAGCAGTGCGGCCTGGGCGCAGTTCGCGGTCGAAGATGCTGAGTGGAAAGAGTCCGAAGTTCCGCCGCCACCCGCTTTTGATGTCGGCAAGCTGGTCATCTTTGAGGTGTCACCCAACTCATCACTGGTTTATGGGGTCGATCCGGCGTCCATCAGCATTTCGAAAAGCGATGGCGTGGTGCGCTATGTGATGGTGGCCACCAGCGCCAGCGGCGCGCGCAACGTGATGTATGAGGGCCTGCGCTGCTCTAGTGGTGAATTCAAGACCTATGCCCGCTATTCGCCCGAAGGGCGCTGGAACATGGCCAGTGATCCGGAGTGGCGCTCCCTATTTGGCAACATGCCGTCCAAACATGCGCTGCGATTTGCCCAGGCGGGCGCTTGCGACAACGCGGCCCTGCCGCTGTCGGTGAATGCATTGGTCAGGCGGCTGAAAAATCCAAATTTTGGAATGACGCCGTAAGCGTTGATGCTCCCATGGTGCTGGAGGCTCAACGCCTGCTTCAACGGCTAAGGATCAGGTTGGTGCGGTGAACCATTTCAGACTCGCCGGTATAGCCGAGCAATTTCTCGAATTCCGAGGAAACCTTGCGGCAAATCAGCCGGGCTTCGGCGCTGGAGTAATTGGCTAGGCCGCGCGCAATTTCTACTCCGTCCGCATCCTTGACGGCAATCACGTCGCCGCGTGAGAAATCGCCCTGTACGCCTGTCATGCCGATGGGCAGCAGGCTCTTGCCGCCGCCCTGCACCATGCTGGCGGCGCCTGGGTCCACGGTAACCGAACCACGCAGTTGCAGGTGATCGGCCATCCATTGCTTGCGCGCCTGCATCTTTGGGGTTTGCGCCACCAGCAGCGTGCCAATCGCTTCGCCCTGGGTCAGCCGTATCAGCGCCTCGGGCTCGCGGCCCCAGGCAATCACCGTCGAAGCGCCAGAACCGGCAGCCCGTTTGGCCGCCAGAATTTTGGTGATCATGCCGCCCCGGCCAATGCTCGAACCGGCACCGCCCGCCATGGCTTCCAGCGCTGTATCGCCGGCTTTGGCTTCATGGACAAACTGCGCCGCAGGGTCTTTGCGCGGATCGGCGGTGTACAGGCCCTTCTGGTCGGTCAGAATGATCAGCGCATCGGCTTCGACAAGGTTCGCCACCAGCGCACCCAGGGTATCGTTGTCGCCGAACTTGATCTCGTCATTGACGACGGTGTCGTTCTCGTTGATGACCGGAACCACGCCCAGCTGCAGCAGGGTCAGCAGGGTAGAGCGGGCATTGAGGTAGCGCTCGCGGTCGGCCAGGTCGGCATGCGTCAGCAGGACTTGCGCGCTGCCGATGCCGTTTTCGCGCAGCTTGGTTTCATACATCTGCACCAGGCCCATCTGGCCGACGGCAGCGGCCGCCTGCAGTTCGTGTATGGCTTTCGGGCGAACGCTCCAGCCAAGCCGCTTCATGCCTTCGGCGATCGCGCCGCTGCTCACCATGATAACTTCGCGCCCGTCCTTGATCAGGGCGGCCAGCTGCTTGCACCACTGGCCGATGGCAATGGCATCCAGGCCGCGGCCTTCGTTGGTCACCAGGCTGGACCCTACCTTGACCACAATGCGTCTGGCGTTGCGCAGAACAGGGTTGCCTGATGGATCGTGCATTTTTAAGTATTTTAAGGCTTTTGCGCAATAGGGGCGGGCGCAATCAGCTATCGTTTATATAGCAATCAAGATTCAGTGCCGGTCAGAAAACTGGCCGACATCAATCGGACGATGCCGGCTTTGCGGGCTCAGGCGGCAACTCGATAAACCGTGGATCGATTTCTTCCTCGGGCTGCTCGCTTTTCTGGACTTTCTTGACATGCTGGTAAATCGTCTTGACGAGTTGCTCGCAGCCTTCGCGGGTCAGCGCTGAAATTTCAAAGACGGGGCCCTTGAATTTGAAGCGCTTGACGAAATCCTTGACAACGGCGGCGCGCTCGTCCGCATCGATCATGTCGAGCTTGTTCAGGACCAGCCAGCGCGGCTTTTTATACAGCGCCTCGTCGTATTTCTTGAGTTCGCCGACGATGGCCTTGGCCTGTGCAACAGGGTCCACGCCTTCATCAAACGGCGCCAGATCCACAATATGCAGCAGCAGGCGGGTACGCTGCAGGTGCCGCAAAAAGAGATGTCCCAGGCCCGCGCCTTCCGAAGCGCCTTCAATCAAACCGGGTAAATCGGCCACCACAAAGCTTTGCTCGGGACCGACCCGGACCACGCCCAGGTTGGGGTGCAGCGTGGTGAAAGGATAGTCGGCAATGCGTGGCCGGGCGTTGGAAACGGCCGAGATGAAGGTCGATTTGCCGGCATTGGGCATGCCCAGCAGGCCGACATCGGCCAGCACTTTCAGTTCCAGCTTCAGGCTTTTGCGGTCGCCGGGCCAGCCGGGTGTCTTGCTGCGCGGCGCGCGGTTGGTCGAGCTTTTAAAGCGCAGGTTGCCAAAGCCGCCATCGCCGCCCTTGGCGATCAGGATCTGCTCGCCGGGCACCAGCAACTCGAAAAGCACCTCGCCGGTTTCGGCATCGGTCAGGATGGTGCCGACCGGCATTTTCAGGATGATGTCGTCGCCCTTGGCACCGAACATGTCCGACCCCATGCCGTGTCCGCCATTGCGGGCCTCATGACGGCGTGAAAAGCGGAAGTCGACCAGGGTGTTCAGGTTGATGTCAGCCACCGCATACACATGGCCGCCGCGTCCGCCATCGCCCCCGTTCGGGCCACCGAACTCTTTGTATTTTTCGTGGCTGAACGAGACGCAGCCGCTCCCGCCATCGCCGGCGGCAATGTCAATATAAGCTTCGTCAACAAATTTCATGATGGGATGGCCTCAGTAAGGCCGGGTATGTGGGGGCAGTTTAGAAACAGAAAAGCCCCGACAGGTCGGGGCTTCGATGCCATCGAAGTGATCAGCTTACGCTGCAGTCACATTGACAGTGCGCTTGTTCATCGAGCCCTTGATGGCAAAGGAGACTTGACCGTCAACCAATGCATACAGGGTGTGGTCTTTGCCGATGCCGACATTGACGCCTGGGTGAAACTGCGTGCCACGCTGGCGCACGATGATGCTGCCTGCGTTGATGACTTCGCCGCCAAATTTCTTGACGCCCAGCATTTTGGGCTGTGAATCACGCCCGTTTCGCGTAGAGCCGCCGCCTTTTTTCTGTGCCATTTTTCGTTACTCCTGGTACTGAACTGATTAGCCGACGATGGCGCCGATTTGCAGTTCAGTGAAGTTCTGCCGGTGACCCTGGCGTTTCTGATAGTGCTTGCGACGGCGCATTTTGAAAATGCGAACCTTGTCGTGCCTGCCGTGAGACAGCACCGTGACAGTAACAGTTGCGCCGGAAACCAAGGGCGTACCAACCTTGATTGAACTGCCTTCGCCGACAGCCAATACCTGGTCAATAACGATCTCTTGGCCTACGTCCGCAGCAATCTGTTCTACTTTAATTTTTTCTCCAGCAGCAACTTTGTATTGTTTGCCGCCGGTTTTTATGACCGCGTACATGTAAACCCTCGTAAATTGAGTTCTGCGGACGGATTTCCACAGAGCCCAAGATTCTAGCATCATGCCTAAAAAATGTACAGCCGAGCATGTTTCGCCAAGGCTTGGGCGCTTATAGCGGCAATATGCCTTTCTATAATCTGCCCACACTTAACGTCGGGACTTCCCTTTGTCTGCCAATTCTTCCAGTACCGCTGCTGCCCTTGCCCTGATCGCCGACGACATGAGCGCCATGGATGCGGTCATTGCCCGCCGGCTTCAATCCGAAGTTCCGCTGGTCGCCCAGGTATCGCAATACATCATCGCGGCGGGCGGCAAGCGTCTGCGGCCGGCCCTGGTGCTGCTGATGTGCGGCGCTTTGGACTATCGGGGCGCCCAGCGCTTCAACCTCGCGGCAGTGGTGGAGTTCATTCACACCGCCACCTTGCTGCACGACGATGTCGTTGATGAGTCCACGCTGCGCCGTGGCCGCTCTACGGCCAATGAGATTTTTGGCAACCCGGCCAGTGTTCTGGTGGGAGATTTTCTGTATTCCCGGGCTTTCCAGATGATGGTGGAAGTCGGCGACATGCGCATCATGCAGACTCTGGCCGAAGCGACCAATGTGATTGCCGAGGGCGAAGTGCTGCAGCTCATGAACATGCATGATGCCGGGTTGACCGAAGCAGGCTATCTGCGGGTCATTCGCTCCAAGACCGCCAAGCTGTTTGAGGCCAGCGCCCGGCTGGCGGCCTTGCTGGCCCAATCTTCCCCGGCCGTTGAGCAGCATTGCGCCGAGTACGGACAGGCGCTGGGTACGGCTTTCCAGGTGATTGACGATGTACTCGACTATGACGGCGAGGTTCTGGAAATGGGGAAAAACCTGGGCGATGACTTGCGCGAAGGCAAGGTGACGCTACCCCTGATCATCGCCATGCAACGCGGCACCCAGGCCGAGCGCGCCACCATCCAGCAGGCGATTGAAACCGGTGGCACCGGGCAGATGGCGCAGGTCATTAACATCGTTCAGAAGACCGGAGCCCTGCGGGCCACCCGGGACGCGGCCGCTGCAGAGGCCCTGCGTGCGCTGAATGCCTTGCAAAACCTGCCCCAAAACCCTTACAGTCATGCTCTGGAGAAACTGGCTTCCCAATTACTGGCGAGGCGCTCCTGAGCATCAAGGCAAGTCGGGGTGTAGCTTAGCCAGGTAGAGCGCTACGTTCGGGACGTAGAGGCCGGAAGTTCGAATCTTCTCACCCCGACCAGATTTTTTTAAAAAGGCGTTGCCCAAACCTGTCGGAGTCAGGCTGCAGGCACAGGCAACTGCGCAGTCTCAAAGCTTTGGGAACCGTATCCGGCTGATCATCAATGAGCCCGAAAGCGCGAACAACAGGACCAGTGGGTGAAGCGTGAAGCCGCCAATCACGACCTGTCCGAACCACAGCGACTCATGCAGTGCGCCTTGCCAGGCCGCAACGAACATCACCATGACGAGCAACAGCGATGTCGGGATAGGCGTTCCCTCGAAGTATTTCACCTTGTTCTCGCCGCCAGACAATGACTCGGCTGTTACGTTGTAGCGCGCAGGCGAGACACGCCGCAGGCGACAAAGCCTGTCAGGATGATTCGGTCGTACAGGCCCTGCATGCCGCAGCCGTAAGCAATCAGGGCCGGGGCCACGCCAAAGGAAATGACGTCAGCCAGAGAGTCGAGTTCACGCCCCATGGCCGAGGTTTTCTGGCGCCACCGGGCGATTCGTCCATCGAGTACATCGAAGATTAAAGCCGCCAGGACCAATCCGCAGGCAAAGAAGACATGCCTGACGTCGTTCATCTGCAGGTAGGTCATCATGGAGAACAAGGCACCGGTGCCGCAGACGGCATTGGCCAGCGTGAACCAGTCGGCCAGGTGGAACTCCCGAATCATCGAGAAAGGCTTGTTCAGTTTAGGTAAGGTCATGATGGGCAGCGTACCCCACTTTTTGACAAACGACTTTTCATATTGCTCACTTTGCCAACTGGTTGAGTTGAATGATGGGCAACAGTACGGCCAGCACAATCAGCATCACGACCAGGCCCATGGCCACGATCAGCAGTGGCTCCAGCAGGGTGGCCAGTTGCATCGCGCGGCGCTGCACTTCGGTGCCGAGCTGGCGGGCGGCACGGTCCAGCATCAGCGGCAGCTGGCCGGTCTGCTCGCCCAGGCGGGCAAACATGCTGAGCAGCCCCGGAAAACGCTTCTTATGCCCTATGGCGGAGGCCAGCGGCGTGCCTTCGCGCACCAGCACCAGCGCATCAAGCGCGTCGGCGCGCATGGCGCGGTTGGACAGCGTGTCCGCCGCCGCCTGCAAGGCCTTGAGAATCGGCACGCCGGCGCCTGCCAGCATCGCCAGGGTGCCGGCAAAACGGGCGGCATTATAGCCCCGCGAGAGTTTCCCCAGAATCGGCAGCGTCAGCCAGGCGGCATCGAATTTTTCACGAAAAGAGGCGCTGGTCCATGCCAGCCGGAAACCGGCCGCTATCGTTATGAGAGTTAAAAGAATGAGCCAGCCCTGGTTGCGGACAAAGCCCGCCAGGCCCAGCATCATGACCGTCAGCACCGGCAGCGCACGTTTGCTGCCGGCAAACACCTGGGCCACCTGCGGCACCACGTAGCCCAGAAGGAACATCACGATGGCGATGGCCACCAGCGTCACAATCGCCGGATAAAGGGCTGCGCCCACCAGTTGGGCCTTGAGTTCCTGGCTTTGCTCCAGGTCGTCGGCCAGCCGTTCGAGCACCATGCCGAGATTGCCGCTGTGCTCGCCCGCGCCAACAACAGCGCAGTAGGTCGCTGAAAATTCACGCGGATGCTGGGCCAGCGCCGTGGCAAACGGTGTGCCGCCGTTGACTTCAGCGCGCAGGTTGGCGACCAGATGGCGCTGGGGAAGGCTTTCAGATTCGTCGGCCAGCGCGGTCAGTGCCCGCTCCAGCGGCAGGCCTGAAGTCACCAGGCCGGCAATCTGTCGCGTCCAGATGGCCAGCGCCGAGGCATTGAAGGCGCGCTTGCTCCACAGCGTGGTGTTCCAGCCCGAAGCGCTGCCCTGCTGGCCTGCCTTGGCGGCGGCGCCGACGGGCTCCACCGCCAGCGGCACCAGCGCCTGCGCCCGGAGCATGCTGCGCGCCGACCGGGCGGTGTCGGCTTCGATGATGCCTTTGCGGGTGCTGCCCTCGGCGGTCAGGGCTTCGAATGAATAGGCGGGCATGGTCAGTCGCGGGTGACGCGCACGAGTTCTTCGCGTGTGGTGATGCCGGCTTGCACCAGCCGCTCGCCGTCATCGCGCATCAGCGTCATGCCGTTCTTGAGGGCGGCTTCGCGCAGGTCGGCTTCGGCGGCCTGATGATGAATCTGCGCCCGGATGGCGTCGTCGGTCGCCAGCAGTTCGAACACGCCGGTGCGGCCCTGGTAGCCGGTCTGGCCGCAGCTCGCGCAGCCGGTGCCTTTGCAATGCACGCAGACCTTGCGCACCAGCCGCTGCGCCAGCACGCCGAGCAGCGAGGAACTGAGCAAAAACGGCTCGATGCCCATGTCGGTCAGGCGAGTCACGGCGCTGGCCGCGTCATTGGTGTGCAGCGTGGCCAGCACAAGATGGCCGGTGAGCGAAGCCTGAATGGCGATTTGCGCGGTTTCGAAGTCGCGGATCTCGCCGATCATGATCACGTCCGGGTCCTGGCGCAGGATGGCGCGCAGGGCCTTGGCGAAGTCCAGGTCGATCTTGGCATTGACCTGGGTCTGGCCGACGCCGGCCAGCTCGTATTCAATCGGGTCTTCGACCGTCATGATGTTCTGGCGCCGGGTGTCGAGCCGCTCCATGGCCGCATACAGCGTGGTGGTCTTGCCCGAACCCGTGGGGCCGGTCACCAGGATGATGCCGTGCGGCTGCGCCACCAGATGCTCGAAGCGCGACAGCACGTCGCCCTGCATGCCGACGGCCTCCAGATTGAGCCGGTCGCCGCTCTTGTCGAGCAGACGCAGCACGGCGCGCTCGCCATGGGCGCTGGGCAGGGTGCTGACGCGCACATCGACCGCCCGCGTGCCGATGCGCAGCGAGATGCGGCCGTCCTGCGGCAGCCGCTTTTCGGCAATGTCGAGTTCGGCCATGATTTTCAGCCGCGAGATCAATGCGGCATGCAGCGCCCGGTTGGGCTGCACCACGTTGCGCAGCGAGCCATCGACTCGAAAGCGCACGCTGGAATGGCGCTCGTAGGGCTCGATGTGGATGTCGCTGGCGCCGTCGCGAACGGCCTGCGTCAGCAGCGCGTTGAGCATGCGGATGATGGGCGCGTCGTCGGAGGTTTCCAGCAAGTCCTCAATGGCCGGCAGCGCCTGCATCATGCGCGACAGATCGACGTCGCTTTCCACCTCGCTGATGACGGTGGCGGCGCTGGACTCGCTCTGGGAATAGGCGGCGCTGATGCGCTGCTGGAGCAACTCGGGCGCCTCGACGTTGATGTGCTGCACATCGAACTTGCGCATCACCTCGCTCACGGCGCCCGCCGTTTCGGGTGTGCCCAGGCTGTGCAGCCACAGCGTCAGGTCGCCGCCAAAGTCCTCAAGCAGCAACTGCTGGCTGCGCGCAAACGCATAGGGCAGGGGGTATTGGGCGGGATGCTCCATGGCTTATCGGTCAGTCGCCGGGGACAGCGGTGTTGACTGGAAAAGCTGTTGAGCGGCAGGCTGGGCAGGCGCCTGCACAGGCCGGGCGGGGGCGATAGCCGGCAATACCGGCGATTCATTGACCGGCACCAGGGCGCTGTTGAGCGGTTGCGTCTGCTGCTGGTTGGTGCGCATGAACTCATAGCGGTCCATCGACAGGGCACTCGTGGCGGCCCCGTCGCGCACCACCACCGGGCGCAAAAACACCATCAGGTTGGTCTTCTTGCGGCTGCGGCTCTCGGACTTGAACAGGTTGCCGAACACCGGCACATCGCCCAGCCCCGGCACCTTTTCCTGGTTGCCCGCGAACTCGTCCTGCAGCAGCCCGCCGATCACGATGATGGAGCCGTCCTCGACCAGCACATGCGACTCGATGGAGCGCTTGTTGGTGATCAGGCCGGTGACTGAATTGACCGAGCCCGGCTGCACGCTGGAGACTTCCTGGAAGATCGCCATCTTGACCGTGCCGTTTTCGCTGATCTGCGGCTTGACCCGCAAGGTCAGGCCGACGTCCTTGCGCTCGATGGTCTGGAACGGGTTGACGCTGCCGTTGCTGCCGCCGCTGCCGGTGTTGGTGAACTGCCCGGTCACGAAAGGCACGTTCTGGCCGATGATGATCTTGGCTTCCTCGTTGTCCAGCGTCAGCAGGTTGGGCGTTGACAGGATGTTGCCGGCGCCCGAGGTTTGCAGGAAGTTGGCCAGGAAACCCAGGAAATACACGCCGTTGCTGCGCGCCGCGACGCCCAGGTTCAGGCCTGTGCCGGGTGCCAGCGGGGTGCCGCTGGCCGCTCCGAGGGCCGACTGGATGATGTTTTTGCCACTGCTGCCAAAGTTGGTGCCCAGCAGCCCGATCAGACTGTCGCCCTTGCCGCCGATAGGCCCCTGCCACTGGATGCCGAACTCGGCCGCCTTGTCCATGTTGACCTCGGCGATCAGGCTTTCCACATAGACCTGCGCGCGCCGCGCATCGAGCTTTTCAATGACGGCGCGCAACTGGCGGTATTGCGGCTCGGACGCGGTGATGATGAGCGAGTTGGTCGCCGGGTCGGCCTGGATTTGCCCGCCGGTGGATGGCCCCGCGCTGGGCGTGATCGGGGCTGTCGCCGCGCTGCTCTGGTTGCCTCCCGCCGCCCCGCCGGGCAGGCTTGAGGTGGTCATGGCCGAGGCATTGCCCTGGGACGCGGCCAGGCTGGTCAAGCCCGAGCCGCCGCTGGACGTTCCGGTCATGGCGGCGCGCAGCACGGTGGCGAGGTTGGCGGCGTCGGCGTTTTTCAGGTACACCACATAGATGTTGCCGGCATCGCCGTTGGGGCCGTTCAGCGTCGGCGTGTCCAGGGTCTTGAGCAGCGACTTCACCAGTTCCAGGCGTGCGCCGTTGGCGGCGCGGACAATCAGCGAATTGCTGCGCGGCTCGGCCAGCACCGTCGTTTTATAGCTGGCTTCGGCGGTGGCCGCCACGCCGCCGGCACTGCTGTCGAGCAGGCGCGTCAGCAGTGGCGCGATGTCGGTCACCGACGCATAGCGGACCGGGATCAGCTCGACATCGGTGGCGTTGGCCACATCCAGCGCGGCAATGATGCGGCCCAGGCGGTTCAGGTTGTCGGCATAGTCGGTGATCACCAGCGAATTGTTGCCGGGGTTGACGTTGATGGTGTTGTTGGGGCTGATCAGCGGCCGCAGGATGGGCAGCAGGTTGTTGGCGTTCTCGAAGCTGAGCTTGAAGATGGTGGTCGCAATCTGGCCGCCACCCACCGGCACGTTGGTCGATACCGCGCCGCCCTGCAGCTTGGCATCGGCCTCGGGAACGATCTTGTCCAGACCGGCTGTGTTGACCACGGTAAAGCCCTGCAGGCGCAGTATGGCCAGAAACTGGCTGTAGGCCATGGCCGGGCTGACCGCGCGTTCCGTTGTCAGCGTGATCGTGCCCTTGACGCGCGGATCGACCACCACGTTGCGGCCCGTGAGCGTGGCCATGGTGCGGGCCACGGCGTCGATGTTGGCGTTGACGAAGTTCAGGGTGATGGCTTCGCCGCGCCTGGGTTCGGACGACGACGGCGGCGACGCGACTTGCGGCTGAGCCTGTAAATTTGAAGGAAATATGCCTGTTCCGCACGCCAGTAGTGCGCTGGTAGCTATCGAAAAAATAGCAAGCTGGCGGGTGTTGCTGATCGGATGTTTCATGCGGCGTTAACCTACTTTGATGATGGCGGTTGCGCCGTTGCGCCGCCCAATGATGTTCAGGAGATTCGAAAGCGCATCGATGCTCTCGGGCGTGGCGCTGGCAGCGCCATCGAATCGCAAACGCTGGCCGACCCACTGGCCCCGGCCGGTGAGTTGCAGCTTGCCTTCAAGGGTGTTCAGCTCCAGCGTCGAAGGATTGCCGCCCTGGAGCAGCAGGCGGTAGCTGCCCATGGGCTGCAGGGTGGACAGGCGGGACGAGATCCGTGTGGCGTCGAGTTGCAGGCGGCCGGTCAGGCTGAGCCGGCCCTGAACCCACCGGGCATTGAAACCCTGGGTTGAAGCGGCCAGCTGGCCTTGTGCCTGCACGGTGTTCCAGGGGGTTCCCAGGCCGGCCAGCAGCCCGGCGGGCCATTGCGAATGGCTGTCGGACAGCGTCAGTTGCACGCCGCTCCAGCCTGCGGGCCTTGCCTGAAGCTGCAGCGCCTGCTGCATGCAGCATTCGGCGTTCAATTGAACATTCAGGCCGTTCCAGGCCGGACGGATGGTCCAGGTCAGCTGGCCGGGTAGCGCCACGGCCTCACGGCTGCCAGCGCCGCCCGACAGGACAAGTTGCGCCGAGCCCTGCCAAAAACCGCCACGGGGGCCATCCAGTAGCACATGTTCGCCGCTGGCCTGCCGGACCAGCGCGGCCAGCCAGCGGGCCGGGGCGAACAAGACCAGTGCCAGTATCAATCCGGCAAGGGCGCCCGCCATCGCCCAGCGCCAGGGGGCAAAGGCAGAGCCTGGGGCCACGGAAGGGATGTATGCCATGGTCTTGGCTAGCGGGCAGGCAGGCCCATCACCAGCACGCCATTCCAGGCCGTGCCGCCCGGGGTGGCGCTGCGCACCAGCCGGGCCTCGACCGGCACCGAGCGGGCATTGAGGCGCGCCTGCACCAGCCACTCGGCCAGTGCGTCGGGAGAGGCTTCTTTCAGGGTGACGCTGGCGCGCTCGCCCGCCACGCCAAGCTGGGCCGTGGTGCCCAGCGTCTGCTTGGTGGCTGCGGTCAGGGCGCGCACTGCCTCGTCAAAGCCCAGCGGAGGCTGCTTTTGGATGGCCTGCACCTGGCTCTGCATGGCCTGCATCTGCTGCAGTTGCGCGCCCAGGGCCTTGGCCTGCCCATCGGCGGTGCGCAAGGTGGCCAGTGCCGGCGCCACGCTGAACTGCCAGAGCAGGAAGGCCAGCACCAGCAGCACGGCCAGCCTGATCAGGTTTTTTTCACGGCCCGGCAGTCCGGTCCAGCGCGCCTGCAGCGGCGCAACAGCGGAGGTCAGGCTCATGGAAGGCGCTCCTCTTTCATCAGCAGGCCGCCTGCGTCCGACCGGACACTGTAGCCCTGGGGCCGCAGCCGGGCGGAGATATTGGCCACGACGGCGGACGACGCATCAACTCCTTTGAGGCGGAGTTCACCTGCTATGAAATCAATCGCTGATGGTGCAGGCATGTCGGGCGCTACAGCCTGAAAATGTGCCAGCATGGTTTCCAGGTCAGCCGATGAGGCGGCGCCATTGCGGCGTTGCAGGTCGGCCACGGCGCGGGCCATCTGCAGTGGTGCATCGACCACCACGCGCACTTCGGGAAAGGTGCTGGTCAAGGTATCGCGGATGGCGGCGCGCTGCGCCGCCAGGGCGGACTGCTCTTTCCAGGCCCAGGCTTGAAGGCCGACCAGATTGACGCCAACCAGCAGCGCGGCGGCCCAGCGCGCGGCGCGCCAGCGCGGCGCCCGAAACAGCGAGGACACCATGGCCGACACATGCTTGCGGGTCCGCGTGCCACGCGTGTAGCGCAGGTCGAACTGCGCCAGATCCCAGCCCGACTGCGTCGCCGCCAGCCAGCGTTCGGGCGCGGTCTGCAGGGTGGCGGGACGGTTGAAGAAGTGTTCCGCCAGTGCCGCCACGCCGGGTTCGGCCAGCACTTCGGCCTCTTCGGGCCAGGCTATCAGCGCGGCGGTCGCCACCGAAAGCGGCAGCAGGGTCACGCCGTCGGGTCCGGTCCGCATCAGTTGGGCATGGTCGGGTGTGCCGGTGATGTACAGCGAGGAATTGCCGGATGCGTCGCCTGCGCCTGGCGTCAGTTCGGGAACGATGCGCGCGACCGGCCGCCCGGCCTGGGTCAGTGCCGCCAGCCAGGCATCCAGCCAGGCCCTGTCGCAGGCGGCTATCCACACCGGTTCATCGGTGCGCGGATGCGGCTCGATGGCGAAATGCAGCTGGCTGGTTTCGTCGAGCACGCTGTCTTCCAGAAGCCCGTCGAGCACGGCACGCAGCCGCCCCGAATTGCCTTCCTGGAACACCCCGCCCTTGAGCGCGCCCTTTGGCAAGGCAAGCCGGTGCCAGGACAGCCGGCAAGCAGGCACCACGGCCACGATTTCCACGCCGGAAACTGTGGGCAACAAGGCCGCAGGCGCCTCGACGGTACGCAAAACGGTACGCCCGTCATCGCTCAAAACGCCTTCGCAAAGCGTGGCCGCTGTGGGAAGTTCCCGGGAAAGGGTGACGATCAGGGTGGTCATGCTTGGGAAGATTCAGAGGTTCATTGTAGAGTGCGGATTTCCCGAGCCGAAGCGCCCCGGTCACGCCATAAGGTCTTCACGTCAATCCCGTCGCGTTGTACCACCGAATGCTCTTCCACCACGATCTGGTCCATCCGCAGCCGTCCCTGGACCTCGAAAAAACGTGAATTCAGGCTGTGCTGCGCGTCATTGAGCGGCACGGCTGTCTGGCCGAGTTGCGCGGTCACTTCGGCCAGTGTCCGGAAATGGTTGGCCTGGCGCATGTTCACCAGCCGCTGGGCCTGCGCCATGTCCAGCGACGGGATGCAGGCGGACAGCACGGTGGCGCTGGCGGTATTGAGATTGACCGGGGTGCGTACCGGCAGCAGTGTGATGTAGGGGCGCAGCACGGCCAGGCTGGCTGGCGACAGGCCCAGCCAGACCAGCTGATCAACCCGCTGCGGCAAAAGGGGCGCTAGCGGGTCGGCCTCATTCTCGGGGTCGGTATTGAGCGCGAGGCGCAAATTTTCAGCCAGCGTCGCCAGCTCGCCTCGGGGCAGGCTGAGCAGGTCGAAGAGTTTCGCAAAGGCTTTCAGCGAAGGCTCCGACACCTTGGCGCTGTCCACCAGGCTGGTCACGTTCAGGCGTGCCTGCAGATCAGTGATCTGTCCCGATAAAAAGGCTTGCGAGGCGCTGGCGTCGTCATCTGGAACGCTGTTTTTGTCCGCCGCCAGAAAGGTCGATAGCCGGGCTTCTTCAAGCGGCACCGCCCAGGGTTCGGACAGGTAGTCGGCCCCGCCCGAACGGCCATCCTCGCGCAGGATCAGGCGCGCCCAGTCCAGCGCGCCCGTCAGCACCCAGAGCGACTGCACCCGCGCGCGCTCGGCGGCCTCGACCTCCACGCTGCGCCACTGCTGCCACAAAGCCCCCGCCGCCAGACTGGCCACCAGCGCGACTGTCAGCATCGCCGTGAGCAGGGCCGCGCCTGCCTGGCGGGGCCGCCCCAAGCAAGGCCAGCCTCTCCGGGGGGCAGCGCAGTACGCGCAGCGACAAGCGTTGGGGCTCAAGCTCATGACTTGGCGCCTGCCAGCGCCGGACGCACCCAGTCCCGCGTGATGATGCCGTTGATGGCTTCGCCAGCCGGCAGGGTCAATACCAGCCGCACACCGTCGGGAAGCGCCAGATCGGCCGGTACGGGTGGGGCCGTGTTTGGAACTGGCTGGCTGGTGTTGTCGCTGGACAATGGGTTGGTCCAGGCATTTCCGCGAAAGTAGAAAATTTGCCACTGCTCAAGCGGCGTGATGCGGACTTCGTCCCTTTTTTCCGCATCGCCCGGGTTTTGTGCCCATTGCGCGGCACGGGCCCATGCCGTTTGCAGTTCGCTGCGGGAAAATTGCGGCGGCGACTGCCAGCGCAGCCACTGGTCCCTGCCGTTCACATTGCGGCGCGCCCAGGCCACCACCAGCACGCCGTCGCCGGGCTGGATGGTGCTGCGGCGAACGATGCGAAGGCCGCGCCCGTCCCAGTCCAGCGTTTGTGTCTGGGGCAACTGCATCAGCGCGTCCAGGTCCGCCGACCACTGCGTCAGCCCGGCCTGCAGGGTCAGCACCGCATCAGCGCGCTGCTGAATCTGCGACTGTGCCCGCACCATGCCATCGAGCCCGCGCCAGCTCAGGCCAGCCATCAGCGCCATCGCGGCAAGGGCTACCAGCAGTTCAATCAGCGTGAAGCCACGAACGCGCGCAGGAAACAGCGCGACATTCGAAGCGGCAAGTAGTCTGGCGGTCATGCTCAATACCTTCCCACGATGGTGGAAAGCGCCAGTATTCGCGCCTCGCCGTCGAGCACCTGCGCCTCGACACGCAGAAAATTCGGGTTCGGCGTGGGTTGCACCGACAGCCTCACTGCCAGGTTGCGGCCGGCCTGTTCGCAGCCGCTGGTGTTGTCGCCCACGGCCGGCATTTGCCGGGACAGGCGCACGCTGACCAGCGCATTTTCCGCGCACAGGTGGGCCAGCAGCAAGTCGGACTGGCGTTCGGCATTGCGGGTCAGTGAGGCTGTGGCCCGCACACCGGCGGCCAGCGCAATCGCCACGATGCCCAGCGCGACCAGCACTTCGATCAGCGTAAAGCCGCGAACACCTGGGGGTTTGAGCCGGCAGCGTCGCATTACCGTGCACCGGGCGCGGGGACGTCGTCCGTCAACACCGAAAAGGGCCTGATGCCGTCAGTCGCCAGGATCAGGCTGCGAGACGGCTGCGAGATGGACACCAGGCGGATTTGCTGCGGCCCGATTACAGGTTCAGGCCCCAGCACGATGGCGTTGGCACTCGCTGCCCGAACGTCCTGGCCCAGCCAACTGGAGGGAAAAGCCGAACCGGTCGTCAGCCCTTCAAACGCGAAACCGCTGGCGGTGGCGCGCCAGCGGACCGGATTGGCAGTCATGCGCGACTGTGCCCGCGCCGAGTCCAGCAACACCGCCAGCCGCTGTGCTTCGCGTTCCAGGGCGCTACCCGACGTGTCACGCAGCGCCAGCCCCACGCCCGCTGTCGCGATGGCCATGATGGCGACCACGATCAGCAACTCGATCAGTGTGAATCCGCGATGGCAAATCCGCCTGGACAGTGCAAGCCGCGCCGGGTCGCCCCAGGCAAGGCCAGTCCCCCCGGGGGGCAGCGCAGCACGCGAAGCGACAAGCGTGGGAGCTATGTCAGTCCCAGCTGCCGACATCCGCATTTTTTCCCTCGCCGCCAGCCTGTCCATCAGCGCCGAACGACATCACGTCAATTTCGCCCTTGATGCCTGGGTTCAGGTACTGGTAGGGGCGGCCCCACGGGTCGTTGGGCAGTTTGTCCAGGTAGGATTTCCAGTTGGAGGGGATGGGGCCGGTTGTGGGCTTGACCAGCAGCGCCTGCAATCCCTGTTCGGCCGTGGGATAGCGCTGGTTGTCCAGCCTGTACAGCTTGAGCGCCTGCATCAGGTTGTTAACGTCGGTTTTGGCGGCCGTGGCGCGCGCGTCGTCAGCGCGTTCAAGCACATTGGGAACGATCAAGGCAGCCAGCACGCCAATGATCACCAGCACTACCATCAACTCGATCAGGGTGAAACCCGCTGACAGGCGGCGCCGCATGGACGGGAAGGGAAGATTTTGTGTAGTCATAGAGTGGCTTCAATGATAATCCCGCCATGCAGACAGATGTTTACCGCCTATGGTCTACCAGGATTGTGACATTCGCCATTTCCGCATTGGCTGCTGCCAGCGTGGCGTATTGGAGCCTTAAGGGGTGGCGGCCACATACGCCGTCAGCGGCTCCGGTTGTGGCGCAGGCCTCTCCTGTCACCCCGCAGGCCATCGCCCGTGCGCTGGGGGGCGGCCTGGCACCTGTCACGCCAGTGTCAGGCGCTGCCCCTGCCATCAGTCGCTACGCGCTGGTCGGCGTGGTGGCGGGGCGATTGCGTGCCGGCGCAGCCTTGATTTCGGTGGACGGGCAGGAAGCCAGGGCCGTTCGCGTGGGTACCCTGGTCGATGATGGCATGAAGCTGGAATCAGTGAGCGGTCGCCGGGCGATATTGGCTTCCGCCACGGGCGCATCGGTAAAATTGACGCTCGAATTGCCTCAACTGGATCAATGACGCTATTTTAATGATAGCTTGATGTGCCTGTAAATGAATGGTTTGAAGCGGGAAAGGCATGTTTTTTGCTTGACCATCACCCATGCGCTTAAATCCTTGGAACTGTGGCGATTTACCCATGTTTTTGTGCACGCTTGCAACGCCAGACCCAAAGCAGGTATGTTTCCTAATTTACACCTGGTAATCATTCGGCGATGATGCCTGTTTTGAGTCTGTATTGATAACCATGTCCGCCACTGATACCGCAATAAAACCCCCAGTTTCCATGGCATTGCCTGGCTTGGGCCGGGCCTTGATCGCTGCCGGCAAGCTGGGCCAAAAGGCGGCCGAGGAAATTTTTCTCAAGGCGCAAGCCAGTCGAACCAGTTTCATTGCCGAGCTGACAGGCTCAGGGGCGGTGTCGGCATTCGATCTGGCGCACCTCATGTCAACGTCCTTCGCCGCGCCCCTTGTGGACATGGATGCCATCGACAACCAGCGTTTGCCCAAGGGCCTGCTCGACAGCAAGATATGCCTGACCTGCCGCATTGTTGTACTGGGCAAACGCAACAACCGGCTGATCGTCGCAACCGCTGATCCATCCGATCAAGGCGCTGCGGAAAAAATCAAGTTTTCTACCCAGCTGGGCGTGGACTGGGTCATTGCCGAATACGACAAGCTGTCCCGGCTGGTGGATGTTTCCAACGCCTCGGCTGCCGAAGCGATTGAAAACATCGTGGGCTCGGATTTTGAATTTGATGAGGAGATGGCGGATTCGCCCGGTGCAGAAAACACTGAAGCCAGCGTGTCTGAAGTTGAAGACGCGCCGGTTGTCAAATTCCTGCAGAAAATGCTGATTGACGCTTTCAACATGCGTGCTTCCGATCTGCACTTTGAACCTTTCGAGCATTCCTACCGGGTCCGGTTTCGGGTCGATGGGGAGTTGCGTGAAATTTCTTCTCCGCCGGTCGCCATCAAGGAAAAGCTGGCAGCGCGCATCAAGGTGATTTCCAAGCTGGACATTTCCGAGAAACGGGTGCCGCAGGACGGAAAGATGAAGCTCAAGATTGGTCCTGACCGGGTGATCGACTTCCGGGTCAGTACCCTGCCGACCATGTTTGGCGAAAAAATCGTGATTCGTATCCTGGATCCGAGCAGCGCCAAACTGGGGATTGATGCGCTGGGCTATGAGCCGGCTGAAAAGGAGCGCTTGCTGGAGGCCATCAAACGGCCTTACGGCATGGTTCTGGTCACCGGGCCGACGGGTTCGGGCAAAACCGTGTCGCTCTACACCTGTCTGAATATTCTGAATACCGCCGGCGTCAACATCGCCACCGCAGAAGATCCGGCTGAAATCACTTTGCCCGGCGTGAACCAGGTCAGCATGAACGAGAAGGCCGGAATGACTTTTCCGGTGGCCCTGAAGGCCTTTTTGCGCCAGGATCCGGACATCATCATGGTGGGCGAAATCCGCGATGTCGAAACCGCCGACATTGCCATCAAGGCCGCGCAGACCGGCCATCTGGTTCTGTCCACGCTGCATACCAACGATGCGCCGACGACCCTGACACGCATGCGCAATATGGGCATTGCGCCTTTCAACATCGCGTCGAGCGTCATTCTGATTACGGCACAGAGGCTGGCGCGGCGCCTGTGCCCGCACTGCAAAACCCCGATAGACATTCCGCGTGAAACATTGCTTGAGGCCGGCTTTAAGGAAGATGAAGTCGATGGCTCATGGACGCCTTATCATCCTGTGGGCTGCGACAAGTGCAACAACGGCTACAAGGGCCGCTTGGGCATTTACCAGGTCATGCCAATTTCCGAGGAAATCCAGCGCATTGTCCTGCGTGATGGCAGCGCCATGGAAATTGCAGCCCAGGCCCAGGCTGAAGGTGTCAGGAGCCTGCGCCAGTCCGGTTTGTACAAAGTTAAACTGGGAATGACTTCAATGGAAGAAATTCTGGGCTGCACCAATGTTTGATCCGGTGTTTTTAAGAGCCGGAGCATTGGTTGTTGGCAGCAGCGACGCGACGGTCCAAAAACTGTCCATTCAACGATAAGGCATCATGGCAACCGCAGCATCAAAAGGCATCAAGGAATTTGTTTTCGAATGGGAAGGCAAGGACCGGGGAGGAAAACAGGTTCGCGGAGAGATTCGCGCTTCTGGTGAAAACCAGGTCAAGGTGTCGCTGCGCCGGCAGGGTGTGCTGGCGAGCAAGATCAAGAAACGCCGCATGCGCTCGGGCAAGGCCATCAAGCCGCGCGACATCGCCATCTTTACCCGCCAGCTTGCCACCATGATGAAGGCCGGCGTGCCGCTGCTGCAGTCCTTTGACATCGTGGGCCGGGGCAATCCCAACGGCAGCGTGACCAAGCTGCTGAACGATGTACGCACGGATGTGGAAACCGGAACATCGCTCAGCGGTGCTTTCCGCAAATACCCGATGTATTTCAATGCCCTGTACTGCAACCTGGTCGAAGCGGGCGAAGCTGCCGGTATCCTGGAGTCGCTGCTGGACCGGCTGGCCATCTATATGGAAAAGACCGAGGCCATCAAGTCAAAGATCAAATCGGCCCTGATGTACCCAGCTTCTGTCGTGGTGGTGGCTTTCGTCGTGGTGGCCGTGATCATGATTTTCGTGATTCCAGCGTTTAAAGAAGTGTTTTCTTCCTTTGGCGCCGAGTTGCCAGCACCCACGCTCATCGTGATGGCCATCAGTGAGTTCTTTGTGGCTTACTGGTGGCTGATTTTCGGTGGTGTGGGTGGCGGTATTTATTTTTTCCTGCAGGCCTGGAAGCGCAGTGAAAAAATGCAGAAAGTCATGGACCGGCTGCTGCTAAAAATGCCTGTGTTCGGCAGCCTGATAGAAAAGTCCGTGATCGCCCGCTGGACCCGTACCCTGTCCACCATGTTTGCGGCCGGCGTGCCGCTGGTCGAAGCCCTCGACTCGGTGGGCGGCGCTTCGGGAAACTCCCTGTATGCCGATGCCACCGAGAAAATCCAGCAGGAAGTCTCGACCGGCACCAGCCTGACGGCGGCCATGGGCAATGCCAACCTGTTTCCCACGATGGTGCTGCAGATGTGCGCCATTGGCGAGGAGTCGGGCTCGGTGGACCACATGCTGGGCAAGGCGGCCGATTTTTATGAAGCCGAAGTCGATGAAATGGTGGCCGGCCTGTCCAGCCTGATGGAGCCGATCATCATTGTGTTTTTGGGCACCCTGATTGGCGGCATCGTGGTTTCCATGTACCTGCCGATTTTCAAGCTGGGTCAGGTTGTTTGATGGCGCTGCTGGATATGGAGTTAGGCCTGTGGCCGGAGCTTGTTGCCGTGCTCGCCGGGATTTTGGGTCTGCTGATCGGCAGTTTCCTGAACGTCGTCATCTACCGTGTTCCAAAAATAATGGAGCGCCAGTGGGCGGAGGAATGTGCTGAACTGACGGGTGCACCAGCGGAGCCGGCTGAAAAATTCAACCTGCTGATACCACGTTCGCGGTGTTCCAGTTGCGGCCACCTGATTCGCTGGTATGAAAACATTCCGGTGTTCAGCTACCTTTTCCTGCGGGGAAAGTGTTCGGCATGCGGCGCGCCCTACGGGGTTCGTTATCCGCTGGTTGAAGCGGTCACGGGCAGCCTGTTTTTCTTTTGCGCCTGGCGCTGGGGCTGGACGCCGACGACGCTGGTCTGGTGCGGATTTTCCGCGATGCTGCTGGCGCTGGCAATGATTGACTGGGACACCACCCTGCTGCCCGACGACATGACCTTTCCCTTGCTGTGGACGGGGCTGATTGCGGCGGCATTGCAGTGGAACCCGGCGGTCAGTTTGTCCGCAGCTTTATGGGGTGCGGTGGCCGGCTATCTTTCCCTGTGGCTGGTTTACTGGGCTTTCAAGCTGGCAACCGGCAAGGATGGCATGGGCTACGGCGACTTCAAGCTCTTTGCCGCGCTGGGTGCCTGGTTTGGCTGGCCTGCGCTGGTGCCCATGATCCTGATGGCTTCGGTGATCGGCGCCGTCATCGGCATCGTGATGAAGTTTTCCAGCGGCCTGCGCGAAGGCGGCTATGTGCCGTTTGGCCCCTTTTTGGCCGGGGCAGGTTTTACCGCCATGATTTTCGGTCCGCAGTCGATCCTTCAATTTGTCGGGTTATAAGCCGATGCATCCGCCTATTCAGCGCATTGGCCTGACAGGCGGCATAGGCAGCGGCAAAAGCACGGTAGCAGGCATGTTAGTGGCCCGTGGCGCTGCGCTGATCGATGCCGATGCGATTTCCCGGCAATTGACGGCGCCCGGCGGGGCGGCAATCGGTGAACTGGCAAGCCAGTTCGGACCTCAGGCGATCACGGCAGAGGGCGCGATGGACCGTGACCGGATGCGCCAACTGGCCTTTAGCGACCCGGCTGTCAAGGTGCAACTCGAAGCCATCATTCATCCTTTGATCAGCCAGGAATCCATTCGGCAAGCGCGTGCGGCCGTGCAAGCCGGTCGCGCCTGCATCCTGTTCGATATTCCCCTGCTGGTGGAGTCAGGGCGCTGGCGTCAGCAGCTCGACCGTGTGCTGGTGGTGGACTGCACGCAAGAGACGCAAATTGCCCGTGTCATGGCTAGAAATGCCTTTGCGCGCGAGGTCGTCGAGAAAATCATCGCCGGACAGGCCAGCCGCGCGCAAAGGCTGGCGGCGGCTGATAGCTGTATTTGTAACGAAGATTTGTCGCTGCAAGCCCTGGAGCGGCTGGTATGCCAGTTGGCTTCTCGCTTCGGGCTATGATGACAAAACATACCCACTGAAGCCAGGAAAACCAGTTCCGTGATTCTTTACGAGCATCCCTTTAACGAGCGCATACGTACCTATCTGCGACTCGAGCACCTGTTTTTTCGCCTGGCCGAACTGGTGAAACGGGAAAGCGCCATCGACCATCACCATGCGCTGACCACCATTTTTGAAATCATGGATGTCGGCGCGCGGGCAGATCTGAAAACCGATGTGCTCAAGGATATTGAAAAGCAAAAGCATCAGCTCAATGGCTATCGCGGCAATCCGGTCATTTCCGAGCAGGTGCTCGACGACATCACCGCGCAGCTCGACGGTTGTTTTGCCAGCCTCAATGAACTGCCGGGCAAGGTCGGGCAGTCCTTGACGGAAAACGACTGGCTGATGAGCATTCGCAGCCGCGTCGGCATTCCTGGTGGCACCTGTGAATTTGATTTGCCGGCCTACCATGCCTGGCAGCATCTGGGGGTTAACATTCGCCAGAACGACCTGCAGCGCTGGGTGTCGCCGCTGGTGCCGCTGGCCGAGTCCCTGCGCCTGCTGCTCAGGATGGTGCGTGACTCGGGTGCGCCGCAAAAAGTGATTGCGCCGGCCGGGCAATACCAGCAAATGCTGCCACAGGGGCGAACTTTCCAGTTGTTGCGGCTGCGACTGGATTCTCGCCTGCCGGTGATTCCCGAAATCAGCTGCAACCGGCTGATGGTGTCAGTGCGCTTCATGTCCCAGGAAAGCGATGGCCGCCTGCATACCAGCACTGGCGACACGGTGTTCGATTTGACCCTGTGCAACTGAGTTGCGTCGGCCAGGCACATCTTTGGTATCCAGCGCTATTCCAGCCTTATTTCAAGCCATGAAAAAAGACCCATTGACTGTCAAGCAGGTGGCGTGCCCCGGTTGCGGTGGCCCCAGCGTTTATGCGCCCAGCAATCCATTTCGTCCCTTTTGCAGCGAGCGTTGCAAGAACATTGATCTGGGCGCCTGGGCCAGCGAAGACTTTCGTCTGCCTGCCGATACACCGCCCGATGACCAGCCCTATGGCGACCCGAAACTGCACTGACATCTTGCCCAGACCTTCACACCGGGAAATGAGGCAGGAGCTGCAGTAACCATATCGATACAGGGAGATAAAAATGAAACATATCGTGCCGAGGCTGGTTTGGACCGTGTTGTTCATGGTCGCCGCGCTGATCGGCAGCGCCCATGCCGGTACGCCAGCCTCTGATTCCGGCGGCAAGGCGGTTGCAGCCAAGACCCAGAAAAAGGCCGGTGCTCGCGGCCAGATCCGGTTCCTGCCGGGTTCCGCGGAAACGACCAAGGAGCGAAGCCACCGCCTGAAGCGCGAGTGCAAGGGCCGGGTCAACGCCGGTGCTTGCTCAGGCTATACCACCTGAACTGAACAACAAAAAATGCCCATCACGGGCATTTTTTGTTCAGGCTTGAGGGGTGCCCAGCATCTCCTGGAGTTCACCGTTCTGGTACATCTCCATCATGATGTCGGAGCCGCCCACAAACTCGCCTTTCACATACAACTGGGGAATGGTCGGCCAGTTACTGTATTCCTTGATGCCGTTGCGGATGCCTTCGTCTTCCAGCACGTTGACCGTTGCGGGCTTGGTCACGCCACAGGCCTTGAGCACCTGGATGGCGCGTCCGGAAAAACCGCACATCGGGAACTGGGCCGTGCCCTTCATGAAAAGAACGACATCGCTAGATTTGACAATCTGCTCAATGCGCTGCTGGGTCGGGTCGGTATGGCTCATGTTGAAATCCTTCGGGTGAAAAGGCCTTGCCAGGCCGTAAAGTCAATAACCGGCGATGGGGCCGGAACGATGAATACATGGAATTTGAATGCAGGAATTCCAAGGCCAGATTATCACTTTCTGTCAGATGTCCCGTGCCCGACAGGAATTGTCTGCTCGGGCGGCCATTGCCCGCCCGAGCAGCGCTCGATGCCAGCCAGATCCAGTCGGCTCTGCACTTGCAGGAATCCTTGCCGCGCCAGCAATTCGCGCACCCGGACAGCCTGGTCGTAGCCATGCTCCAGCAGCAGCCAGCCGCCGGGCAGCAGGTGATCTGGCGCCTGTTGAATGATGTCCCGGATGTCGTCCAGCCCGTCCGCGCCGGCGGTCAGCGCCTGCGGCGGTTCGTGCGTCAGCGCGGCCAGATGCGGGTCGGCGCTGGCAATATAGGGCGGATTGCTGGCGATCAGGTGAAAGCGTCCATTCACCCCTTGCAGCCAGGAGCTTTCAATGAACGCCACGGTCAGGCCCAGCCGCCGGGCGTTTTCACGGGCGACATCCAGCGCATCAGCGCTCGCATCGACCGCCGTGACCTGCGCCTCGCGGCCCGCCGCCTTCAGGCTGTGCGCAATGGCCAGGGCAATCGCGCCGCTGCCGGTGCCGAGGTCGAGAACCTTCAAAACCGGCATCAAGCCCGACGTTTCCAGCACGGCCAGCGACCATTCCACCAGGGTTTCGGTATCGGGCCGGGGCACCAGCACGCGCGCATCCACCTGCAGCGCCAGGCCGAAAAACTCCTTGCTGCCGACGATGTACGCCAGCGGCTCACCGCTGGCCCGGCGCAGGCTCAGGGCGCGGAACGCCTCGGCAAGCTCCTGCGCCAGCTCGTCGGTATCGTGCGCCACCAGCCAGGACCGGGCGCTGGCGGGTTTGCCCAGCGCGTGCAGCAGCAGCAGTTGGGCATCCAGCCGGTCCAGGCCGGTATGCTGGGCTGCCGCCAGGGCTTGTGCGCAAGTGATGGGATTCACGGTCTGGCCTTGTTTTGCTATAAAAATAATAGCTATATGTGCTTGTGGGTACGGCGCAAGAGGGCGATTTGATATAAAAAAACAGGGCTTGGCCCATCAGCCGCCGTTGTTCGCCGTTTCCAGTTCGTTCAATTGCTCGGCGCCGCGCGCCACCTGCAGCGCCGTGATGACATCGTCCAGGTCGCCTTCCATGATGCTCAAGAGCTTGTACAGCGTCAGGTTGATGCGGTGGTCGGTCAGCCGCCCCTGCGGGAAGTTGTAGGTGCGGATGCGGTCGCTGCGGTCGCCGCTGCCGATCAGGCCCTTGCGCATCGCCGCGTCCTTGGCGGCCTGGGCCGAGCGTTCCTTTTCATGGATGCGCGCGGTCAGCACCTTCATCGCCTGGGCCTTGTTGCCGTGCTGGCTGCGGCCTTCCTGGCATTCGGCGACGATGCCGGTCGGAAGGTGCGTGATGCGCACGGCCGAGTCGGTCTTGTTGATGTGCTGGCCGCCGGCGCCGCTGGCGCGGTAGGTGTCGATGCGCAAATCGGCCGGGTTGATCTGGATGGCGACGGTTTCATCGGGCTCCGGCAGCACGGCCACGGTGCAGGCGCTGGTGTGGATGCGGCCCTGGGTTTCGGTCGCCGGCACGCGCTGCACGCGGTGGCCGCCCGACTCGAAGCGCAGCTTGCCATAGACCCCGACGCCCAGTGCGTCGGTCGGACCGTCGATGCGCAGCACCACTTCCTTGTAGCCGCCCAGCTCGCTCGGCGACTCGCTGATGATCTCGACCTGCCAGCGCTTGCGCTCGGCAAAGCGGGTGTAGAGGCGAAACAGGTCGCTGGCGAACAGCGCCGATTCGTCGCCGCCCGTGCCGGCGCGGATTTCAATGAAGGCCGCCCGCCTGTCATCCGGGTCTTTCGGAATCAGCATCAGCTGCAGCGCTTCGTCGAGTTGCGCAATATCGGTTTTGGCGGCGTTGATTTCCTCCTCGGCCATTTCCGCCATGTCCGGATCGTTTTTGGCCTCAGCCAGCATGCTTTCGGCGCTGGCCAGGTCGGCCTCGCGGGCGGTGAGTCGGTTGTACTGCTCGGCCACGACGCTGGCCTCGGCGTGTTCGCGGGTCAGGGCGCGAAAGCGGTCCAGGTCGCTCACCACGTCGCTGGCTGAGAGCAGGGCGTCCAGTTCATGCAGGCGCAGAAGCTGGCGGTCCAGGGTGTAGCGGAGAAAGGGTTTCATGGGCGGAGCAAAGAAAAAATTCGGAGAAACTGCCGGCGGTTTGCCGGCAGGAGGGCGCGGGCCAGCGGCCGCAGCGATAAAGCGAAGGCTTGGCGCTAACGCTCTTTGCGTTCTGTCGCCGCCCTGGGCATCTGGCCGCGCAGAAACAGCTTGGACACGGTGCGCGCCGTGGCTTCGCGGCTGCTGGCATCGCCCGCATGCAGCTCGGCCATCGCGCCGTGCAGCATTTTTTGCGTCAGGCCACGGCTCATGGCTTCGAGCACCTCTTCAATCGACTCGCCCCTGGCCAGCAGCTTTTTGGCGCGCGCGATCTCTAGAGCGCGCCAGGCATCGGCCTGCGCATTGAGCTGCTGGATCAGCGGCACGCTGCCGCGCTGGTCCAGCCAGTGCATGAAGTTCTGCACGCCTGCGTCGATGATGACCTCGGCCTCGGCCACCGCCGCCTGCCGGCTGTCCCGGCCGGTCTGCACCACATGCGCCAGGTCATCGACGGTGTAGAGGTAAATATCGGACAGTTCCTTGACTTCGGGCTCGATGTCGCGCGGAACGGCCAGATCGACCATGAACATCGGCCGGTGCTTGCGCCGTTTCAGGGCGCGCTCGACCGCGCCCAGGCCGATGATGGGCAGGGTGCTGGCGGTGCAGCTGATGACCGCATCGAATTCATGCAGGCGGCCGGGCAGGTCGCCCAGGCGCATGACCTCGGCGCCGAAGCGGCTGGCGAGCTTTTCGCCACGGTCCAGCGAGCGGTTGGCAATCGCCATGGCCTTGGGGTTTTTGGCGGCGAAGTGGGTGGCCGCCAGGTCGATCATTTCCCCGGCGCCGACAAACAGCACCTTGATGTCGCCCAGGTCTTCGAACAGCTGGCCGGCCAGCCGCACGGCGGCTGCCGCCATGCTGATGCTGTGGGCGCCGATCTCGGTGCTGGTGCGCACTTCCTTGGCGACGGCAAAAGAGCGCTGGAACAACTGGTGCAGCGTGGTGCCCATGGCACCGGCGTCTTCGGCGGCGCGCACGGCGTCCTTCATCTGGCCGAGGATTTGCGGCTCGCCCAGCACCATCGAGTCCAGCCCGCTGGCAACCCGGAAGGCGTGGCGCGCGGCCTGGTCGTCCTGCAGCGTGTAGGCATGGGCGCGCAGCAGGGAAGGCGAGACGCCGCCGTTGTGCGCCAGCCACTCCATGGTGCTGTCCAGGTCGTTGGTGTCGCCGGCGCAGTAGATCTCGGTGCGGTTGCAGGTGGACAGCAGCGTGGCTTCGGGCTGGCGCGCCAGCGAGGCGCGCAGGCCGCGCAGGGTCGGCTCGATCTGGTCGATGGCGAACGCGAAGCGCCCGCGCAAATCCAGCGGTGCGGTGTGATGGTTTAGCCCCAGGGCCCAGACTGACATTTGCTGATTATAAAATTGAAGTGGCCAGGGCGGGATGCCCGGTCACAATCTCCTTTTGGGCATTTATATCCGCCGCTTTTGGCGCTTTTCCTCGACGACTGACTTGCCGACATGACCGCTTACCTGCTCGTCAACCACTTGCTCAACCTGCTGGCGCCTGCCGCGCTGATCGCCTTGCTGCTGGTCGTGCTGGCACGTCTTTTTTCTGGATTTTTTGGATCAAATCGGCCGTTTGCGCATGTGTGGTATGCGCAGGCAGCTATTAATTTCATAGTTGGTTCGGGCGTTCTGGTGGCCGGATTGGTGCTGCTGGGCCACGATGGCAAGATGCTGACTTATGTCGTTCTGGTGGTGGCCATGGCGGCCAGCCAGTGGTTGCAGCTGGGCGGCTGGAAAAGATAGCGCAAGGCTTTTCCGGAATAAATCCCGACCGAATGCTTGACCTGCATCAAGAAAACGGCGGGCGCGATTTCCACCCAGTCGCAGGGCAAGCGGGTTTCCATGGGGTCATTCTGGCCAGGCGCCCATAAAAGGTGCGCTGCGATAATATCGGGCTACAGCGCTGGACGTGGGTCCGAAGCCGCTGAAATTTCACGATGAACGCACCTACTACCCTCCAAGAATTGAATGTTTTCGCCGACGGCGCAAAACAGCCCGAAGCACGCATCCGCGAGATTCCCTACAACTACACCTCGTTTTCCGACCGGGAAGTGGTGATCCGCCTGCTGGGCAGCCGCGCCTGGGATCTGCTCAACCTGCTGCGCGGCGAACGCCATACCGGCCGCTCGGCCCGCATGCTTTATGAAGTGCTGGGCGACATCTGGGTGGTGCAGCGCAACCCTTATCTGCAGGACGACCTGCTCGACAACCCCAAGCGGCGCAAGCTGCTGGTCGAAGCGCTTCAGCACCGCTTGGGAGAAATTGAAAAGCGCCGCACGCCCCATGTGGACAGCGAGCGCGACGCCATCGTCGGCGAACTGATGCAGGGTGCGAGGGCGGCCGTGGGCCGATTCTCCGCTTCGTTCGAGGAAGTCGCCGGCCTGCGCCAGCAGACCGAGCGCAAGCTGCGCAAACTGACCCTGAAGGACAACATCAAGTTCGACGGCCTGTCGCGCGTCTCGCATGTGACCGACGCGACCGACTGGCGCGTCGAATACCCGTTCGTGGTGCTGACCCCGGATACGGAAACCGAAATGGCCGGGCTGGTCAAGGCCTGCATCGAGCTGGGGCTGACGATTGTCCCGCGCGGCGGCGGCACCGGCTACACCGGCGGCGCGATTCCGCTGACCTGGAAGTCGGCGGTCATCAACACCGAAAAGCTCGAAGCCATGACCGAGGTCGAAATGGTCTCGCTGCCCGGCCTAGACAAGCCGGTCGCCACGGTGTGGACCGAAGCGGGCGTGGTGACGCAGCGCGTTGCCGATGCGGCCGAGCGCGGCGGTTTTGTGTTCGCGGTCGATCCGACCTCGGCCGAAGCGTCGTGCATTGGCGGCAACATCGCCATGAACGCGGGTGGCAAGAAGGCCGTGCTGTGGGGCACGGCGCTGGACAACCTGGCCTCGTGGCGCATGGTCACGCCTGACGCCCAGTGGCTGGAAGTCACCCGCGTCGGCCACAACCTGGGCAAGATCCACGACGCCGAGATGGCGAGCTTTGACCTGAATTACTTTGAAGCCGACGGCAAGACGCCAATCCGCACCGAGCGGCTCGACATTCCGGGCAAGACTTTCCGCAAGGAAGGCCTGGGCAAGGACGTGACCGACAAGTTTTTGAGCGGCCTGCCGGGCATCCAGAAGGAAGGCTGCGACGGCCTGATCACCAGCGCGCGCTGGATCGTGCATCGCATGCCGGCGCACACGCGCACGGTGTGCATGGAGTTTTTCGGCAACGCCAAGGACGCGGTGCCGAGCATCGTCGAGATCAAGGATTTCATGTTCGCCGAGCAAAAGCGCGGCGGTGCGATCCTGGCCGGGCTGGAGCACCTGGACGACCGCTATTTGCGCGCCGTCGGCTATGCAACCAAGTCCAAGCGCGGCGGCGATGGCAAGGGCGCGACGGGCGTGCCGAAAATGGTCTTGATTGGCGACATTGCCGGCGACGATGCCGATGTGGTGGCGCGGGCCACCAGCGAAGTCGTGCGCATCGCCAATTCGCGCAGCGGCGAAGGCTTCATCGCCATCAGCCCCGAGGCGCGCAAGAAATTTTGGCTGGACCGCAAGAAAACGGCGGCCATTTCGCGCCACACCAACGCCTTCAAGATCAATGAAGACGTGGTGATTCCGTTGCCGCGCATGGCCGAATACACCGACGGCATCGAGCAAATCAACATCGAGCTAAGCCTGCGCAACAAGATCAAGCTGTGCGATGAACTGGACGCATTTTTCCGCAAGGGCAATCTGCCTTTGGGCAAGGCCGAGGACGCCAGCGAGATTCCTTCGGCCGAGTTGATGGAAGACCGGGTAGGGCAGGCGATTGCGCTGGTTGCCGACGTGCGCGATCTGTGGTCCGGCTGGCTGCAGGACGTGGCCACGCTGTTCCCGCAACTGCAGGACCACACGCTGCGCGCGAGCTGGAAAACGCAGATCCGCGCTCCGCTGCAGGCCATTTTCAGCGGCGGCGCGTTCAAGCCGATCCTGGAGGAGTGCAGCGCGATTCACAAGCGCGTGCTCAAGGGCCGGGTCTGGGCCGCGCTGCACATGCATGCTGGCGACGGCAACGTCCACACCAATTTGCCGGTCAACAGCGACGACTACGAGATGCTGCAAGCCGCCCACGGGGCCGTGGCGCGCATCATGGTGCTGGCGCGCTCGCTGGACGGCGTGATTTCGGGCGAACACGGCATCGGCATCACCAAGCTCGAATTTTTGACCGACGCGGAATTGCAGCCCTTCACCGACTACAAGGCACGGGTCGATCCCGAAGGGCGCTTCAACAAGGGCAAGCTGCTTCGAAATCAGGAGCACCTTGTGCATGCTGGACCTGCGCTAACGGCTGATTTGACCAATGCCTACACACCCAGCTTCGGGCTGATGGGCCACGAGTCGCTGATCATGCAGCAAAGCGACATCGGCGCGATTGCCGACAGCGTCAAGGACTGCCTGCGCTGCGGCAAATGCAAGCCGGTGTGCGCCACGCATGTGCCGCGCGCCAACCTGCTGTACAGCCCGCGCAATAAGATTTTGGCGACCTCGCTGCTGGTCGAGGCCTTTTTGTACGAGGAACAGACCCGGCGCGGCATCAGCCTGAAGCACTGGGAGGAGTTCGAGGACGTGGCCGACCACTGCACCGTCTGCCACAAGTGCCTGAACCCGTGCCCGGTCGATATCGACTTCGGCGAGGTGTCGATGAACATGCGCAACCTGCTGCGCAAGATGGGCCAGAAGTCGTTCCGTCCCGGCAATGCGGCGGCGATGTTCTTCCTCAACGCCACCAATCCGCAAACCATCAAGGTGATGCGCACGGCCATGGTTGATGTCGGCTTCAAGGCCCAGCGCATGGCCAATGACGTGCTACGCAGCGTGACCAGGAAGCAGACGGCCCTTCCGCCCGCCACCGTGGGCAAGGCGCCGGTCAAGGAACAGATCATCCACTTCATCAACAAGAAGATGCCCGGCGGGCTGCCGAAAAAAACCGCGCGCGCCTTGCTGGACATCGAGGACAAGGACTACGTCCCGATCATCCGCAACCCGAAAGCCACGACGGCGGAAACCGAAGCGGTGTTTTATTTCCCGGGCTGCGGCTCGGAACGGCTGTTCAGCCAGGTCGGACTGGCCACGCAGGCCATGCTCTGGCATGCCGGCGTGCAGACCGTGCTGCCGCCGGGCTACCTGTGCTGCGGCTATCCGCAGCGCGGCAGCGGCGACTTTGACAAGGCCGAGAAGATGATCACCGACAACCGGGTGCTGTTCCACCGGGTTGCCAACACGCTGAACTACCTCGACATCAAGACGGTGGTGGTCAGTTGCGGCACCTGCTACGACCAGCTGCAGGGCTACCAGTTCGACAAGATATTCCCCGGCAGCCGCATCATCGACATCCATGAATACCTGCTCGAAAAAGGCATCACCCTGCCGGCGAACCAGCCCGGCTTTTTGTACCACGAGCCTTGCCACAACCCGATGAAGCTGGGCGACTCGATGAAAACCGTCAAGGCGCTGGTCGGCGACAACGTGCTCAAAAGCGAGCGCTGCTGCGGCGAATCGGGCACGCTGGGCGTGACCCGGCCGGACATCTCGACGCAGGTGCGCTTTCGCAAGGAAGAGGAAATCCGCAAGGGCGAAGCCCAGTTGCGCGCTTCCGGGGCCGTTTCCGAAACGGGCAATGTGAAGATTTTGACCAGTTGCCCAAGCTGCCTGCAGGGCCTGACCCGCTACGGCAACGACCTGCAAAACGGCCTGCTCGAAGCCGATTACATCGTGGTGGAAATGGCCAACCAGATTTTGGGCAAGGAATGGCTGCCTGACTATGTGGCGCTGGCCAACCACGGCGGGATTGAACGGGTACTGGTCTAGCCATGAATGAACACGCTTGCCCGCTGTGCGAAGCCGACGGTGGTTTGCTGGTGTTTCGCAATCACGACTTGCGCATCATCCAGGCGGATGAAGCCGGTTTTCCGGCGTTTTACCGTGTGGTCTGGAACCGGCATGTGGCCGAGTTTTCCGACCTTTCGGCGACTGAGCGACAGATTTGCATGCATGCCGTTGTGAAGGTCGAGCAGGTGCTGCGCAGCGAACTGCAGCCCGCCAAGATCAACCTGGCCGCCCTGGGCAACATGGTGCCACATCTGCACTGGCATGTGATTGCCCGTTTCGACTGGGACAGCCACTTTCCGGCGCCGGTCTGGAGTGTGCCGCAGCGCCCGGTTGATGAGGCGCAGGTGGCTGCTGTCGCATCGCAGTGTCTTGAAATCAACCGGCTGATTGCCGAAAAAATGGCGCTTTGAAGCGCTCCAACCTATTTTCAAAAAAGCGAGGCATCTTCATGGCAGGTCTTCAAGCCGGGTCGCCGACCCCCACGGCGCTGACGGTGCATAGCCAGTCGCGCATTCTCGAAATTGCCTTTTCAGACGGCGCGCAATTCAAAATCCCGTTTGAATTGATGCGTATCTATTCGCCCTCGGCAGAAGTGCAGGGCCACGGACCGGGGCAGGAAATATTGCAGACCGGCAAGCGTGAGGTCAATGTGGTGGAACTGGAGCCGATTGGCAACTACGCGGTCAAGCCGGTGTTTTCCGACGGCCACGAGAGCGGGCTCTTCACCTGGGACTATCTGTACCATCTGGGCGCCGAGCAAAGCCGGCTCTGGGACGATTACAACCGCCGGCTGCAAGCGGCTGGTGTGGAGCGCGATGCGCCCATGGTGGTCGCTGGCGGACATGGCTGCAGCACTCACTGAAATTCACTTTATGACTACTACCCATTTTGGTTTTGAATCGGTCGATGAGCAGGACAAGGCGCGCCGCGTGCGCAGCGTGTTCGACTCTGTCGCTCCCAAGTACGACGTGATGAACGACCTGATGTCGATGGGCCTGCACCGGGCCTGGAAGGCCTACACCGTACTGGTCGCCAACGTCAGGGAAGGCCAGCAGGTGCTGGACATCGCGGGCGGCACGGGCGACTTGGCGCTGGCGTTCGCGCCCAAGGTCGGCGCCACCGGCCGCGTGGTGCATACCGACATCAACGAAGCCATGCTCAGGGAAGGGCGCAACCGCCTGCTCGACGCTGGCGTATGCCTGCCGACGCTGGTCTGCGACGCCGAGAAACTGCCTTTTGCCGATGCCAGTTTTGATGTCGTCACGGTGGCTTTCGGCCTGCGCAACATGACCCGCAAGGACGTGGCCTTGCGGGAAATGAACCGCGTGCTCAAGCCTGGCGGCAAGCTGCTGGTGCTGGAATTTTCCAAGGTCGCCAAGCCGCTCGAAAAAATTTATGACTGGTATTCGTTCAAGGTCTTGCCAAAAATCGGCAAGCTGGTGGCCAACGACGATGCCAGCTACCAGTACCTGGCCGAGTCGATCCGCATGCATCCCAGCCAGGAAGAGCTTAAAACCCTTATGCGAAATACTGGCTTTGGTCATGTGGATTACCACAACATGTCGGGCGGGGTGGTGGCATTGCATGTTGGAATCAAGTGTTGACGGATTTTTCGGCTCCATGCCGTGATCAGTTTTATTTGGTTTGATTCAAGGAGACAAAATGAAAATTTGGCAGGTATTTCTTTCTGCAGTGTTTGCGGTAACCCTTCTTTTGTCCGGCACGGCAGCCGATGCCAAGCGTCTGGGCGGTGGTGGTTCCATTGGCAAACAGTCGTCCAATGTGACGCAGCGTCAGGCGCCAGCCAACAATGCGACCAATTCCCCGGCCGCGCCCGGTGCCGCTGCTGCTGCGGCACCGAAAAAGCCGTGGGGCGCCATGCTGGGTGGCCTGGCCGCTGGCCTGGGTCTGGCGTGGCTGGCTTCATCGCTGGGCCTGGGCGGCGCTTTCAGCCAGATCATCATGTTTGCCTTGCTGGCGCTGGTGGTCATGGTGGTGATTGGTTTCGTCATGCGCAAGCTCAAGGGACGCGGCGCCAGCGCACCAGGCGCGACCCGCTCGCAGCCGCCTTTCGCCTTCCAGGGCGCAGGCAATGCTGCCGAGGCCTCGACACCGCGCAACTACAGCCCATCCAACGTGGGCAACGACGCTTCAGCGCGGCCCTGGGAGCGCAACACAACGCTGTTTGACAACATGGGCACGGCCCCTGCCGCTGGCGGGTCCATGATTGGCTCCGGTCTGGCCGGTTCGCAATCCTGGGGCGTGCCTGCCGGCTTTGATGCTGACGGCTTCCTCAAGGCCTGCAAGGCCAATTTCGTGACCTTGCAGGACGCCTGGGACCGTTCGGACATCCAGAACCTGCGCTCCATGATGACGGATGACATGCTGGAGCAGATCAAGACGCAACTGGCAGACCGTGAAACCCATACCGGCGGCGTGAACAACAAGACCGAAGTCGTGATGCTCAATGCCCAGTTGCTGGGTATTGAGGAAATGAGCGACGTGTACATGGCCAGCGTCGAGTTCTCCGGCATGATCAAGGAAGACGCTTCGTCCGGCGCCAGCCCGTTCCGGGAAGTCTGGAACATGACCAAGCCCCGAAGCGGCGGCAGCGGATGGCTGGTCGCCGGTGTCCAGGCCCTGCAGTGAGCTTTGCCACGGAAAAATCAATAAGCGGCTAAAGGCCAACGCAAGGGCATTGGGTTCGGACGGCCTTTTATCCTGCAAAATCGGGGACGTATGAATAACACGTCCCCTTTTTCTTTTCTGGAATCCATCGCCACCCGTTTTCAGCCGCCCGCCTGGGTGGTCGATGAAGGGCAGCAGCGGCTGGTGCTGTTTCTCAACCATGTTCTCCTGCAGGAAAAGCAGGCCCAGGAGCGCCTTTTACGTCAAAAAGGCCGTGTTGTGCATTTGCGGTGGGGCATGTTTGCTATTGATTTACTAGTAACTCCCGCCGGTCTTGCAGATCGCGCCCCTGCTTTTTCCAAACCTGATCTTGTCCTGACAGTGGCTGCCGAGTCGCCGCTGGCCGTTGTGCAGGCGGCGCTGGCAGGCAAGGCGCCTCCGGTCAAGATCGAGGGCGATGTGCAACTGGCTGCCGACATTGGCTGGCTGGCTGAAAACCTGCGCTGGGATGCGGAAGAAGATTTGTCCCGCCTGATCGGGGATGCACCAGCCCATGCGCTGGCCGATGCCGGCAGGCGGCTGGCGTCAGGCCTGAAACAGTTTCTGGCCAAGGGGCCGCTGTCCCCGTCAGCGCAGGCGGCAGCATCACCGCCAGAGCCCACGAAAGCTTCCGTGGTACCGGTCCCCCCGGCTTCTCAAGCCAGTCCCGTGCGTGACGCCCCCGAGCCTGGCTTGCCAGGGACGCATGCAACGCCAGTGCATCGTGATGAGGCCGGGACGAGTGACGCGACAGGCGCGGGAATCCCAATCCCGCCCAAGGCGTCTGCATGAGCCGGATTTTCAGGGGGATTTTCATTGTCTGGACCGTATTGCGGTTTGGTCTGGACGAGTTGGTGCTGTCCAGTTTTGAAAAACCGTGGATTCGCCTGCTGACGCGCATCGTGTCGGTCGGGCGCAACCTGAAGGCTCCCAGGGGTGAACGCCTTCGGCAGGCGCTCGAACATCTGGGTCCGATTTTTGTCAAGTTTGGCCAGGTTCTGTCCACCCGCCGCGACCTGCTGCCGCCCGATATTGCCGATGAGCTGGCGCGCCTGCAGGACCGGGTTCCGCCATTTCCGTCTGCCGTGGCGGTGGCGATCATTGAAAATTCCTTTGGCCGGCCGCTGGACCGCATCTTTGAAAGCTTTGAGCAAACGCCCGTGGCCAGCGCTTCCATTGCCCAGGTTCATTTCGCCACCCTGCCCGGTGGCCGCGAGGTTGCCGTCAAGGTGCTGCGGCCCAATATGGTCGGGGCTTTCAGGAAGGATCTGGCGCTGATGCGCATGATGGCGGGCTGGGTTGAGCGCGCGTCAAGCGATGGCAAGCGCCTGAAGCCGCGCGAGGTGGTGGCCGAGTTTGACAAATACCTTCATGACGAACTCGATTTGCTGCGCGAGGCGTCCAATGCGGCACAGCTTCGCCGCAACATGAAAAGCCTTGACCTGGTGATGATCCCGGAAATGTACTGGGAATACTGCATGCCCGATGTGATGGTGATGCAGCGCATGCACGGGGTGCCCATTGGCCAGACCCAGCGCCTGCGCGATGCCGGCGTGGACATGAAGAAACTGTCGCGCGATGGCGTCACCATCTTCTTTACCCAGGTGTTTCGCGACGGCTTCTTTCATGCCGACATGCATCCGGGAAACCTCCAGGTCAGCCTGGCGCCGGAAACCTTCGGGCGCTATATTTTGCTCGATTTCGGAATCGTGGGAACGCTGACCGAGGTGGACAAGGAATACCTGGCGCAAAACTTCAGCGCGTTTTTCCAGCGCGACTACAAGCGCGTTGCCGAACTGCACATCGAGTCGGGCTGGGTTCCGCCGGCGACTCGCGTCGATGAGCTGGAGTCCGCGATTCGCGCCTGCTGCGAGCCGATGTTCGACCGCCCGCTCAAGGATCTGTCGCTCGGAATGGTGCTGATGCGGCTGTTCCAGACATCGCGCCGCTTTCAGGTGGAAATCCAGCCACAACTGGTGCTGCTGCAAAAAACGCTGCTCAATATTGAAGGCCTGGGGCGCGAGCTGGACCCCGACCTGGATCTCTGGAGCACGGCCAAACCTTTTCTGGAGCGCTGGATGCTGGAGCAGGTCGGCCCTGAAAAACTGCTGGCCCAACTGAAGGCGGAAGCACCTTCTTATGCCAAGCTGCTCCCCATGCTGCCGCGCCTGATGGCGCAGTACCTGAAGGCCGGCCCTGCAGTCAGCCGTAGCGACCTGAGTGAATTGCTTGCAGAACAGAAGCGGTCGAACAAACTGCTGCAAAGCCTGATTTATGGAGGGCTTGGTTTTGTGCTTGGGCTGATTTTCATGCAGCTTGTGTTGCGCATCCGGCTGTTTTGAGGCTTGCCATGCCTGGGTTGCAACGCCGTTGCGCTGCCATGCCTTTGGCAGGGCAAGCCCTATAATTGAAAGCTTTGCGCCGCCTGGCCTTTGCAGTCGGCAAACTCCCGGAAAACGAGCCCAAGCACCATGCCTATCTATGCTTACAAATGCGAATCCTGCGGATTTGCCAAGGACGTCCTGCAAAAAATGTCGGATACACCCTTGTCGGTATGCCCGCAATGCGGCGTATCCAGCTTCAAGAAGCAGTTGACCGCCGCTGGTTTTCAGCTCAAGGGTTCGGGCTGGTATGTGACTGATTTTCGCGGCGGCAACAACGCCGCGCCAGCCGGCAAGCCGGCCGATACCCCGACAGCGGCACCTGCCGCAAGCAAGTCCACCGACACCACTGCCACTTCCGCGTCGGCAGGCGCCTCGACCGCAGCAAGCCCTGCGCCAGCTGCAGCACCGTCCAGCAGCAAGAGCACCAGCGGCGACGCTTCCACCAAATCCTCATGATGAGTTCGATTCGCCGGTGGCTGCTGGCAGGACTTCTGGTGCTGGTGCCCGTGGCCATCACCCTGGCGGTGCTCAACTGGATTGTGGGAACGCTGGACCAGACCCTGCAGATACTTCCCGTCGCCTGGCACCCCGACCGGCTGCTGGGTTTTCATCTTCCCGGTTTTGGCGTGCTGCTGACGCTTGGCATCGTGTTGGTGATAGGCGCGCTTGCCAGCAACTTTCTGGGCAAGAAGCTGCTCCTGGTCGGCAATGCCTTGCTGCGCCGGATTCCGATTGTCCGGTCGATTTATTCAAGCGTGAAGCAGGTTTCCGACACCCTGTTCTCCGAGAACGGCAATGCCTTTCGCAAGGCATTGCTGGTGCAATGGCCACGTGAGGGTGTCTGGACCATTGGTTTCCTCACGGGCTTTCCAGGTGGCGATGTGGTGAACCACCTGCCGTCTGACTACCTCAGCGTCTATGTTCCGACAACGCCCAATCCCACGGGCGGCTATTTCGTCATGCTCAAGAAAACCGAATGCATTGAGCTGAAGATGAGTGTCGATGAGGCACTGACCTACGTGATCTCCATGGGCGTGGTGGTTCCCGCGGCACGTCCCACCCCACCGCTGAATCCCCCCCTGTAAACAGCGCAGCAGCGCTGACAATTTTCGAGTATTTTTTATGGCTATCGCTGATACACAAGTCGCTCAAATGCGTTCCAACTATTGCGGTCTGGTGACCGAAAGCCTGATGGGCCAGACGGTCAGCCTGTGCGGCTGGGTCAACCGCCGGCGCGACCATGGCGGCGTGATCTTCATCGACCTGCGCGACCGCGAAGGTTATGTGCAGGTGGTGTGCGACCCGGACCGGGCCGAGATGTTCGGCATCGCCGAAGACGTGCGCAACGAGTTCTGCGTTCAGGTCAAAGGCATTGTCCGCGCCCGTCCTGAAGGCACGGCCAACGCCAGCCTCAAAAGCGGCCAGGTCGAGGTGCTGTGCCATGAACTGATCGTGCTCAACCCCAGCGTCACACCGCCGTTCCAGCTCGACGACGACAACCTGTCGGAAACCACGCGCCTCACGCACCGGGTGCTCGACCTGCGCCGCCCCTACATGCAGAACAACCTGATGCTGCGCTACCGCGTGGCGATGGAGACGCGCAAGTTTCTTGATGCCAACGGTTTCATCGACATCGAAACGCCCATGCTGACCAAGAGCACGCCCGAAGGCGCGCGCGATTACCTGGTGCCCAGCCGCGTCAACGAAGGCCAGTTTTTTGCCCTGCCGCAAAGCCCGCAACTGTTCAAGCAATTGCTGATGGTGGCCGGTTTTGACCGCTACTACCAGATCACCAAGTGCTTTCGCGACGAAGACCTGCGCGCCGACCGCCAGCCCGAATTCACGCAGATCGATATTGAAACATCCTTCATGGGCGAGCAGGAAATCCGCGACATGTTCCAGGGCATGATCAGCAACATGTTCAAGACGGTGCTGAACACCGACCTGGGCGAATTTCCGGTCATGGCCTATGCCGATGCGATGCACCGCTACGGCTCGGACAAGCCCGACCTGCGCGTCAACCTCGAATTCACCGAATTGACCGACGTGATGGCCGATGTGGACTTCAAGGTCTTCAGCGCCCCGGCGACTACTCCCGGTGGCCGCGTGGTGGCCCTGCGCGTGCCCGGCGGCGCTGAAATCAGCCGCAGCGAAATTGATGCCTACACCGAATTCGTCAAGATTTACGGCGCCAAGGGCCTGGCCTGGATCAAGGTCAATGACACAGCCAAGGGCCGTGAAGGCTTGCAAAGCCCCATCGTCAAGAACATTCACGATGCGGCGGTGGCTGAAATCCTCAAGCGCACCGGTGCGCAAAACGGTGACATCCTTTTCTTTGGCGCCGACAAGTCCAAGGTGGTCAACGACAGCATCGGCGCGCTTCGCCTGAAGGTCGGCCACAGCGCTTTCGGCAAAAAATCCGGCTTGTTCGTCAAGGGCTGGAAGCCGCTGTGGGTGGTTGATTTCCCGATGTTCGAATATGACGAGGACGGCAAGCGCTGGAGCGCGGTGCATCATCCCTTCACCGCCCCGAAAGACGGCCATGAAGACTGGATGGACACCGACCCCGGACGCTGCATCGCCAAGGCCTATGACATGGTGCTCAACGGCTGGGAACTGGGCGGCGGCTCGGTGCGTATCCATCGCGCCGACGTGCAAAGCAAGGTGTTCAGCGCACTGAATATTGGCCCGGAAGAGGCTCAGCTGAAGTTTGGCTTCCTGCTTGATGCGCTGCAGTATGGCGCGCCGCCGCACGGTGGCCTGGCCTTCGGCCTGGACCGCATCGTGACCATGATGACCGGCGCCGAGTCGATTCGCGACGTGATTGCCTTCCCCAAGACCCAGCGCGCACAATGCCTGCTGACCCATGCGCCGAGTCCGGTGGATGAGAAACAGTTGCGCGAGTTGCATATCCGCCTGCGCAATCCGCTTCCGATCTGAACGCGGCAGGGTTACGCATTCAGCAAAAAGGGCACCTTGCAGGTGCCCTTTTTAGTTTGATGAGCGGACAGGTATAGCGCCGACAGCGTTAGCGCAGCACCAGCACGGGCACAGTGCTGTGTGTCAGTACATGCTGGGTTTCACTGCCTAGCAGCACCCGTTTGATGCCTTTTCGGCCATGCGACGCCATGACGACGAGGTCGCAATTGTGTTTTTTGGCGGTAGCCATGATGGATTCCGCGACCAGGTCAGACTGCGCAACAACCGCCTGGGCCTTGACGCCCCGGGCCTCGGCTTCCTGCCGTACCGAGTCCACTACAGCCTGGCCCTTGTCGTTCCACTGCTTTTCGGTACGGGCAATATCCTCAACCGAAATCGTTATGCCGCCTTCAAAATAGCTGACAGGGTAGCGCGGCACGACATACAGCGCTACCAGTTCCGCACCTATGGCCGCCGCCAGCTCAATGGCACTGTTCACAGCGGTCCTTGAAAGATCAGAGCCGTCAGTCGCTACAAGAATTCGCTGGTACATGATGGATTCTCCAATCTGGATACAAAATTTTTAGCGTAAGCGTGTCGCTGCCTGCCGGTATTGATTCATGTCAAGACATGCAATAGGCTTGCTTGCCGAAGCATGGTTGAAGGTGTTGCTGAAGTCAGCAAGAACTGGAGTCAGTTCTTGTTTCAAAAACCAGTTGAACTGGGTAGAACACTCTGTAACGGCGATAACTGTTTGTAGATAAGGTCTTCCATTCATCTATCTGCGCACTCATTTGCCGTAAGGTCAAAACATTGCATGAACAGGTTGATGGAAAGATATGCATCACTCCCGGTTCTTCTATCAGCGAAGCGTTCAGAAGCGCTTCAGAACAGCCGCGAATGATCTGAAGCCAGGCATGCAAATGTGAAATCCTTCAGGGGAATTTATGAAGAATCGTTTCAATGTTGACGTGAAATCAAAAGCATTAACGAGAGTCGGGGGCCGGGCGGCATGTCGCCAGATTTGCGGCCTGCAGCCTTCAGCGCAAGTATTTGCGGTTGACGGGGTGGTGGGGCTAACCGAAGCAGCGCGGCTTTTGGACGAGCGTCGCGCCTTCGCCGTGGCAGCCAACGCCATCCGTGAGGAAGAAAAATCGCGCCTGGCCCGTGAACTGCACGATGAGCTTGCACAGTCGCTGACGGCATTGAAGATGGATGCTATCTGGGTTCGCGACCAGGCAGACGCCTGGCCTGCAATGGTTGCTGCAAAGCTGACCGACATGGTGGAAATGCTTGACCGTACGGTTGCCGCGACACGCCGCATGGCCGCCGACTTGCGGCCGCTGCTGCTCGATGACCTGGGCTTGGCGCCGGCCATCGAATGGCTCGCAAGCAGCTTTATGCAGCGCTGCGGTATTCCCTGTAGGCTGTCGATCAACGGGGGACTGGGGTTGGAACTGCCGGAGCCCTACGCCACTGCGGTATTCCGTATCGTTCAGGAGTCACTGAATAATATTGCCAAGCATGCCGCCGCCTCGCAAGTCGTGGTGACTTTGGACCAGACGCTGGATACGGTAAAACTGGTGGTGCAGGACGATGGCTGTGGATTCTTTTCCACTGCAGAACGCAAGCCGCAATCGCTGGGGCTCATGGGTTTGCGCGAGCGCGCGCAACTGCTCGGCGGACGCGTTGCTATCCGCAGCGCACCGGGGCAGGGTACCTGCATTGAGGTCAGCATTCCCCTGGACCCCATGGGAGCCTGCGGATGATCAGGATCGTGATCGCGGACGACCATGCCATCGTCAGGGAAGGGCTCAAGCGCATTGTCACTTTGGCGGAGGACATGACGGTGGTGGGAGAAGCTGCAAACGGAACAGAAGTCATGCAGCAGGTGCGTGAATCAGATTTTGATGTTCTGGTGCTTGATCTGTCCATGCCAGGGCGCAGTGGCATGGAGTTGATCAAGATGGTGCGATGCGAAAAACCCAGGCTTCGCATCCTTGTGCTCAGCATGCATGAAGAACTCCAATACGCCGTTCGCTCGATCAAGTGTGGTGCCAGCGGCTACCTGACCAAGGAAAGCGCGCCGATGCAACTGATGCAGGTGTTGCGCAAGATTGCTGCGGGGGGCGCTTTCATCAGTACTGGCGTTGCCGAACAGTTGGCTCTGGGCTCGATGCTGGGTTCAAGCGCCGCAGCGCACGAGAAGCTGACGGACCGGGAGTTCGAGGTCTTCCGTTTGATCGCCATAGGCATGTCCGTCACGGATATTGCAGGGCGACTGAATCTTTCGGCAAAAACCATCAGCACCCACAAAGCCAACCTCATGCAGAAAATGAACCTGCAAAACCAGAGTGAACTGATTCGCTATGCCATCAAGCATGGCGTTACCGAGCCTCTGGAGCCGTAAATGCTTTTGAATCTTCATTCAGGTAGGCTTCAGTCGGGTCCGGGCGAAAGTCTCTCCTGCATGCTGCTTTTTCGGGATTGGCTTAGGCGTGATCGGTGCGGACCATTGACTTATCCAGACATTTCTGACGCTGGCTGTCAGGCAACACGCATGGCGTGCGGTATTGATGAGCAGCACATTACAAAGATGGATCAAAAAGACATCTCTATCTCTGTAAGGGTTTTTATTGCAGATGACTCATCCCTGATAAGGGAGCGCGTCGCTTCAATGCTCGGCGCCAGCGCGATGACGATCGTCGGCCAGGCCGAAACACCGCAGGACTCGATTGAGGGCATTCTTGCTGTGTATCCGGACGTCGTGGTGCTGGACGTTCAACTCGAAGGCGGGTCGGGTCTGCAGGTATTGCGGGCAATTCGCCACGCAGCACCAAGCATCGCTTTTGTCGTCTTCAGCAATAGCTCGGACCCAGGTTATCGCAAACGCTATCTGGGTGCTGGAGCCGATGGTTTTCTTGACAAGACCCATGAATTCGACCAACTCGCGCAAGCGGTGTTCAATGCCTCGCAGCATACCGATTATTGAAATTTCAGAGCCTGTATAAAAAAGGAGTGTTCATCATGTCTGCCGTTCTTGAAGCTTTAACCTCTCCCCCGGAACCTCGCGTCAGGCATCAGACAGTCACCTCCGTGCCACCGGCCAATCCCCTCAAGATGCGCTGCTCCAGTTGCCACCTGGGGGAGTTGTGCCTTCCTTGTGGAATCGCCGTGAGCGATGTGCAGCGTCTGGACGAATTCAGGTTCGGCAGGCGCAAGGTCAAGACAGGGCAGACCCTTTATCGTGAAGGCGACCGTTTTCAGTTCTTCTATGCCGTGCGCAGCGGCACCTTCAAATCCAAGCTGATGCTGGCGGACGGAAGAGAGCAGGTCAACGGGTTTTGCATGACCGGAGAAATCATGGGTCTGGACGGAGTGGCTTATGGAACCCATGCCAGCAGTGCCATTGCGCTGGAAGACGCCGAGGTCTGCGCCATTCCCTATGCCCAGCTGACTGAACTGGCGGCAGGCAACTCCGGCCTGCAGCAGGTGTTTGCGCGAATCATGAGCCGCGAGATTTTGCGCGAGCACAGCTTGATGACCCTGCTCGGAAGCATGAATGCCGAAGAACGGCTGGCCGCTTTTTTGCTCAATTTGTCGCACCGCCTGAAAGTACGCGGCTATTCGGCCACCGAATTTCACCTGCGGATGTCGCGTGCCGAGATCGGCAGCTACCTTGGAATGACACTGGAAACCGTCAGCCGCACCTTTTCCACCTTTCAGCAGTTGCGTCTGCTTGAAGTGGACAAGCGCCACATTCGGCTTGTTGATGTCGAGGGTTTGACGCGAGCTTTCAAGACGGGCTTGAATTGAGGCGCAATCCATGGTTTTCCCTTCACTGGGCTTGTTCGCCCATTCGCTGCAATTTCTTCAGCCATTTCCCGGCGTCTGCCTCGTTGAGGCTGGCAGTCATGCCTATCAGCGTCTCATGGACCGGCTTGATCCCAACGAAGCCAAGAATATTGCGCTCCAGTGACTTGATGCTGTGCGCCCGGAAATACCAGCGGTAGAGCAGGGCGGGCATGCCCATGGTGACGACAATCCGGGCTGATCGGCCTGTCAGGGCTTTTTTTGTGAAGGCCGCATTGCTGCCCTCGCGTTCAAAGGCAAAGCCTGGCCGTGCTATCTGCTCCAGAAAACCCTTGAGCAGGGCTGGCATGTCGCCCAGCCAGAGTGGAAAGAAAAAAACGATATGTTCCGCCCAGCGAATGTCTGCCTGGGCCTGTTGCAAGCCTGCTGGCAGCGAACCTTCTTCCCATGCCTGCTGGCTGCGCAGCAGGGGGAAATCAAGTTCGGCCACGTTGGTCCTGCGCACCAGATGGCCGGTATGTTGCGCACCAAGGGCATAGGCATCGGCCAAACCATGGCAAAGATGGGGCTGGGACATATCCGGATGCCCCTGAACCAGGAGAATTCGTTGAAGCGTCATGAATGCGCAAGATTTTTTATGCTATCAATAATATAGCTGTATGTGCAGGTGTAGTAAGCGCAATAGCCAGTTTTCATTCGCAAATTGAAAAATTGGCTACTCAAGGGCTTGTGCCGACGCAGGCGGGCGCTCATGTCCCGCAGGTAGGTGGCCATTCATTGGGGATATGGCTTTACCGGATGCGATACGGGAGATGGGCTGTCGGGTGGGGCTGCCGGTTTTTCCCTTGAAAGCTTCCTCGCGTTCAGGCAAGGCTGCCGGAAAGTTGCTTAAAGCCCGTTCCATGCGGTCCTTGGTCTTGCCAATGAACATGTGGTTCATCTGGGCCATCATTTCCATCTGCGTCTGCATACTCGTTGTGGCCACTTGCTGCCAGTATTGAATCGGGTTTTCCCAATAAAAACTCATCAGGTCTGAGTGAATGCCTGGCAGATCGACAGGGCCATTTGCAGCGCACAGCTTTTGTGCCGCCGCCTCGTGAATCATCAAGGCCTGATGGGTCGCTTGCTGCCGGGCCTGGTGCAGGGTTTCTCTGCTGCGAAACCATGTGCAGGCCGCTCCCATGGCTGTCGCATATTGTTCCCGGACAAGGTCTGACCAGAAGTTCAGAACTGGCGACGTACCCTCAGGCTGGGTTTGAGAAGAAAACGGACGAGATGATTTTTGGCTCACTGGTAATTTCCTTTAAGGGTTGAAAATTCAGGAAAATCTTGATGCAGTGAGTCCATTTTGTGAGTCACTTCGCCAGTACCTTTTGATCTGGCGCAAGCCCTTCATTCAGCACGGGTAACTTCATGTAATCAACAAACTGCCTCCATGAAGCGCAAGCATGGACAGAGGCCATGCAGCGACTGTTGAGTTTTTGTTGAGCCGTCAACACGGCTTCTTTCAACGGAAATCCAGAGCGATGGTCAAAAAATTCATTTGCCTGGCTGATTTCACCGTTTTGGGTTTAATAACTACGCTATAATTTAAAGCTTGGCGGCTGTAGCTCAGTTGGATAGAGTACTTGGCTACGAACCAAGGGGTCGTGGGTTCAATTCCTGCCAGCCGCACCAGACGACAAGCCCTAGAACAGTGATGTTCTAGGGCTTTTTCGTTTCTGCGCTACCTTAACGCCCCGTACCCTTGCGTGACTTGTTGCGTGGCTTATTCCCCCTCTCTGCGTTTACGACACGCAACAAGGTGGTCCGGTCCACCGTAAATTGCACCTTGTTTGCGACTTCCACCAGCCTGGCCACCGTGGCCGTTGCATAGGGCTGTGGCATACCTTCTATCGCATGGCCTGCCTCGCCACCAACTTGTCGCGTGAGCAGGCGTGTCTCGTCGCGCGCATTGATCACCGGATGGCAGCCTTCGCTGGTCAGCGCACAGGCCTAACCCCGCCTTCTGCGAGGAGGCGCAGACGAGGGCGGTGCGGCATTCACACGCCACATCAGGGTAAGTACTGACCAAAAAACAGATGCGCTGGATTTAAATCATAGTTATATTTAATAACTAGATGGTTTTAATTCATAACCTGTTTTGAGCCAAGGAACCCGATGACAAACACTCCTAAACCCTTACCTGCGACGCACGCCCGGACGGCGACCGACACGGTTGGTTCACCGAGTCACTGATGGCGTCGATCGCCCAGGCGGCTCCCGATGCCAAGGTGCAGAAAACCTGACCCTCCGCCTTGGCAGCGGCGGCACAAAACGAGATACCCAGTTCCAGAGGAGACAAACCCATGACCCCCATGAAATTCCGGCCCCTGACCTTTGGCGTGACCCGTGTCACGCTGCGCGACGGCGCGCCGGGCGTCCATTACCTGCAGGCCGACCAGGCGCTTCAGCCCTATCCTGAGCGCATGACGGACAGGCTCAGGCACTGGGCGCAGACCGTGCCCGAGCGCAGCTTCGTTGCCCGGCGCATCAAGCTGGCCGACGGCAGCCTGGGCGACTGGCGCCATGTGAGCTATGCGCAAACCTGGCAAACGGCGCGCAATATTGCCCAGGGACTGATCGAGCGCGGCCTGAGCGCCCGGCGCCCGGTGGTCATCCTGAGCGAAAACAGCATCGAGCATGCGCTGCTGTCGCTCGGCTGCCTGCTCGCCGGCGTGCCCTTCGTGCAGACCTCGCCCGCCTATTCGCTGATCAGCACCGATTACGAAAAACTCAGGCATGTCATCCGCACCGTGACACCCGGCATGCTGTTTGCCAGCGATGCGGCCCGCTATGGCAAGGCCCTGCAGGCCGTGGCCAGCGAGGACATGGAAGTGGTCCTGCTCGAAGGCGAACTGGCGGGCCGGCCCAGCACCTCTTTTGCAGCGCTGGCCGCCACCGCCGAAACCCCGGCGGTGGACGCCGCGATGGCCGCCACCGGCCCGGACACCATCACCAAATTCCTGTTCACCAGCGGCTCGACCAAGCTGCCCAAGGCCGTCATCAACACCCAGCGCATGTGGTGCGCCAACCAGCAGCAGATGGCCCAGTCGATGCCGGTGCTCACCGAGGCGCCGCCCGTGCTGGTGGACTGGCTGCCGTGGAACCACACCTTCGGCGGCAACCACAACGTCGGCATGGTGCTCTACCACGGCGGCACGCTCTACATCGACGACGGCAAGCCGACCCCGGCGCTGATGCACGAAACCCTGCGCAACCTGCGTGAAATCGCCCCCACGGTGTATTTCAACGTGCCCACGGGTTTCGAAGCGATTGCCCTGGCCATGAAAACCGACAGCCAGCTGCGCAAGACCCTGCTGTCGCGCGTCCAGATGTTCTTTTATGCCGGCGCCTCGCTGGCCCAGCCGGTGTGGGACAGCCTGTACGAGAGCGAAGAGCTTGAGATCGGCGAGCGCATCGTGATGGCGACCGGCCTGGGCATGACCGAATCCGGCCCGTTCGGCCTGTATGTGACCAGCCCCAATGTCCAGGCCGGCGACCTCGGCGTGCCGACGCCAGGCATGCAGGTCAAGCTGGTCGATCTCCAGGGCAAGACCGAAATCCGCTACCGTGGCCCCAACATCACGCCGGGCTACTGGCGCGCGCCGCAGGAAACCGCCGAGGCCTTTGACGAGGAAGGCTTCTTTTGCTCGGGCGATGCGGTCAAGTGGATCGACGAGACCGACATCCACAAGGGCCTGAAGTTTGACGGCCGCATTGCCGAGGACTTCAAGCTCGCCACCGGCACGTTCGTGAGCGTCGGCCCGCTGCGCGCCAGGATCACAGCTGCCGGCGCGCCCTACATCCAGGACGTGGTGCTGACCGGCATCAACCTGAAGGAAGTCGGCGCCATGGTGTTCCCGACCCCGGCGGTGCGGCGCTTGAGCGGCCTGCCGGCCGGCACTTCCATGCACGACGTGCTCGACAGCCCGCCGGTGCTGGCCCACTTCCAGCAAGTGCTCAACGAGCTGGCCAAGACCGCCACCGGCAGCGCCAACCGCATCGCCCGCCTGTGCCTGCTGGCCGACCCGCCGACGATAGAGCGCGGCGAAGTCACCGACAAGGGCTCGATCAACCAGCGCGCCGTCCTGACCCACCGCGCCGACACCGTGAACAAGCTGCATGCCGACGAGCTGCACTACATCCTCAAACCCCAAGCCTGAACAGGGAGAAATTCGCATGGCACACACTGGTTTTTTCAACGCCTTCGATGACATCTGGATGCTGGCCGGCGTGCGCACCCCCATGGTCGATTACTGCGGCGCACTCGGCCACATCTCGCCCACCGACCTGGGCATCAAGGTGGCCCGCGAAGTCTTAGCGCGCGCTGGCGTGCCCGGGGAGGACATCGGCTCGGTGATTGCCGGCAACATGGCGCCCGGCGATTTTGACCAGTTCTTTTTGCCGCGCCACATCGGCCTGTATGCCGGCGTGCCGGTGGACGTGCCGGCCCTGATGGCCCAGCGCATCTGCGGCACCGGCTTTGAGCTGTTTCGCCAGGCCGGCGAGCAGATCCAGGGCGGCGCCTGCGAGGCTGCGCTGGTCGTGGGCACCGAAAGCATGACGCGCAACCCGATTGCCGCATTCGACCACCGCACCGGCTTCAAGCTCGGCGCGCCCGTGGGGTTCAAGGACTACATGTGGGAGGCGCTCAAAGACCCGGCCGCCGGGATCAACATGATCCAGACGGCCGAGAACCTGGCGAAAAAATATGGCATCCAGCGCGAGGAGGTCGATGAATTCGCCTCCAGCTCGTTCGCCAAGGCCGTGGCGGCGCAGCAAAGCGGTTTCCATGCCGGTGAAATCGTGCCCATCGTCACCGAGAAATTCGAGCTGGAGGGCTACAAGCCGCGCGGTATCCGCCTGCAGGGAAAGACCACGGAAGTGGCGCTTGACACCCATGCCCGCCTCTCGCCCGCCGACGTGCTGGCCAGGCTCAAGCCGGTCTATGAAGGCGGCGTGCAGACCGGCGGCAACAGCGCCGCGCTGGTCGATGCGGCGGCGGCGGCCGTGGTGAGTTCGGGCGCCTACGCCAAGGCGCAGGGCAAAACGCCGCTGGCCCGCGTGGTCGCCTCAGCCGTGGTCGGCGTGCCGCCCGAGATCATGGGCATCGGCCCGGCACCGGCGATCCAGCTGCTGCTGGCGCGTTGCGGCTTGAGCTTGGCGCAGATCGGCCGCTTCGAGATCAACGAAGCGCAGGGCGCGCAGACGCTGGCCGTGGGCCGCGAACTCGGGCTGGATTTGAGCCGTCTGAACGTCAACGGCGGCGCGATTGCGCTCGGTCATCCGCTGGCCGCCACCGGCGTGCGCCTGACCATCACGCTGGCGCGCGAAATGAAACGCGCCGGCGTGCGCTGGGGCATTGCCTCGGCCTGCATCGGCGGCGGCCAGGGGATTGCGCTGCTGCTGGAGAACCCCGAGGCAGCCTGAGCTGGTGTTTTTCAGAAAAATATGAATCAAAAGTGACTTTTGCGCACGACCCGCATGCATAAGCAGCTATTAAAAACATAGTGACTGGCAGGCGGGTGTGGCGTAGCGTCACCCGACAGTGAAAAAACCAGTGATTTTTAAACAAAAAGTGCCTATTGCGTATGCTCCACGGGCGCAAGTAGCTACATAAACAATAGCAAAAAGGAATTGACATCATGCACATTCAAGGACAAGCCGCGCTGGTCACCGGCGGCGGCTCCGGCCTCGGCGAAGCCACCGCCCGCGAACTGGCCCGCCTGGGCGCGAAGGTTGCCGTGCTGGACGTGAACCTGGAGAATGCCCAGCGCGTGGCAGCCGAGATTGGCGGCCTGGCCTGCCAGTGCGACGTGACCAGCGGCGACAGCGTGCAAGCGGCCATCGACGCCGCCGCAGCCGCCCATGGCCCGGCCCGCATCCTGATGCAGATTGCCGGCATTGGCGCCGCCAAGCGCGTCATCGGCAAGGACGGCTCGCCGGCGCCGCTGGAAGATTTCGCCCGGGTGGTCAACGTCAACCTGGTCGGCACCTACAACGTGGCCCGCCTGTTCGCAGCCGCCTGCGCCAAACTCGCGCCGATGGAAGACGGCGAGCGCGGCGCGATGGTGTTCACCGCCTCGGTGGCGGCCTTTGACGGCCAGGTCGGCCAGCAGGCCTACAGCGCCTCCAAGGGCGGCGTGGTCGGCATGACGCTGCCCATGGCGCGCGACCTGGCGCTGCACGGCATCCGTGTCTGCACCATCGCGCCGGGCCTGTTCGCCACGCCACTGATGAAAACCCTGCCCGAGCCGGTGCAGGCCTCGCTGGCCGCGAGCATTCCGTTTCCTTCTCGCCTGGGCAAGCCGAGCGAGTTTGCCGAGCTGGCCTGCCACATCGTGAGCAACGGACACCTGAACGGCGAAGTGATCCGCCTCGACGGCGCATTGCGCATGGCCCCGCGTTGAACTTCGGAAAACAACCATCATGAGCAAAACCGTTGTGTATGAACTCGAAGTGATGTTCGGCGACTGCGACCCCGCCGGCATCGTCTTCTTCCCCAACTTCAGCAAGTGGATGGATGCGTCCTCGCTGAACTTCTTCGTCAAGTGCGGCGTGCCGCCCTGGCGCGAACTCATCAAGACGCGCGGCATCGTCGGCACGCCGCTGCTGGAAATCAACACCAAGTTCATGCGCCCGGCCACCTATGGCGAGCGCCTGCAAATCTACACCAGCGTCACCGAATGGCGTGACAAGGTGTTCATGCACAAGCATGTGGTCAAGCGCGGCGACGACGTGCTCTGCGAAGGCACCGAAGTGCGCGCCTTCGTCATCCACCCGCCCGAAGCGCCGGACCGCATCAAGTCGATTCCCGTGCCAGAAGACATCAAGGCCTTATGTTCCTGAAAATTTTGCTGCCGACGATACCTAGACCCAAGGAGACATTTATGAAACTGAAAAAAACCTTCATCGCCACCGCATTAGCCCTGTTGGCCTGCGGCACCGCTCTGGCCGACATCACCATCGGCGTGAGCCTGCCGCTGACCGGCCCCGCCTCTGGCCTGGGCATTCCGGTGAACAACCAGATGAAGCTGTGGCCCAGCACCATCGGCGGTGAAAAGGTCAGGCTCATCATCCTGGACGATGCCACCGATCCGACCAACGGCACCAAGAACGCCAAGCGCTTCGTGACCGATGACAAGGTGGACATCATCATCGGCTCGGTCGCCACGCCGGTGGCCATTCCGATTGCCGACGTGGCCGCAGAGTCGAAAACCGTGCAGCTGTCGCTCTCGCCCATTCAGCTGCCGCCAGGCAAGGATGGCTGGACCTTCCGCATGCCGCAATCCAACGCCGTGATGTCGCACGCCATGATGGGCCTGATGAAAAAGCAGGGCGTGAAGACGGTCGGCTTCCTGGGCTACACCGATGCCTATGGCGAAGGCTGGCTCAAGGACTTCACCGCCGAGGCCGAAAAGAACGGCATCAAGGTCATCGCCACCGAGCGCTTCGCACGCTCGGACACCAGCGTGACCGGCCAGGTGCTGAAACTGGTGGCCGCCAACCCCGACGCAATGCTGATCGTCGCCTCGGGCAGCGGCGCGGCCATGCCGCACATGGCGGTGGTTGATCGCGGCTACAAGGGAAAAATCTACCAGACGCACGCTGCCGCCACGCGTGACCTGATGCGCGTGGGCGGCAAGGCGGTGGAAGGCGCCTATGTGGTGTCCGGCCCGGCCGTGATTGCCGAGCAGTTGCCTGACAGCCATCCGTCCAAGAAAGTCGCCATCGACTTTGTGCAGAAGTTCGAGAAAGCCTATGGCCCCGGTTCGCGCAACCAGTTTGCCGGCCATGGTTATGACGCCGAACTGGTGCTCGAAAAAATCGTTCCCATGGCGCTCAAGAAAGCCAAACCCGGCACGCCGGAATTCCGCGCAGCGCTGCGTGACGCCATGGAAACCATGGGCCGTAGCGTAGTGGCGCATGGCGTGGTGAACTGGACCAAGGACGACCACTGGGGCTACACGCCTGAAACCGGCGTGATGCTCAAGGTGGTCAACGGCGACTGGAAAGTCGAATAAGCCGTTAGTCCCGGCACGCGCGGCTCGGCTCCAACCGCCCCGCGCGCTGCCGAATCTTCTCCCTTTTTTCTCTCCTCAAGGCTTCCCCATGGATTTTTCGATCGCCAGCATTTTGCTGCTGGACGGCGTGACCAATGGTGCCATTTACGCCCTGTTGGGCCTGGCGACCGTACTGGTCTTCACCGTCACACGGGTCATCTTCATCCCGCAAGGCGAGTTTGTTGCCTATGGCGCGCTGACGCTGGCCATCCTGCAAACCGGGAAGATTCCCGGCACCGTCTGGCTGCTGCTGATTCTGGCGGCCATCGCCGCCGCGATGGATGGCGTGGGCGCCTGGCGTCGCCACCACAATGCCTTGGCCGCCCTGAAGTCGGCGCTCAAGACCCTGGTGATTCCTGTCGTGGTGGCCGGCCTGACCGCCTGGGCGGCGCCGCTGCAAATGCCGCTGCTGCTGCAGGCGCTGCTCAGTGTGTGCATCGTCACCGCCTTTGGCCCGCTGGTGTACCGCGTGGCCTACCAGTCGCTGGCCGATGCCTCGCCGCTGGTGCTCTTGATTGTCTCGGTCGGCGTGCATTTCGCCATGACCGGGCTGGGCCTGCTGTTTTTTGGCGCCGAGGGATTCCGCAACCCGTCGTTCTGGGATCTGCGCATGAGCCTGGGCGCGCTCACCCTGAGCGGCCAGGCCATCATCATCATGGTGACCTCGGTCGCACTGATCGTGCTGCTCTGGCTGTTTTTTGAACGCTCGCTCTACGGCAAGGCGCTGCGCGCCACGGCGGTGAACCGCCTGGGCGCGCGCCTGATGGGTATTTCCTCGCAGTCGGCGGGCCAGCTGACGTTTGCCATGGCGGCGCTGATCGGCGCGCTGTCGGGCCTGCTGATCGGGCCGACGACCACGATTTTTTACGACTCGGGCTTTCTCATCGGCCTGAAGGGCTTCGTGGCGGCGGTGGCGGCAGGTCTGGCCAGCTACCCCGGCGCGCTGCTGGGCGCGCTGTTCGTCGGCCTGGTCGAGGCGTTTGCCTCCTTCTGGGCCAGTGCGTTCAAGGAAGTGATTGTGTTTACCCTGATTTTGCCGGTGCTGTTGTGGCGTTCCCTGCAAGGCGGACATTCGGATGAGGAGCACTGAGATGCTGGCAAGACGTTATGGACTCTGGGCGCTCATCGTGGTGCTTGTTGGCGTGGCCGTGCTGCCGCTGCCCGATTTCTGGATCACCCAGCTCAACTACATCGGCCTGTACAGCCTGGTCTGCCTGGGGCTGGTTCTGCTGACCGGCGTGGCCGGGCTGACCTCCTTCGGCCAGGCCGCATTTGTCGGCATCGGCGCTTACTCGACCGCCTGGCTGACGCTCAACACCGGCCTGTCGCCGTGGCTCACGCTGTTCATCGGCCTGGGGCTGACGGCGGCCTGCGCGCTGATCCTGGCTTTGCTCACGCTCAGGATGTCGGGACACTACCTGCCGCTGGCCACCATGGCCTGGGGCCTGTCGCTCTACTACCTGATGGGCAACCTCGACGCGCTGGGAAAATACGACGGCCTGCTGGGCATCCAGGGCCTCACGCTGCTGGGCTGGGAAGTCGGCCAGGGGCGCGGATTTTTTGCGCTGACCTGGGCCATCGTCGTGCTGGCGGCGCTGGCCATCGTGCAACTGCTCGACTCCCGGGCAGGGCGGGCGATGCGGTCGCTGCGCAGCGGCACGCTGATGGCCGAGGCCATGGGCGTGTCCACGCTGCGCTACAAGATCATCATTTTCCTGATCGCCGCACTGCTGGCGTCCCTCTCGGGCTGGCTCTTTGCGCACTTTCAGCGCACCGTCAACCCCTCGCCCTTCGGGCTGAAGATGGGCATCGAGTACCTGTTCATGACGGTGGTCGGCGGCGTCGGCCATGTCTGGGGCGCGCTCACCGGCGCGCTGCTCACCAAGCTGCTCGAAGACCAGCTCCAGGTGCTGCTGCCCCAGTGGCTGGGCACCAGCGGCAGCTATGAAATCATTGTGTTCGGCATCGTGCTGGTGCTGATGCTCAAGTTCCTGCCCGATGGCCTGTGGTCCTTCGTGGATCGGCGCGTGCCCCGCGCCAACCGCAAGGAAGACTGGGCCGGCGCCCCCGATCTGCCCGCGCGCGCCAAGCCGGAGCAGGGCGAACTGGTGCTAGACGTGCAGGCCATCCGCAAGGAGTTCGGCGGGCTGGTCGCGGTCAAGGACATCAGTTTCCAGATCCGCGCTGGCCAGATCGTCGGCCTGATTGGACCGAACGGCGCCGGCAAATCGACCACCTTCAACCTGATCTCTGGCGTGCTGTCTCTCACCAGCGGCAATGTGGTGTTTCGCGGCGAGAAAATCGGCGGCCTGCGGTCACGGGAGATTGCGGCACGCGGCATGTCGCGCACCTTTCAGCACGTCAAGATGATTCCCGACATGAGCGTGCTGGAAAACGTCGCCCTGGGCACCCACCTGCGCGGCGCCAAGGGCGTGGTGTCGGCCATGACCCGGCTCAACCGCAGCGAAGAAAAGCAGTTGTTCCGCGAAGCCCAGCGCCAGCTCGAGCGTATCGGCATGGGTGCTTTTCTGCATGAGCAGGCAGGCAACCTGGCGATGGGGCCGCAGCGCCTGATGGAAATTGCACGCGCCCTGTGCAGCGATCCGGCCCTGCTGCTGCTCGACGAGCCGGCCGCCGGCCTGCGCCACCAGGAAAAGCTGGCCTTGGGCGGTGTGCTGCGCCAGCTGCGCGCCGAAGGCATGAGCATCTTGCTGGTCGAGCATGACATGGACCTGGTCATGGGCATCTGCGACCACCTGGTCGTGATGGAGTTCGGCACCTACCTGACCGAAGGCACGCCGGCCTTCATTCAGCAAAGCCCCGCCGTGCGCGCCGCCTACCTCGGCACGGAACATTAAGGAAACACGCCATGACAAATTCTCACCTTCGCATCCACGGCCTGCGTGCCGGCTACGGCCGGGCCGAGGTGCTGCACGGACTGGACCTGCAGGCCGCCAAGGGCAGCGTCATCACCGTCATTGGCCCCAACGGGGCCGGCAAGTCCACCCTGCTCAACACGCTGATGGGCATACTGCCCGGCCGCGGCGCCATCGAGTTCGAGGGCCAGTCCATCGCCGCACTGACGCTGGAAGACCGCGTCATGCTCGGCATCGCGCTGGTGCCCGAAAAGCGCGAGCTGTTCGGCACCATGCCGGTGGAAGACAACCTGGTGCTGGGCGGCTTTCGCCAGATGCGGCTGGGCAATGCCCAGTGGCGTGACCGCCTGGCCGACGTCTATGACTTGTTTCCGCGCCTGAAAGAGCGGCGCATGCAGCTGGCCGGCACGCTGTCCGGCGGCGAGCGGCAGATGCTGGCGGTCGGCCGCTCGCTGATGTCACGCCCCAGCCTCTTGATGCTTGACGAGCCCAGCCTGGGCCTGGCGCCACTGGTGGTGCGCGAGATTTTTTCCATCATCACCGAGTTGCGCAAGACCGGCGTCACCATCGTTCTGGTCGAGCAGAACGCACGCGCCGCGCTGGCCGTGGCCGATTACGGCTATGTGCTGGAAATGGGCGAGCTAAGCCTGCATGGCCCGGCCGCCGAGCTGGCCGAAGATCCGCGCGTGATCGACACCTACCTGGGCGCTGCCCGCAAGAAAGAGGAGGACATCAAGATGCCGTCCGCATGAACCAAGCCTTCACCCCATTTTTTAACGCCGCCCTCAAGCGCCCGCGACCGTTTTCCCGTTTCCCCATTTCCCATTCCCCGTCGTCTGCAGGCATCCAGCGCACGGCTGGAGTTGCGCAGGTGGCTCGAATGACCCCGTGCATCCTTTCAATCATTATTACGACGAGACCAGCATGAAAATTTCAACCCTTATCGCCCTGACAGGCCTGGCAGCCACAGGCGCAGTGCAAGCGCAAAGCAGTGTCACCCTTTACGGCATGGTGGACGCGGGTGTTGAGTATGTGACCCATGTGGCGCCGGCCGGCGGCTCCCTCACGCGCATGCCTTCGAACACCGGCATCCTGCCCTCGCGCTTCGGGCTGCGCGGCAGGGAAGACCTGGGCGGCGGCCTGAGCGCGGTTTACACGCTTGAGATGGGTTTTGCGCCCGACACCGGCGCTTCGGGACAAGGCGGCCGGCTGTTCGGACGGCAATCGACGGTGGGCCTGAGCGGCGACTGGGGTGCGGTCACGCTGGGCCGCCAGTGGACCATGCTGTTCTGGTCGCTGCTTGATTCGGACCTCGTCGGCCCCAGCATCTATGGCCTGGGCTCGCTGGACAGCTACATCCCCAATTCGCGCATCGACAACTCGATCGCGTACAAGGGGAAATTCAGCGACTTCACCGTGGGCGCCACCTACAGCGCCGGTCGTGACACCGTCAATGCCGGCCCATCGCCTGCCGGAACCAATTGCCCGGGTGAAAGCGGAGCCGACTCCAAAGCCTGCCGCGAGTGGTCGGCCCTGGTGAAGTACGACACCAAGACCTGGGGCGCCGCGCTGGCTTACGACGAAATGAATGGCCGCACGCCTGCCAGCGCGACCGATGTGGTGCTGCCTGCCGGCTTGACAAGCAGTTCGAAATCCGACTCCCGACTGATGGTGAACGGCTACGTGAACCTTGCCGCTTTGAAAATTGGCGGTGGCCTCATCCGCCGTAAAAACGAAGGTAGCGTGACGCGCCCCAAAAGCGACCTGTGGTACATCGCAGCGGCTTACCCGCTGACTTCGGCCTGGACGATTGACGGAACTGTCGCCAAGCTGAGCTACAAGAACTTCGATAACGCTGACTCCACGCTGCTGGCGGTGCGGTCCCTGTACAAGCTGTCCAAACGCACGACCCTGTACGCTCAAATCGGCACGATCCGCAACGACAGCCTGGCCAATGTTTCTGTCAGCGGCGGCGCACCGGGCAGCAACCCCGCCCTGGGTGGATCGCAGACCGGGACGATGGTGGGCATCAACCACACGTTCTAACGACATCCATCAGGAGACAAGACCATGACGACACGCCGCAACTTCAGCCGCGCCCTGGGTGGCGCGGCCGCCCTGGCCAGCCTGGGCCTGCCGTTTTCGGCCCGCGCCCAGGCGACGCCGGAATTCGCCAGAATCCTCGTCGGCTTTCCCGCTGGCGGCACCACGGATGCGCTCTCGCGCCGTATTGCCGACAAACTGCGCGGCCAGTACGCGACCAACGTCATGGTCGAGAACAAGCCCGGCGCTGGCGGCCAGATCGCCATCACCGCGCTCAAGGACGGCCCGGCTGACGGCAGCACGCTGCTGCTCACGCCTTCGTCCATGCTGTCGATTTATCCGTTCACCTATCCCCGGCTGCCTTACCGGCTGGAGGACCTGGCGCCGGTGTCGGTGGCCTGTTTCTTCAGCCACGGCTTGGGCGTCGGCCCGGCCGTGCCCGCCACCGTGAAGAGCCTGAAGGATTTCCTGGCCTGGACCAAGGCCAACCCGGACAAGGCCAACTACGGCTCGCCGGCAGCGGGCTCGATGCCGCATCTGGTCGCCGCGCTACTGGGCAAGCTCACTGGCGCCGACCTCAAGCACATTCCCTACCGCGGCTCCGCGCCAGGGATTCAGGATTTGCTGGGCGGGCAGATATCGGCCATGTCGTCCCCCGTGGGCGATTTTTTGCCCTACCTCAAGACCGGAAAACTGCGCCTGCTGGCGGTATCGGGCAAAACGCGCAACCCGTTCGCCCCCGACGTGTCCACCTACCGCGAGCAGGGCTACCCGCTCACCATGCGCGAATGGTACGGTTTTTTCCTGCCGGGCAGGGCCAGCGCGCAGACGGTGCGCCGCGCCGCCGCCTACCTGCCGCCGGCACTGGGACAGCCCGACGTGATCAGCAGCCTGGCGCAGGTGGGCATGGAAGTGCAATCCTCCTCGCCCGAGCAACTGGCCGACTGGCTCAAGGCCGACGCCGAGGAATGGCGCCGCCTGATCAAGCAAGTGGGCTTCACGGCCGAATCCTGATGCCTGCCTGGCCCGCCCACGATCCCTCCGAAGGACGGGAAAATTTTCACCTCCACCCCAGTCAGCGGGACAGCTTCGCTGCACTGACTCTCTAACCTGATTGCAAGCCCAGCCTCCATGAACACCTACCAACCTTCCGCCGCCGCCGCATCGTTCATGCTGTTCGATGTGCTGCGCGCCCAGGACACCCTGGGCCAGCTGCCCGCTCTGGCCGAATCGGCCGACACTGACCTGATGCGCCAGGTGCTGGAAGAGGCCGGCAAGTTCGTCGGCGAAGTGGTGGCGCCGCTGAACCGAGACGGCGACGAAATCGGCGCCCGCTTCAAGGACGGCGCCGTGACCATGCCGCCGGGGTTTCGGGCCGCCTACCAGGCCTTCTGGCAGGCAGGCTGGCCCGCCCTGTCCGGCGCGCCTGAAGATGGCGGCCAGGGCCTGCCGGTCGTGCTGGAAATGGTGCTCTACGAATGGCTGAGCGCCGCCAACCACGGCTGGACCATGGCGCCCGGCCTGTTGCATGGCGCCTACGAGTGCATCAAGCACCACGCGTCCAGCGAACTGAAAGCCCGCTACCTGGATAAAGTGGCGAGTGGCGAATGGCTCGCGACCATGTGCCTGACCGAACCCCATGCCGGCAGCGACCTGGGCCTGGCCAGCACCCGGGCCGTGCCGCAGCCGGACGGCAGCTTCCAGATCAGCGGCACCAAGATATTCATCTCGGGCGGCGAACATGACCTGAGCGACAACATCGTGCATCTGGTGCTGGCCCGCCTGCCGGACAGCCCGCCCGGCCCCAGGGGCCTGTCGCTGTTCCTGGTGCCCAAGTTCTACGAGGACGGCAGCCGCAGCGCGGTGTTCTGCGAGCGCGTTGAAGAAAAAATGGGCCTGCACGGCAGCCCGACCTGCGTGATGCGCTTTGATCAGGCCACCGGCTGGCTGGTGGGCGAGCAGGGCAAGGGACTGAACGCGATGTTCCTGATGATGAACGCGGCGCGCCTGCATGTGGCCCTGCAGGGGGTCGGCCTGCTCGATGCCGCCTGGCAAAAGGCCGATGCCTATGCGCAGGAGCGCCGGCAGATGCGTGCGCCGGGTCCGCGCGACCCGTCGCACGCCGCCGACCTGATCATCCGGCACCCGGCCGTGCAGCGCCTGCTCGACACCCAGCGCGCCTGGGTCGATGCCGGACGCTTGCTGGCCTACCAGACGGCCATTGAACTGGATGTGGCCAGACACCACCCGGACCCTGCGCGCCGCCAGCAGGCCAGCCAGTGGTGCGCGCTGGTCACCCCGGTGCTCAAGGCCAGCTGGACCGACCAAGCCTTTCACGGCAGCAGCGACTGCCTGCAGGTCTTTGGCGGCCATGGCTATGTGCGCGAGTGGGGGATTGAGCAGATCGTGCGCGACTCGCGCGTGGCCATGATTTATGAAGGCACCAACGAAATCCAGGCGCAAGACCTGCTGTTTCGCAAGGTGTTGACCGACCAGGGCAGGGGCCTGGGTGCCGTGCTCAATGGACTGCAAGCCGATCTGCAGGATGGCAACTCGGCATCGGCTCAACGCACGCAAGAAGGTTTTGCCCGCTTGCGTGATCTTCTGGCCGCCATCGAGTCCAGCGGCGGCGCTGCGCCGGAAAAGCTTTACCCGGTTGCCGGTGATTTTTTGCGCGCAACGACGATTGCATTGATGGCTTGGGCCTGGAGCCGCCTGGACGCGGCCGGTACGCCTGGGAACGGTAGCCAGGCGTTCGTTCGCTGGGTATGGCCCGAGCTGGCCATGCGCCACGGCATGGTCCTGGAGGCCCTCAAGGCATGAAGCGCCCCGGCTATGATGGCGGTTCCACCCTCATCCGGCCTTATTTGTCAGGCACCATGGCCGAAAAATCGATCACCCAGGCACTGCGCAACCCGACCCCTGTCCGCCAGCCAGCGCGAACAGCGAAGGCGCCCGTTCAGGCCGGCGAGGCCGCAGATCGGATGGACACGTCCTTTCTGGAAACCCTGATCGGTTACAACGCCCGTCGCGCCGCGCTTGTGGTGATTGCAGAATTCCTGCCGCGAATGGCGCAATTCGGCCTGCGTCCGGTCGAGTTTTCGGTCCTCACGCTCATCGGCCACAACCCGGGAATCACTTCACGCCAGTTGTGCGCCACCCTGGACATCCTGCCGCCCAACCTGGTCGGCATGATCAAGCACCTGGAAAAGCTCGGCATGCTGGAAAAACGCGATCACCCGACCGACCGCCGCGCGCAAGGCCTGCATCTGACCGAAACGGGAAAGGCCACGCTCCCATTGGCCGAGCAGACGGCCAGTGCGATTGAAATCGATGCCACCTCGCGCTTGAGCCAAGCCGAGCGCAAAACCCTGATAAGTCTGTTGCGCAAGGTCTATCTTCCGGCCGCCTGAGTGGCAAGCTTGAAAAGTTTCAAGAATTTTAGTGCATTTGCGCAAGTGCAGCATGCATGGTTAGCTATGTTTTAAATAGCAATGAGGCGAGATGAAAATCTTGCCAATGCGTGCGCAGCCCGGCAATCCACGGTGTTTTCAGCACGCCTGCGGGCTCATGCCAAAACCGAATTTAGACACGCGGTTTTCTTCGTTGGCGGGCGGGCCGGTTCCTTCTATCGTCGCAGGTAAAACCCGCTACTTGCAGCGCTTTACCTGAAGGAATTTTCATGAGTGTCCAGTTCATCGGCATGATCCAGCCCGGCGAGGTGTCCGAAACCTTTGCCCGCACCGGCCCGGCGGTCGATCCGGCCTATGTGCGCGTGTTTGCCCAGGCACACGAACACGCCGGATTTGACCGCATCCTGGTGCCGGCCAGCGCTTCGAGTCCCGACACGCTGCTGACGGTGGCCTACGCCGCTTCAAGCACGCAAAAGATCGGCTTCCTGCTGGCCCACCGGCCCGGCTTCGTGGCGCCCACGCTCGCTGCGCGGCAACTGGCCACGCTGGACCACTACACCGGCGGGCGCGTGGCGGTTCACTACATCACCGGCGGCTCCGACGAAGACCAGCAGCGCGACGGCGATTTCCTCGGCCATGACGAGCGCTACGCCCGCACCGGTGAATACCTGGGCCTGCTGCGCCGCGTCTGGACGGAAAAGAAACCCTTTGACCACGAAGGCGCTTACTACCGCGTCAAGGGTGCATGGTCCGAGGTCAAGCCGCTGCAGGCGCCGTATGTGCCGATCTACTTTGGCGGCGCCTCGGCCCCGGCGCTGCAGGTGGCGGGCCAGCATGCCGATGTCTATGCGCTGTGGGGCGAGTCGCTGGCGCAGGCCGGCGACCTGGTGCGCCGCGTGCGCGCCGAAGCCGCCCGGCATGGCCGGACCGTTGAATTCAGCATCTCATTTCGCCCCATCCTGGGCGCGACCGAGGACCAAGCCTGGGCCAGGGCCGACCAGATCCTGGAGCAAACCCGCCGCCTGCGCGTTGACCAGGGCTTTGCCAGGGGTGGTGCGCTGCAAAGCGAAGGCGCGCGCCGGCTGCTGGCCGACGCCGCCAGGGGCGACCGCGTGGACGAGCGGCTGTGGACCGCGATTGCGCGCGAAACCGGCGGCCGCTCCAACACCACGTCGCTGGTGGGCACGCCCGAGCAGGTGGCCGACGCGCTGCTGAAGTACTACGACCTGGGCATCACCACCTTTTTGATTCGCGGCTTCGACCCGTTGCTGGACACGATTGCCTACGGCCGCGACCTGCTGCCGCTGGTGCGCCGCAAGGTCGCCGAGCGCGAGCAGCGCGCCCGGGCTGCGGCGCTCAAGGCGGCGTGATTAGCCTTTCTTTCCTGATCGCTCCTGTCTCTGCATCGCCTCTGAAAGCCTGCCATGTCCGCTGTCCTGTCACCTTCTTCTCTCACGCTTGTCAGCAACCCGAATCCGCAGCGCAAGGACTGGTTCGACGAAGTGCCCGCGCGCCCGACGCTGGAGGCTGAGCGCCGCTACCGCAAGGAGCGCCTGGCGGTGGCCTTTCGCCTGTTTGCCCAAGTGGGACTGAGCCACGGCCTGGCCGGCCACATCACGGCGCGCGACCCGGAGTGGACTGACCATTTCTGGGTCAACCCATTTGGCCTGCATTTTTCACAGATCAAGGTATCCGACTTGCTGCTCGTCAATGCGCAAGGTGAAATCGTGGTGGGCGAGGGGCCGCTGAACCGCGCCGCCTTTGCCATCCACGCCGCGCTGCACGAGGCGCGGCCCGACATCGTGTCGGCCGCCCACACCCATTCCACCTATGGCAAGGCCTGGTCCACGCTGGGCCGCACGCTGGAGCCGCTGACGCAGGACGCGTGCGTGTTCTACGGCGATCATGCGTTGTTTGACGACTTCACCGGCGTGGTGCTCGAAACCGACGAGGGTTTTCGCATCGGCAAGGCGCTGGGCCCGCGCAAGGCGGTGATCCTGAAAAACCACGGCATCCTGACGGTAGGTCCGACGGTGGAGTCGGCCGCCTGGTGGTACATCGCGCTGGAAAACGCCTGCCAGACGCAGTTGCTGGCCGAAGCCGCCGGCACGCCGATCCCGATTTCGCCCGAGGTGGCGGCGCTGACGCATTCGCAGATCGGCAAGCCGGGCGGCGCGCATTTTGCGTTCAAGAGCCTGTACGACGTGCTGGTGCGCCAGCAGCCCGAGGTGCTGCAGTGAACGCGCCGCTGACCTGGGGCCAGGCGGCGCGCACGCTGGCGGCAGAGTTTGCCGCCCGCGCCGCCGGGCATGACCGCGATGCCAGCTTTCCGTTCGAGAACTTCACCCAGTTGCACGAAGCCGGCCTGCTGGCGCTGGCCGCGCCGCGCGAGCTGGGCGGGCAAGGCGCCACGCTGGAGCAGCTGGGCGAGGTCATAGGCGCCATCGGCCAGGGCGACCCGGCCACGGCGCTGGTGCTGGTCATGCAGTACATCCAGCACCGCAGCATGGGCCGGCCCGGCAGGGTCTGGCCGGTGGAGGTGGCGCGCCGGCTGGTGCGCGAGTCCAGCGAGGGCGTGTCGCTGATCAATTCGCTGCGGGTCGAGCCCGAACTGGGCTCGCCCGCGCGCGGCGGCCTGCCGGCCACGGTGGCGCGCCGCACCGCCGAGGGCTGGCGCCTGTCGGGGCACAAGATTTACTCGACCGGCGCGCCCATCCTCAAGTGGTATGCGGTGTGGGCGCGCACCGACGAGGCCGAGCCGCGAATGGGCACCTTTCTGGTCCACGCCGGTCTGCCGGGCATCCGCATTGTCGAAACCTGGGACCACCTGGGCCTGCGCGCCAGCGGCAGCCATGACATCACCTTCGAGGATGTCCTGATCGAGCCTGAATACGCGCTGGACCTGCGCCAGCCGCACGACTGGACCGGCGGCGACCCGTCGCTGCAGGGTGACATGACGGTACTGATGGGCGCGCTCTACACCGGCGTGGCCCGCGCCGCGCGCGACTGGGTGGTTGACTTTTTGCGCCAGCGCAAGCCGGCCAGCCTGGGCGCGGCGCTGTCCACCTTGCCGCGCGCGCAGGAAATCGTCGGTACCATCGAAGCGCTGCTGCTGGCCAACGACCGGCTCATAGCCAGCCTGGCGCGCGACATTGACGCCGGCGTGGCCGTGCCGGCGGTGGACAGCGGCCTGATCAAGTCCATCGCCACCAACAACGCCGTGCGGGCGGTCGAGGCCGCGCTGTCGCTGAGCAGCAACCACGGCCTGGCGCGCAAGAACCCGCTGGAGCGCCACCTGCGCGACGTGCTGTGCGGGCGCATCCACACGCCGCAGGACGACAGCGTGCACATTGCCGCCGGGCGCCGTGCGCTGGGCGTCTGAATTTTTAACCCCTATCTACCAAGCCTGACTCACACACCATGCAACGACGCCAATTCCACAGCCTTTTGTCAGCCTCCGTCGCAGCGACTTTTTTGTCGCCGGTACTCACCCATGCCCAGCCTCGACCGCTGCTGCGCGCGGGGGACCAGAAAGGCGGTCTGAGGGCGCTTCTCGAAGCTGCCGGCGAGCTTAAAAATATCGCCTATGACATCAAGTGGTCGGAGTTTCCAGCCGCTGCGCCGCTCGCCGAGGCTTTGAATGCCGACGCGGTTGATTTTGGCCCGATTGGTGACGCGCCTCTGCTGTTCACGCTTGCGGCAGGCAGCCGGGTCAAGGCGTTTGCCGCCAATCGCTCGGATGCCTATGGCACGGCCATCCTGGTGGCGCCCAACTCGCCCCTCAAGGGCGCCGCCAGCCTCAAGGGCAAGATTGTGGCGACCAACCGGGGGTCGATCGGCCACTTCGTGACGCTCAAGGCGCTGGCTTCGGTCGGGCTCAAGCAGGACGACATTGATTTGCGCTTCCTGCCGCCGCCGGATGCCAAGCTGGCCCTGACCCAGGGCTCGGTCGATGCCTGGGCCACCTGGGAGCCCTACACCGCACTGGCCGAAACCGGCGGCCATGCGAAGGTGCTGGTCAACGGACGCGGGCTGTGGAGCGGGCTGAGTTTCCTGGCCGCCACGGAATCGGCGCTTCGCGACAAGCGTGGCATCCTGCAGGACTTCAAGCTGCGCGTCGCGCGGGCGCAGGTGTGGTCGTATCAGCATCCGGCCGAATTTGGTGCGGCACTGGCCAGGATCATCGGCATTCCGGCAGAAGCGGCCCGCCTGCAGTTCGAGCGCCGCGCCACACGCTGGCAGGACATCGACAGCCAGGTCGTCGCCGACCAGCAGCGAACCGCCGACTTCTACCTGGACGCAGGCCTGGTCAAGCAGCGGCTGGATGTGCGGGGCACATTCGACACCCGTTTTTCGGTGGCAGCTTGACCGGCGCGGCTGCTCATTTTGTGCTGGTCTGGGAGGGCGGTTGATCAGCGACATGGGCGCCAGCCTGCTGCGCAGGCGAATCGAAAGTTTGCAACGAAAGTTGCAGACTTTTTCGTTTTGGACGTTCCAGCATCAAGTGAAGGAAAGGGCGGTGAATGCTATTCTGACCTCAGTATGAACAAAGCCTTCACCAAAGAAACCGACTCTGACGACGAGGACGACACGCCGATCCTCGGCCAGTCTGTGAGCGGGAAAAACTACATCACGCCTCAAGGCTACAACCGTCTGCGGGTGGAATTGCTCAATCTGATTGACAGCGAACGGCCCAAAGTCGTGGATATCGTCCACTGGGCGGCCAGCAATGGCGATCGATCAGAAAATGGCGACTACCTCTATGGCAAAAAACGGCTCCGCGAGATTGACCGGCGCATCCGTTTTCTGACGAAAAGGCTGGAAATCGCTGAAATAAGCAATCCTTGCGTCCACCATGGCAATGACCAGGTGTTTTTTGGCGCCACGGTCACCTATGGCGATGACGAGGGGCTTGAGCGGACCGTGACCATTTTGGGCGTTGATGAAGCTATCAGTGCAATCGGACAGATCAGCTGGATTTCGCCGGTGGCCAGCGCACTTCTCAAGGCAAGGGTAGGCGATGAAGTCACCCTTGTCACGCCCCAGGGAACGCAACTCCTTGAAGTACTGAAAGTTGACTATCCCAAGGGCTGACACAGCGGCTGGCTGAACCCGGCCCCCAAAGCGGCTGCAGGCAAAATTCGGCCATTCGAAAAATAGCGCGTAAAACCGAATGAAAAGCGTGCGCCATTCAAGCGCCTGCCTTGACCCGTTGCACCCGAAGCACCGCTTGCGTGCGCCTGACATTGCGCATCGCTGCAGCCAGGTGAATACGGTCGCGTACAGCCACGGTAAATCTCAGGTCGGTTGCACCGTTTGCAGGCTCATGCCCCATGTCCACATGGGTAATGTCAACTTCCGCACCGGCAAGGGCAGTTGCCACTTTTGCCAGTACCCCTTTGCCATTCGAAACCGTCACCATCAGATTGGTTTCAAACGTGCGGGCGGGTTCATCTGACCAGTCAACCGCAATGAACCGTTCGCTGTCGCGTTGCTGCAGGCGCTTGGCCACGACACAGTCGTCGGTATGGACAAAAAGTCCTTCGCCCCGCCCCAGATAGCCCACGATTCCATCACCGGGAATCGGGCTGCAGCATCGCGCAAACTGGACTGAACTGCCTTCGTTGCCATCCAGCACCAGGCCACCTTGTGAGACCGACTCGTGCGGAATGTAGCGTTCCCGGCTCATCAGCAAGGCATCGGGTTTTTCACCATCTTCGGCGAGAAAAGTCACAATGCGTTTGGCAATCATGCTGGCGATGCGCTTGCCCATGCCAATGTCGGTCAGCAACTCGGCGCGTGAACGGTTGCCCGTAAAACGCAGGATTTTTTCCCACTTGGCGTGATGCGCTCCGTCATCCGCTGAAAGGCGTTGCCGGTCTATGCCTTCGGCCCGCAATGCCTGAGCCAGCATTTTTTCACCCAGTTCTTGCGACTCCGTGAGTGCCATGCTCTTGAGATAGTGCCGGATCTTCGAGCGAGCCTTGCCGGTTCGAACGAATCCCAGCCAGGCCGGATTGGGCGTGGAAACGGGAGAGGTGATGACTTCTATGACATCGCCGTTAAGCAGTTCGGTACGCAGCGTGACCTGTTCGCCATTGACCTTGGCCGCAATCGCATGGTGGCCCACATCGCTGTGAATGGCGTAGGCGAAGTCCACGATGGTGGCGCCACGCGGCATCGCCATGATCTGGCTTTTGGGGGTGAAGACATAAACCGCCTCTGGAAACAGGTCAATCTTGACATGGTCCCAAAATTCGGCCGCATCATGGGTTTCCTGCTGGATATCGAGCAATGACTGCAGCCATTTGGTTCCCAGCCGCTGCGAGGTGTCGCTGTTCGGATCAGACGCCTTGTACAGCCAGTGGGCCGCCACGCCCGCCTCTGCCACGACATGCATGGCATCGGTACGCATCTGGAATTCGATGTTGGTTCCGAAAGGCCCGACCAGCGTGGTGTGCAGCGACTGGTAGCCGTTGACCTTGGGAATGGCGATGTAGTCCTTGAACTTGCCCGGCAAGGGCTTGTAGAGCTGGTGAAGGATGCCCATGGCGCTGTAGCAGGCCGTCACGTCCTGCAGGATCACCCGAAAACCGTAAAGATCAGTGACCTGTGCAAAAGAAAAATGCTTCTGGTCCATCTTGTGGTAAATCGAGTACAGCGTTTTCTCGCGTCCATAGACCCGAACCGCAATCTGTGCAGTGGCGAAGGCTGCCTCGACTTCGGATTGCACGCGCTTGATGACGTCGCGCCTGCGGCCCCGCGCCCGCGTCAGGGCTTTGGTCAGGATGGCATAGCGCCACGGATGCAGATGCTGAAATGATCGGTCCTGCAACTCGCGATAGGTCGAGTTCAGGCCCAGGCGGTGCGCAATCGGCGCGTAAATATCCAGCGTTTCACTGGCGATTCTTTTCCATTTGGAGCGCGGCGCATCGCTCAGCGTTCGCATGTTGTGCATGCGGTCTGCCAGCTTGATCAGAATGACGCGGACGTCGCGCGCCATGGCCAGCAACATCTTGCGAAAAGACTCCGCCTGATTTTCTTCCCGGGTGTTGAACTCCAGCTTTTCCAGCTTGGTCAGGCCATCCACCAGCTCAGCCACGGGTGCGCCAAAGCGCTCGATCAGTTCCGGTTTGGTGACTGCGCAGTCCTCAATGGCATCGTGCAGCAGCGCCGCCATCAGGGCCTGGGCATCGAGCTTCCATTCGGCGCACTGCTGGGCCACTGCGATGGGATGGGTAATATAGGGCTCGCCACTGTTTCTCAGTTGTCCAAGATGGGCCTGATCGGCGAAGCGGTAGGCCTGGCGGACATGTTCAATGTCTGCAGCACTCAGGTAGTCGAGTTTGGCGGTCAACGCGGCAAAACTGGCCGCCGCAGCGTTGGCTGCTGCGGGTGTTGGCTTGCGGGGAACGACGGACGTCGGCATTGCATTCATACCTCAAATGTAGCGCGACCTGAAAAAAGCCGATAAAAGACGGATTTTGAACCCTTTGAAAATGAAAAAAGCACCTTCGCAGGTGCTTTTTTCTGGGATTTCCTGATTTTAATTGGGGACTTTTTTCAGCATTTCCAGGCCGACCTTGCCTGCCGCAATCTCTCGCAGGGCGGTAACCGCGGGCTTGTTCTTGCTTTCAATCCTGGCGGCATGACCCTGGCTGAGCATGCGCGCACGGTAAGTGGCTGCCAAGACCAGCTGAAAGCGGTTCGGGATTTTTTCCAGGCAATCTTCGACAGTGATGCGGGCCATGATGTTCTTTCAGATGATCGGTGACTTAGGGAATGTGAAGCGCCTTGAAGGTGTCGGCTCTGGCGCGTCGCTGGGCTGAGTATTTCAGGCGCTGGGCATGAACAATGGTCTTCAGGTCGAAAACTGCCCGCTCAAACAACTCGTTAATTATAACGAAGTCAAATTTTTGCGCCTGTGCCATCTCGATGGCCGCATTCTGCAGCCGCAGCTCGATCACCTCCGCGCTGTCTTCGCCGCGCCGCTGCAGGCGTGAACGCAACTCTTCCCAGCTCGGGGGAAGGATGAAAATGAGCACGGCATTGGCAAAAATCCGCTTGATGTTGATGGCGCCCTGGAAATCAATTTCCAGAATCACATCGGCGCCATGAGCGACCCGCTCTTCAATGGTGTGGCGCGACGTGCCGTAGCGGTGTCCGTGAACATGCGCCCATTCCAGAAAGGAATCCCGCCTGACCATGCTGTCAAACTCTTCCGGCGAAAGAAAAAAGTACTCCCGGCCATGCTTTTCCTGTCCGCGCGGGGGGCGGGTGGTATGGGAAACCGCAGGCTGGATGGCGGAATCGAGTTCCATCAGGGCTTTGACCAGACTGGACTTGCCAGCCCCGCTGGGTGCGGCTACAACAAAGAGATTTCCGGGATAGTCCATACTTGACGAGCGTTATTTGCTATTAATTTAGGAGTTTTAGACAGGTTCGGCGTTACTCGATGTTCTGGACCTGCTCGCGAATTTGCTCGATCAATACTTTCATATCAACAGAAACACGCGTCAGTTCCAGCGAGGCTGACTTGGAGCCCAGGGTATTGGCCTCGCGGTGAAGTTCCTGAATCAGGAAGTCCAGGCGCTTGCCCAGTTCGCCGCCGCTGGCCAGCAAGCGGTCGATTTCATCCAGATGCGATGCCAGGCGGGTGATTTCTTCGGCCACGTCGATCCGGATGGCAAAGGCGGTCGCTTCGGTCAGTGCCCGGTCCTGGGCAATTTCAGGAAGCACGTTGCTGCTTCCCAGCGCCAAAGCTTCTTTCCAGCGTTCCAGGAAGCGGTTTTTTTGCTGCTCGACCAGCTTGGGAACCATGGGCACCGCCGATTCCGCCAGCGTGCGCAGCTGCGCGGTACGGTCGAGCAGCATGAGGGCCAGCCGCGCGCCTTCGCGCTCGCGGGCAGACATCAGCTCATTCACCGTCTGCCGGGCCAGTTGAAGCAGCTCCTCGCTGTGGTCGTGCGGCTTTTTGTCTTCATTGGTGGCGATGCGCAGAACATCGGCCACGCTGAGCGGCGCGGCCTGCGGCAACCATGACTTGATGCTGTCCTCCAGCGAACCGAGCCGCTGCAAGGTCGCGGGGGAAGGCGCGCGCAGGTTGCTGGCCGCCGCGCTTTCCAGCGAAACCCGCACCTCCACCTTGCCGCGCTTGAGCTTGCCGGTCAGCAGCTCGCGCAACGCCGGCTCAATCTGGCGCAACTCATCGGGCAGGCGAAACGCCAGGTCCAGAAACCGGCTGTTGACCGAACGGATTTCAACGCCCAGCCGCAAACTGGTGTCGCGTGCCGGTTCCGTCTCGTTTGTCGCTTGCGCCGTGCTGGATTGCAGGCTTGCATAGCCCGTCATGCTGTAAACTGACATTAGCTTTTTACGCCTTACTAAAGAGAGAAAAGACTGGGTGATTCATCGCCCGGCCCCCAAGAATTATGTCCAAGGTCAAGCCTTCATCCCTGCCGCCTGACACTGTCATCGGAGGCTACCGCGTTGTGCGAAAGCTTTCGGCGGGTGGATTCGGTGTAGTTTACTTGGCCGTTGACAACGAGGGCCAGCAGTTCGCCATCAAGGAGTACTTGCCGTCCTCTCTGGCCAGCCGGGCGGTGGGCGAGTTGCTGCCGCAGGTTCTGCCGGAAAAGCTTTCGCTCTACCGTCTGGGCCTCAAGAGTTTTTTTGAGGAAGGCCGTTCGCTGGCCCAGATTTCGCATGGCTCGGTGGTGAGCGTGCTGAATTTCTTTCGCGAGAACGAAACCGTTTACATGGTCATGAACTACCTGGAGGGTGGAACCCTGCAGGATTTCATCATCACGGCGCGCGACCTGAAAAAACCCAAGGTATTCCGCGAATCGACCATTCGCTCGCTGTTTGACGAAATCCTGCGCGGACTGCGCATCGTGCACCAGCACAAGATGCTGCACCTGGACATCAAACCGGCCAACATCTTCATCACCGATGACAACCGGGCCGTGATGATCGACTTTGGCGCAGCCCGCGAGGTGCTGAGCAAAGAGGGCAATTTCATCCGGCCGATGTACACCCCCGGCTTTGCAGCGCCCGAAATGTACCGGCGCGATTCTTCGATGGGCCCCTGGACCGACATCTATGCCATCGGCGCCTGCATGTACGCCAGCATGCAGGGCTATCCGCCCAATGATGCGCCGCAGCGCCTCGAAAAAGACCGGCTGTCGCTGGCCTTGTCCAGGCTGCGCGGCGTGTATTCCGACAACCTGATTGAAGTCGTTGAATGGTGCATGTCGCTCGATCCGCTGTCGCGGCCGCAGTCCGTGTTTGCCCTGCAAAAAGAACTGAGCCGGGAAAGCGAGCGTCACTACACCAAGCTCACTGTCAGCGAAAGGGTTCGCCTGCAGTTTGACAGCGTGGTGTCCGATACCAAGAAAACGGTACGCAAAGCCAACGCATTCGGAACCCGCTCCAAATGAAATTCTCGGTTTTCCAGCTCAGCCGCATCGGAGGCAGGGCCATGAACGAAGACCGCATGGGCCACTGCTACACGCGCGAATCGGGGCTGTTTGTGCTGGCCGACGGAATGGGTGGCCATCCTGAGGGGGAGGTCGCGGCCCAGCTGGCACTGGATACGATTTGCGCCCTTTACCAGAAAGAGGCCAAACCGACGCTTCAGGACCCGGCGGATTTTCTTTCCAATGCGCTGCTGGCGGCGCATCACCAGATCGTTCGCCATGCGTCCCAAAAAGGCATGCTCGACACCCCGCGCACGACGCTGGTTGCCGCTGTGGTGCAAGGCACCAGCGCCACCTGGGTGCATTGTGGCGATTCGCGTCTTTATATCGTGCGCGATGGCGAGTTGCTGCTGCGCACCCGGGATCACTCCTTCCTTGAGCAGGAGCGGTCCGGATTCACCGAGTTCGCGCCTGTCAACCGCAATATCCTGTTCACCTGCCTGGGCTCGCCCAGCAAGCCCATTCTGGATATTGCGGGTCCGCTTCCACTGCTGCAGGGCGACAAGCTGATGCTGTGCTCCGACGGTTTGTGGGGCAGCCTGAGCGATGCTGAAATCGTCCAGCAGCTGACTGACAACAGCGTTTCGCAGGCTGTTCCGCAACTGGTTGACAATGCCCTGCGCGCCGGCGGCGAGCACAGCGACAACGTGACGGTTCTGGCGATGGAATGGGAAACACCGGAGGTGTTTGCGCCTACCCGTGACAGCGCCGACAGCGCCATGGAAGGTGTTTTTGCCTCCACCCTGCAAGCCGGCCTGTACGACAGCCCGACCGATGACCTTGATGAGGCCATGATCGAGCGCTCCATCGCTGAAATCAATGCGGCCATACGCCGTTCAGCGGCCAAAAAAGCCTGATTGACGCTGCCGGGCCTGGCCGAAAGCGGCATCCGGGAACGGGTGGCGCTGCAAAATAATTCACTATCAAATTAATAGCTGCTTAGGCATGTGTAACAAGCGCAAAAGCCCTATTTCATCATGAAAATCGTACTCGCATCGAACAACCCGGGCAAGCTTGCCGAACTGCAGGCCCTGCTGGCGCCGCTGGGCCTTGAGTTGCTGAGCCAGGCCGAACTGGGCATTCCCGAAGCTGAAGAGCCTTTTCGCACCTTTGTTGAAAATGCGCTGGCCAAGGCGCGCCATGCGTCAGCGCTCAGCGGCCTGCCGGCGCTGGCCGACGATGCCGGCCTGTGCGTGGACGCCTTTGGCGGCCTGCCGGGCGTGGACACGGCGTTTTATGCCACCCAGTTTGGTTACGCCAAGGGCGACGACAACAATGTCAAGGCCTTGCTGGAGCAGATGGCGCACCTGACGCAGCCCGGGCAACGCCGCGCCGCCCTGGTCAGCACGCTGGTGGCGGTGCGCTCGGCCGATGACCCGGAGCCCTTGATCGCCAGCGGACGGGCAGCCGGCGAAATTGCCCTGCAGCCGGTGGGTAGCAACGGCTTTGGCTTTGACCCGGTGATGTTCATTCCCGAGTTTGGCCAGACCTTCGCACAACTGCCCGTCAGCGTGAAAAACGCCAACAGCCACCGTGGCAAGGCCACGGCCCAGATGATTGCGCTGCTGCGTGAACGCTGGCTGTAAATTGCACTCGAACCCTTCATGACCCAACACGACGTTCAGCACTACATGCGCAGCGGCACGCTGCAACTCGCGGCCCTGCCGCCACTGTCGCTGTATGTACACCTGCCCTGGTGCATCAGGAAATGCCCGTACTGCGATTTCAATTCGCATGAAATGCCGGGCGAACTGCCCGAGCAGCGCTACATCGATGCGCTGGTGGCCGACCTGGAGGCGTCGCTGCCGCTGGTCTGGGGCCGCACGGTGCACAGCATCTTCATTGGCGGCGGCACGCCCAGCCTGTTTTCGCCGCAGGCCATCGACCGCCTGCTGGGCGACATCCGCGCGCGGCTGCGGCTGGAGGCCGACTGCGAAATCACGCTCGAAGCCAACCCCGGCACGTTCGAGAAAGACCGTTTCAAGGCTTTTCGCAGCGCCGGGGTGAACCGCCTGTCCATCGGCGTGCAGAGTTTTGACGATGTTCACCTCAAGGCCCTGGGCCGGGTGCATGACCGCGCCCAGGCGATTGCGGCGGTGGAGGAGGCGGCGCAGGCCTTCGATACCTTCAACCTCGACATCATGTACGCGCTGCCCGGCCAGACGCTGGAGAACCAGGCGCAGGACATGCGGCAGGCGCTGGCGATGCAGCCGCCGCACATCTCGATTTACCACCTGACGATTGAGCCCAACACCTACTTTGCCAAGTTTCCGCCGGTGATCCCAGAGGAAGACACGGCCTACGCCATGCTCGACCAGATCACCGAGATGACCGAAGGCGCAGGCCTGCAGCGCTACGAAGTGTCGGCCTACGCCAAACCCGGCCATCGCTGCTTTCACAACCTCAACTACTGGCAGTTTGGCGATTACCTGGGCATCGGCGCTGGCGCGCACAGCAAGCTCAGCTTTGCCCATCGGGTGGTGCGCCAGGTGCGCGCGCGCGAGCCCCGTCTGTACATGGACAAAGCGCTGGCTGGGAATGCGGTGGCGCAGGAAACGGAAGTCAGCCGTGCCGATCTGCCGTTTGAATTCATGCTCAATGCCCTGCGGCTGAAGGACGGGTTCAAGCTGCAGGACTTCGCCGAAAAGACGGGACTGCCGTTCACCGCGATTCAAAAAGGGCTGGAAGAGGCCGAGCGCAAGGGCCTCATCGAGCGCGATTTTGTCCACGCCAAGCCGACCGAGCGCGGCTTTGATTTTTTGAACGACCTGCAGTCGCTGTTTCTGGCGGACTGAGGGACTGACTGGCGGCACGCAGCATGGAAATGGAAACTTCGAGCATTGTTCTTTTGGGAGTCAGCTGCGCGGTGAGCTTCGGACTGGGGCGAATCTTTGTGCATTTTCGCGACAAGAAGCGCAAAAGCGAGCAGGAGCGGGCGAAGGAACGGGCCGCGCAAGCCCTGCGCGAGCAGCCGCCCGAGGCCGAATCCAGAAACAAGGGAAAACGCAGGCGGCAGCTTCAGCAGCTTGAACAGCGTGAGCAGCTTGAGAAGAAGCCGGGAAGCCGGCCGCGCTGATCACTCCTTGCCTGCGTGAACTGCCTACTCGCTCGGGCCGGGCAGCACCGCATCGGCGGTGGCGCCGATGGCCGATCCGGCGATGCGCGCCGTGCCGATGACGGCGCTGGCCGCCAGCCCGACGGTGCCAATCGCCACCGAGGCCACGGTATCGACGGCGGTGACCACGGCGCATCCCGGCAATGCCAGTGCCGACAGGCTGATGAGCACCGAGGCGCTCAGGCGGGTGCAAAAGTGAGACAAGGGTGTCATGGGCAGGCTTTGGGTGGCTGTCGGGAAGGGCTTCAGTGAATCCGCATGCCCGGCGTCGCGCCCGACAGCGGCTCCAGCACATAAATGCCGGGGTTGGATTTTTCGTCGGCATGGCTGGCGGCCAGCACCATGCCTTCGCTGATCCCGAACTTCATCTTGCGCGGCGCCAGGTTGGCGACCAGCACGGTGTGCTTGCCGATCAGGTCTGCGGGCTGGTAGCTGGAGGCAATGCCGCTGAAGACATTGCGCATCCGGCCTTCGCCGGCGTCCAGCGTCAGGCGCAGCAGCTTGGTCGAGCCGTCCACGGCTTCGCAATTCACGATTTTTGCGATGCGCAGATCGACCTTGGCGAAGTCGTCGATGGTGATGGCGGGCGCGATGTCCTCGCCGCCGGGTGCTACGGTTTCGATAGCTGCTTGCGCAGGTGGGTCTTGCGCGGGAGGCTCGAACAGTGCATCAAGTTGCTTGATATCGACGCGCTGCATGAGGTGCTTGTAGTCGCCGATGGGGTGGCCGTTGCCGAGGCTGGCGGCGGCATCCGCAAAGGTCAGCGGGCGGGTGTTCAGGAAGGCCTCAACCTGCGCGGCCAGCGCGGGCAGCACGGGTTTGAGGTACAGCGTCAGCAGGCGGAAGGCCTCGATGCAGACGGTGCAGACATCATGCAGGCGCGATTCCATGCCTTCCTTCTTGGCCAGTTCCCACGGCTTGTTCTGGTCCACGTAGGCGTTGACCTGGTCGGCCAGCAACATCACCTCACGCTGGGCCTTGGCATATTCGCGGGATTCATACAGCTGGCTGATGGCTTCGGACTGGCTGCGCAGATTGGTCAGCAGCGCTGTGCCATCGGCCGACACTTCGCCCAGCTGGCCGGCAAAGCGCTTGCTGATGAAGCCCGCCGCCCGGCTCGCGATGTTAATGAACTTGCCCACCAGATCGCTGTTCACCCGCGCCATGAAGTCATCGGCGTTGAAGTCAATGTCCTCGTTGCGCGCATTGAGCTTGGCGGCCAGGTAGTAGCGCAGCCATTCGGGGTTCATGCCCAGGCTCAGGTACTTGAGCGGGTCCAGGCCGGTGCCTCGGCTCTTGCTCATCTTTTCGCCGTTGTTCACCGTCAGAAAGCCGTGGACAAAGATGTTGTCCGGCGTCTTGCGGCCGCTGAAATGCAGCATCGCCGGCCAGAACAGGGTGTGGAAAGTGACGATGTCCTTGCCGATGAAGTGGTACTGCTCCAGCTTTGGGTCGGCCATGTAGTCGTCGTAGCTTTCGCCGCGCTTGTCGAGCAGGTTCTTGAGTGACGCCAGGTAGCCGACCGGCGCGTCCAGCCAGACATAAAAATACTTGCCCGGCGCATCGGGAATCTCGATGCCGAAATAGGGCGCGTCGCGGCTGATGTCCCAGTCGCCCAGGCCTTCGCTCTGCGTGCCGTCAGCATTCTCGCGGACTGAAAACCATTCCTTGACCTTGTTGGCCACCTCGGGCTGCAGCTTTCCGTCCTGCGTCCAGTTTTCCAGGAATTCGACGCAGCGCGCATCCGACAGCTTGAAGAAGAAGTGCTCGGAGCTTTTCAAGACCGGCGTCACGCCCGACAGCGCCGAGTAGGGCTTGATCAGGTCGGTTGGCGCATACACCGCGCCGCAGACCTCGCAGTTGTCGCCGTACTGGTCCTTGGCATGGCATTTCGGGCATTCGCCCTTGATGAAGCGGTCGGGCAGGAACATGTTCTTCTCGGCGTCGAAGAACTGCTCGATGGTGCGCGTCTCGATCAGCGAGCCTTGCGGGTTGTCCCGCAGGTCGCGGTAGATCTGCCGGGCCAGCTCGTGGTTTTCCGGCGAGTCGGTCGAACTCCAGTTGTCAAAGCTGATGTGAAAGCCGTCTAAATACGGCTTGCGGCCGGCGGCGATGTCGGCCACGAACTGCTGCGGCGTCTTGCCGGCTTTTTCGGCGGCGATCATGATGGGCGCGCCGTGGGCGTCGTCGGCGCCGACGAAATTCACCGCGTTGCCCTGCATGCGTTGATAGCGCACCCATATGTCGGCCTGGATGTATTCCATGATGTGGCCGATGTGGAAGTTGCCGTTGGCGTAGGGCAGGGCGGTGGTGACGAAAAGGCGGCGCTGGGACATGGTGGAGTGCTTTGGTGAGGCTAGCCGGCGATTTTAAGTCGGGCCGGCCAGCGGCTGTGCTGGCGGCCTGAAATCGCCAGTCCTGCGCAGTCCTTGCTTGCGCTTGATTTTGATCAACCAGCCCCATGAATGCCCCGTATCCGCAAGGCGGCCGCATGCCTATACTGAATTTCAGCCTGCACCGCCCAATGACCGGGGAATGCCCATGGATGCCAAAGATGCCAAGTTGCCCGCGCTTCCCGATGGCGTGATTGCCCTCGTGCCGATGCGCAATGTCGTGCTGTTTCCGAACACGCTGGTGCCCATCACCGTCGGCCGCCCCAAGTCGATTGCGGCGGTCCAGCATGCCAAGAACACCGGCGACCTGCTGGGCATCGTGATGCAGCGCGACGAAAAGGACGATGACCCGGGGCGCGACGCGCTGTGCGATGTCGGGACCACCGCCAAGGTGGTGCAGCAGGTCGGCACGGACGAGCAGCTGCGCCACGCCCTGTGCCAGGGCGTGAAACGCTTTCGCATTCAATCCATGGTCGAGGGTTATCCTTTCCTGGCCGCCCGCGTGCAGTTTATTGAAGATCCGGCCGAGCCTTCCACGCAGGCCGAGGCGCTGGGCCTGCAGCTGCGCGAGCGGGCCGCCGAGATCCTCTCGCTGCTGCCGGGGGCGCCGGCCGAGCTGGCGCATACGCTGCAGGCCGTGCGCTCGCCCTCGCACATGGCCGATGTCGTCGCCAGCCTGCTCGATGCCGAATTGAGCGAAAAGCAGCTGCTGCTGGAAACCGCCAACACCGAGGAGCGGCTGCAAAAAGTGCTGCAGATGCTGACCCACCGCATCGAGGTGCTGCGGCTGTCGCAGGAAATCGGCGAGCGCACCAAGGAGCAGATCGACGACACGCAGCGTAAATACATGCTGCGCCAGCAACTCAAGACCATCCAGAAGGAACTGGGCGAGGACGACGGCACCAGCGAGGACATTGCCCAGCTCGGCGAACTGATCGCCAAGGCGGGCATGCCGGCCGATGTAGAGGCCCAGGCGCGCAAGGAGCTTTCACGCCTGCAGCGGATGCCGGATGCGTCCAGCGAATACTCGATGCTGCGCACCTACCTGGAGTGGATGACCGAGCTGCCGTGGACCGTGCCGCAAGCCAGCCCGATTGACCTGACCGAGGCGCGCCGCATCCTGGAGGCCGACCACTACGGCCTGGAGCGCATCAAGCAGCGCATCGTCGAATACCTGGCGGTGCAAAAGCTCAACCCCGAGGGGCGCGCGCCGATTCTGTGCTTTGTCGGGCCGCCGGGCGTGGGCAAGACCTCGCTGGGCCAGAGCATCGCGCATGCGCTGGGGCGGCCTTTCGTGCGGGTTTCGCTGGGCGGCGTGCATGACGAGGCCGAGATTCGCGGCCACCGCCGCACTTATATAGGCGCCATGCCGGGCATGATCGTGCAAAACCTGCGCAAGGCCGGCGCCCGCCACTGCGTGATGATGCTCGACGAGATCGACAAGCTCTCGCCCAGCGCCCACGGCGACCCGTCGGCCGCGCTGCTCGAAGTGCTGGACCCCGAGCAGAACTCGACCTTCCGGGACAACTACCTGGGCGTGCCGTTTGACCTGAGCCGGGTGGTCTTCCTGGCGACGGCCAATGTCATCGACCAGGTGCCCGCCGCGGTGCGCGACCGCATGGAAGTCATTGAACTGCCGGGCTACACGCAGGAAGAAAAGCTGCAGATTGCCCAGCGCTACCTGGTGGGGCGCCAGCGCGAGGCGAACGGCCTGCGTGGTGACCAGTGCGAACTGACCCTAGATGCCCTGCAGGCGCTGGTGGCCGAATACACCCGGGAGGCCGGCGTGCGCCAGCTGGAGCGCGAGATTGGCCGCGTCATGCGGCATGCCGCCGTGCGGATCGCGGACGGCTCGAAGCCACAGGTGCGTGTCGATGCGGCCGACCTGGACGCGATCCTCGGCCCGGCCAGGTTCGAGCACGAAACCGCCTTGCGCAGCAGCATGCCGGGCGTGGCGACCGGGCTGGCCTGGACGCCGGTGGGCGGCGACATTTTGTTCATCGAGGCGACCCGCGTGGCCGGCAGCGGCCGGCTGATTTTGACCGGCCAGCTCGGCGAGGTGATGAAGGAAAGCGCCCAGGCCGCGCTGACGCTGGTAAAGGGGTTTGCCAGCACCCTGCGCGTTCCGGCGGAACGCTTCGAAGGCATCGATGTGCATGTGCATGTGCCGGCCGGCGCGATTCCGAAAGACGGGCCGAGCGCCGGCGTGGCCATGTTCATTGCGCTGGCCTCGCTGTTCACCGATCAGGCGGTCCACCACGACGTCGCCATGACCGGCGAAATCAGCCTGCGCGGCCTGGTGCTGCCGGTGGGCGGCATCAAGGAAAAGGTGCTGGCCGCGCAGCGCGCCGGCGTGCATACCGTGCTGCTGCCCCGGCGCAACGAGAAAGACCTGCGCGACGTGCCCGAATCCACCCGCGAGGCTCTGAAGTTCGTCTGGCTCGACCATGTCGATGACGCCATTCGCGCGGCGCTGGGCGATGCGGCCATGCGGGGCGAGGGCTTCGTGCTGGTGTGAGCCGCCCGTTGGCCGGCGCTGATAGGCCAGGTTCTCGCTGCGGCTGCTGCTGGCGCGCACGATGCGGTAATTGCGCAGGCACTTGACCCATCTCATGTGGGTTACCCCCCGGGATGGGGACACTGCTGAAAAGACAGGATGCGTTATCGGCTTATCGGCTATAGGCTTATCGGAGTTCGGCCATGAAATTACCGCTTCAACTGACCTTCAAGGGCATGGATGCTTCAGCCGCCGTCGAGGAGGCTGCGCACCGCAAGGTGGTGCACCTGGAACGCTTTTACAGCGGCATCACGTCCTGCCGCGTCGTCATCGAACTGCTGCAAAAGCACCAGCACCAGGGTCGGCCGTTCGGCGTGCGGATTGACCTGACCTTGCCGGGCCATGAACTGGTGGTGAACCAGGTTGAGCATGAAGACCTGTACGTCGCCTTGCGCGACGCCTTCGACGACATGACGCGCCAGCTCGAAGAACTCGCCCGGCGCCAGCGCGGCATGCAAAAAGAGCATCCGCATGCCTTGCACGGCGAGGTGGTTCGCCTGGACCACGACGGCGGCTTCGGCTTCATCAGCACGCCCGACGGGGACGAGTATTACTTCAATCACGACAACCTGGCCAATACGCGCTTCGACCAGTTGCGCATCGGCAGCCCGGTCCAGTTCATCGCGCAGGCCGGCGCGCATGGGCCGCAGGCCAAGCGCGTGAGCGTGGGCAAGCACAGTTTCGGCTGAAGCGGGCCGTGCCGGCGGCGCCGGAATCTTTTGAAGGGATGCGGCGGCCCGCCCGGCGAGCTGGGTCGCATTGGCTTAGACTTCGTCTCAAATCCAGGCCGGCCCGGCGCCGGCAACAACCCCCCACAGATTCAATTCGGAGATTCCCCAGATGGCTGTAGAACAACAGGCAATTTTGAACGCGCTGCAAACCGTGCTCGACCCCAACACCGGCAAGGATTTCGTTTCTACCCGTGCGCTGAAAAACCTGCAGGTCAGCGGCGACGATGTGTCCTTCGATGTCGAACTCGGCTACCCGGCCAAGAGCCAGATCGCCGGCCTGCGAAAAAGCCTGATTGCCGCCGTCAAGACCGTGGCCGGCGTCGGCAATGTGTCGGTCAACGTCAGCGTCAAGATCGCCAGCCACAGCGTGCAGCGCGGCGTGCAGCTGCTGCCGAATGTGAAGAACATCATTGCCGTCGCCTCGGGCAAGGGCGGCGTCGGCAAAAGCACCACCGCCGTGAATCTGGCGCTGGCCCTGGCCGCTGAAGGCGCCGCCGTCGGCCTGCTGGACGCCGACATCTACGGCCCCAGCGTGCCGATGATGATGGGCATCGAGGGCCGGCCCGAAAGCATCGACGGCAAGAACATGGAGCCGATGGAAAACTATGGCCTGCAGGTCATGTCCATCGGTTTCCTGGTCGATAAAGACGAAGCGATGATCTGGCGCGGCCCGATGGCTACCCAGGCGCTGGAGCAGCTGCTGCGCCAGACCAACTGGAAAGACCTTGATTACCTGATCGTCGATTTGCCGCCCGGCACCGGCGACATCCAGCTGACACTGAGCCAGCGCGTGCCCATGACCGGCGCCGTCATCGTCACCACGCCGCAGGACATCGCGCTGCTCGACGCCAAGAAAGGCATCAAGATGTTCGAGAAGGTCGGCGTGCCGATTCTGGGCATTGTCGAGAACATGGCGGTGCATGTCTGCAGCAATTGCGGCCATGCGGAACATATCTTCGGCGAAGGCGGCGGCAAAAAAATGGCGGCTGACTACCACATGGACTACCTCGGCGCGCTGCCGCTGGACATCAACATCCGCCAGCAGGCCGACAGCGGCCACCCGACCGTGGTGGCCGACCCCGACGGCGACGTGGCCGGCATCTACAAGGCCGTGGCGCGCAAGGTGGCGATCACCGTGGCGGCCAAGTCCAAGGACTTCTCGGCCAAGTTCCCGACCATCACGATCAGCAAGAACACCTGATCGGCTGAACAACTTCCCGTCATTCCCGCGCAGGCGGGAATCCAGCCGCATGACGAAGCAGGGCGCAAAACTCATCTGGAAATCGGGACGTTATTTTTAGCGATCTCCTAACTTTTTGCGGCACACCGGATGAACCTGCTGACCTCCCTTCGCTACCTCGTCGCCCTGAGCGAGCACCGGCATTTCGCGCGGGCGGCTCTTGCCTGCCACATCACCCAGCCGGCGCTGTCGAATGCCTTGCGGGCGCTGGAAAAAGAGTTCGGCACGCCCATCGTCAAGCGCGCCCGCAGCTACGCCGGCCTGACGCCCGAGGGCGAGCAGGTGCTTGGCGCCGCCCGGCGCATGCTGCACGAACATGCGCTGCTGCAGCAAGAACTCGCCAGCAGCGCCGATAATCCCAAGGGCCGTTTGCAGCTGGGCGTGGTGCCGACCGCCGTTCCGGTGGCCGCACGCTTTGCCGCCATGCTGCAGGCCGCGCATCCGGGCATTGCCCCGGTGGTGCGCGCCCTGAGTTCGCAGGAAATCGAGGAAGGCCTGGAAAACCTGTCGCTCGACATGGCGCTGGGCTTTACCGGCCGGGTGAAAAAAGGCGGGCCGTTTGCCGTGCTGCCGCAATACGGCGAGCATTATTTCCTGGTGCGCCGCTTGCAACCATCGGCCGGCGTTTCAGGCTCGTCCTTGCGCTTGGGCGCGGCGATGCGCTGGGCTGACGCCGCGCAACTACCGCTGTGCCTGCTGACGCCCGAGATGCATAACCGCAGCCTCGTCGATCAGGCGTTTGCCCAAGCCGGCAGCGTGGTGCAGCCGGTGATGGAAACCAATTCGGTGCTGACGCTGGCCCTGAGCGTGCTGGCCGGCGATGTCTGCAGCGTGCTGCCCGGCGCGCTGGTCGGTGCGGTGCGCAGCCAGGGCGAACTGGAAGCGCTGCCGCTGGTCGAGCCGGAAATGGTGACGCCTGTCGGGTTTATCTATCTTGGAAAGGCTCGGCCTTCACGGGCGCTGGAGGCTGCGCTGGGGCTGGCGCGGGATGATCGCTGGCTGCGGGAGGTGGCGCGGCATAGCGGGGCGCTGGGGGATTGAACTGGGTGGCTGTTGTGCGTGACTCGGATTTTTGTTGCTTCAAACACGTTCTGGCGCAAGCAAGGCAAGCGTGAGTAGCTATTGATTTCATAGCGGATTAACAGCCCATGTGAGTTTCATCCTGGCGTCATCAATCCGCGAAGCTGAATGTCTGCATTGCAGAGCAAGCCGACATCCAGGCGGAAGGTCCACGGGCTATAGTTCTGCCCAAATGAAACGCGTCGAAAGAAGTGAACTCGACGTTAACCAAATTTCGCCAGGATAGGCGACAGGGTTCAAAGGGATGGAAATGAATTTAACTTCTGGTGAAATTGACCGCAAACCCAGGCGGCATGGGCCTTACCGCTTGAGGGGCTTCAGCATCAACGGGTGGGTTTCCGGTTTATTTCGTCGTCTAGCTTGGGAATGCCAAGATAGGCGCTCGGCTACTTTACTACAAGGGCTTCCCCACCTTTGTCAAACACTCTCCCACCGTGGTTAATCGCGCCAGCGATTAACCACGGAATCTGACGCTTCAATTTTTCTTCACCGTGGTGATTAATGTCGCTGCCTGTTGAGCGCGCAAGGCATGTGGACGGCGGCACTACAAACGGTCATTCGAGGCTGCAACTATTGCAGCGGACCCTGATGAAAGACGCACGCCGAGGGCTCCATTCGTTAGTCGAGGCGCAGCGCTGATTTCCCAGCACTGTTGATCTCCGTAAATTTATCGAGCATTCCCCGGCGCAGGTCCAAACCTTTTTACTCATCAACGACACGGCATCACACGGTGAGAAGTATCAATTTTTGTCTATGCGCAGCCAAAGCGTTGCCTTACGCAGGCAGCTTGAACGCATCCCCGCGCTGCAGCATGGCCCAGCACATCCGGGCGTTCTTGGCCGCAATGGCCACCACCGCTCTCCAGTAACCCCGGCGCTCCTGCACCTTTAGCGCCCAGCGGCTCACCGGGTCCGTCTTGTTCTTCGCAGCCGCCAGCACCGCCTTGCCGCCCAGAATCAGCAGAGTGCGCAGGTAGCGGTCCCCCGCCTTGGTGATGCGCCCCAGGCGCTGCTTGCCGCCTGAGCTGTATTGCCCCGGCACCAGGCCCAGCCAGGCACAGAACTGGCGTCCGCAGGCAAAATCGTGGCCTTTGCCCACGGTGGCCACAATGGCGCTGGCCGTCGTCGGGCCGATGCCGCTGAGCTGCATCAATTGCCGGGACTGCTGGTCCTCGGCTGCTGCCTGGGCGATGTACTTGTCGTATTGGCCGATGCGTTCATCCAGGTGAGTGAGTTCGCTCAAGGCATCTCCCACCACGGTGTTGCACCAGCCCGGCAAGTCCTCCAGATGCTTGTGCGCTTCCCGGCGCACCGTAGCGGCCTTGAGCGGCAGCACGATACCCAACTCAGAGAGCAGGCCACGGATGCGGTTGATCAGCGCGGTGCGCTCCTCCACATAGCCCTGGCGGGCGCGATGCACGAACAGGCGCGACTGCTGCTCGATGCTCTTGACAGGGACAAAACGCATGTTGGGCCGAGTGACGGCTTCGCATATAGCGGCAGCATCGGCCGCATCGTTCTTGCCGCGCCTGCCGCTCATGCGGTAGGGGGCCACGAACTTGGGCGCCATCAGGCGCACGGTGTGGCCGAACTTGGCAAATTCGCGTGCCCAGTGGTGGGCGCCGCTGCACGCTTCCATGCCAATCAGGCAGGCGGGCAGATTGGCCACCAGTTCGAGTAGTTTGCTGCGCGCCACCTCGGGGCGCACCAATGCAGCTTTACCAGACTCATCCACGCCATGCACCGCAAAGACGTTCTTTGCCAGATCAATTCCAACCGTTACGATAGCCATGATTTCCCCTTCCAGGTGAGTTGATGAAAAGTTTGACTTCTCCATCGTGGCACTTTGATGCCGTCAACCGCAACCTCAACGGGGCGCGGCTCGCTTGGGACGGGGAAGTCCCTTTCATTCGTTAGACGTCACGGGTCTCGATGTTCTCATTCCTGAAGCCTATCAAGTCCGCGAGCCATCGCAACCGGCTTTTCCGGCTCACCGTGCACGTTGCGCGCGGCACGAATGCGGAAATGCCGACAAATTTGGTTGGCGCCTATGTTCCGATCTTTTTGGGAGCAACAGACCATGAGTCTGCCGCTCGCAGTGCTGTGGCAAGTCTTTCCCAGCGCGGATTCGAATTCCTAGACATTGCGGACGGGCAAATACACGAGTTGGACGCCTCGAAGTGGGATTCCTTCGTCGCGGAAGCCTGGCCAGAGTTCGTAGACTATTTTCCGAAGCAGAATGAAGTCGTAGAGAAGCTAAATTCAGCGTTCCTCTTTACCGGACCCTTTGCGAGCTATGAATCACGCGCTGACGTCTAACCCGCTAGTCGACACGGACGCCTTGCGGCGTCCCGGCGCTACGCGCCTTCCTTCCGCAAGTCGCCGGTCACACGCACGTTAGCGATCCAGCCGCTCAATGCCGCGATGAACTACAACAGAGCAATTCGAGAAGCACTTCTGCTCTTCCCGTCAGAGCTGATTGTGTCCAGCCCTCGTCCTGCTTCCAATAACATCGCCAAGTCATCCAATCTTGCTGAGGCCTGGGCAAGTGCAGAAGAGCACACCAGGAGCTGGTCTGTCTGGCACCAACTTGCCGTGTGGTCAGTTGGCTGCGCACTCCATCGCTTAGTTCGCGAAGAGGGTGCGAACGGGTCGGACGTGACGTTCAAGAAAATGATCGACTACAAGTATGCCGAGTTCAAGTTCGCAGAGAGTTTGTTGACCCCAAACACTTGGTTTCCAAGGCACATCAAACGGGCGTATCGGCGTGATCGTCACTTGCGAGGTCTTCCACGCTTTCCGGAGCACCGCCCCAAATATGCACAAATACATACGAGCTAGCGGCCTAACTGGTCTAGCATCCAAAGGGCAATCTCATGGAAGCAACCAAAGTAGGCATTCGGGGATTTCGGGCTGGCATGGCTGAGTTCATTGCTTTCAGCACGCCTGTGGCTGTGACGCGCCACGGTCAAACGGTCGGCTATTTCATCCCCACGCAAGGTCAGGCCGACGCGGATATCGTGGCATTGAAGAAAGCCAGCAAGACGCTGGACTGGCTGCTCGCCGCGCACAGTGTCAGCGCCGAAGAAGTGGTGGCCGAATTCAAAACGGTCCGCAAACAGGCCAGTCCACGCAACAAAAAGCCCAAAGCCACGGCGGCATGAGCCACATGGCTCTCGTTCTGGATGCCAACAGCTTGATTCGTAGAGGAGCTTGACCATGAAGCAGAGACCCGTGTCGGACGCGTGGGAGCGGGGTGATCCCTATGAGCAGTATGTTGGCCGGTGGAGCCGCCAGGTCGCCCCCTTGTTTTTGAACTGGCTGGGCGTCCCGGCCGGTCGCAGGTGGCTCGATGTCGGTTGCGGGACAGGCGCGCTCTGCGCTGCCATTGTGGATGCCTGCTCCGCGTCGTCGCTTGACGGCGTCGATCCTTCGGAGGGGTTTCTTGCATCCGCACGGCGCCAGCTCGCCGGCCGCGCAACGCTTCATTGCGCCAGCGCCACGGCCCTGCCCCTGGGGAATGCATCGGTCGATGTGGTCGTCTCGGGCCTGGTGCTCAACTTCATTGCAGATCCAGCTGTCGCGCTTGCCGAGATGGCCAGGGTCACGGCTCCAGGCGGAGTCATTGGGGCCTATGTCTGGGACTACGCTGGAAAGATGGAACTCATGCGCTACTTTTGGGATGCGGCCGTCTCGCTTGACGCCGGCGTCATGCCGATGGACGAGGGCGTGCGCTTCCCGCTGTGCCGGCCGGAGGCGCTCACCGAACGCTTCGCCGGTGCCGGGCTGGAACACATCGAGGTCACGGCCATCGACATTCCGATGCCGTTCGCGAGTTTTGACGATTACTGGCGGCCATTCCTGGGCGGCCAGGGGCCTGCCCCGGCCTATGCCATGTCGCTCGATGAAGCCGCGCGGGTGCGCCTGCGGGAAACCCTCAAGGCGCGAATCCCCGTGCTTCCTGACGGGTCGATCCCGATGATGGCAAGGGCCTGGGCCATCCGCGCACGGGTGGCGGCGTAGGTGATTGCCAAGCCGGGTCGCGTTGGGCAACTGGGTTCTGTACCTCTCCTCATTCACAACTTGAATCACCCCATACACCGATTCAATTTGACGTACCAGCGGCAGCAAGCCACAGTGCCGCATGAATCCCTCCAGCCAGAGTCCAGACATTCCCGCCGTCCGAATCGCCACGGTGGACCAGCTGCGCGACCGCATCCGCCGCAAGAGCAAGCTCAAGGGCCGGCAGGCCGACGACGCATCGCTTGAAGAAGTTCGCGCGCTGATTGGCGTGCGCCCGGCAGACGGCCACCGCCGCGACCTGCTGATCGAGCATCTGCACCGGCTCAACGACGCGTACCGTTGCCTGCACGACCGCCACCTGGTCGCGCTGGCGAAAGAGATGAACATCCCCATGGCCGAGGTGTACGAAGTCGCGACGTTCTATCACCACTTCGAAGTCGTCAAGGGCGACGACGCCGCGCCCGGCCTGACAGTGCGCGTGTGCGACGGGCTGAGCTGCGAGATGGCCGGCGCGCAGGATTTGCTGGCGCGCCTGCCGGCCTTGCTGGGCGCGCCCGATGTGCGGGTGATTGCCGCGCCGTGCCTGGGCCGCTGCGAACAGGCGCCGGTGGCGGTGGTGCATCAGACGCCGGTGCCGTTTGCCACGCCGGAATCCGTGGTTCATGCATCAAATAGTGCTTTTGCGCACTACCCACGGGCGCAAGAAGCTATTAATTTTGTAGCGTCTGATTGGGCGGAAAAAAGCATTCCCGAGCTGCCCGGCCATACCGATTACGCCACCTACCGCGCCCACGGCGGCTATGCGCTGGCGGCGTCGCTGGTGAATGGGGAAGAGGACGCCGAGCGCGTCCTTCACGCCATGGAGAATTCCGGCCTGCGCGGTCTGGGCGGCGCGGGTTTCCCGGCGGGGCGCAAATGGCGCATCGTGCAGGGCCAGAGCGCGCCGCGCCTGATGGCGGTGAACATCGACGAAGGCGAGCCCGGCACCTTCAAGGACCGGGTTTACCTGGAGCGCGACCCGCACCGCTTCCTCGAAGGCGTGCTGGTCGCCGCGCAGGTGGTGGGCATCGAGGCCTGCTACATCTATTTGCGCGACGAATACCACGATTGCCGCGCGATGCTGCAGGCCGAAATCGCCAAGCTGCAGGCCGACCCGCCGTGCCCGCTGCCGCTAATCGAGTTGCGCCGGGGCGCCGGCGCCTACATCTGCGGCGAAGAATCCGCCATGATCGAAAGCATCGAAGGCAAGCGCGGCGAGCCCCGGATGCGGCCGCCCTACATCGCGCAAGTCGGCCTGTTTGGCCGGCCGACGCTGGAGCACAACTTCGAAACCCTGTACTGGGTGCGCGACATCGTGCAAAAAGGCCCGCAGTGGTTCAGCGGCTTTGGCCGCAATGGCCGCAAGGGGCTGCGCAGCTTCAGCGTCAGCGGGCGGGTGAAGCAGCCGGGCGTCAAGCTGGCGCCGGCCGGCATCACGTTGCTGGAATTGATTGACGAGTATTGCGGCGGCATGGCGGACGGCCACACGCTCTATGCCTATTTGCCGGGCGGCGCGTCGGGCGGGATTTTTCCGGCCAGCCATGCCAATGTGCCGCTGGACTTCGACACCCTGCAGCCGCACGGCGGTTTCATCGGCTCGGCCGCCGTCATCGTGCTCGGCCAGCATGATAAGGCGCGCGACGCGGCGCTGAACATGATGCGGTTTTTTGCGAACGAGAGCTGCGGCCAGTGCACGCCGTGCCGCGTCGGCACGGCGAAGGCTGCGAAGCTGATGGAAGCGCCCCGCTGGGACAACGCCACGCTGGAAGACTTGAATATTGTGATGACCGATGCGTCGATTTGCGGCCTGGGTCAGGCGGCGCCCAACCCGGTGCGCTGCGTCCAGAAATATTTTGCCCATGAGGTGGTTTGACATGAACGCACGAGCCCAAGCTGCTGAAGTCGCACTGCCAACCGTCGCCTTCACGCTCGACCATCAAACAATTCACGCCTTCGAGGGCGAAACCATCCTCAAGGCCGCCGAGCGCCATGGCGTGCGGATTCCGCGCCTTTGCTACCAGGACGGCCTGCGCCCCGACGGCAACTGCCGCGCCTGCGTGGTCGAAATCGCGGGCGAGCGCACCCTGGCGCCTAGCTGCTGCCGCAGCGTGACGGCGGGCATGGAGGTGCAGGCCAGCAGCGAGCGCGCCGTGAAGAGCCAGAAGATGGTGCTGGAACTGCTGCTGTCGGACATGCCCGAACAAGGCTACAAATGGAATGAGCACGACGAGTCGCTGCAGCACGGCGAACTCAGCGACTGGGCGGCGCGCCTGAAGGTCACCGTGCGCCCCGAACTCAAGGCCCTGCGCCGCGAGCAGCCCAAGGCCGATTTGTCCCATCCCGCCATGGCCGTGAACCTCGACGCCTGCATCCAGTGCAATCGCTGCGTGCGCGCCTGCCGCGAGGAACAGGTCAACGACGTGATCGGCTTTGCCCTGCGCGGCGCGCACAGCGAAATCGTGTTCGACCTGAACGACCCGATGGGCGAGAGCACCTGCGTGGCCTGCGGCGAATGCGTGCAGGCCTGCCCGACCGGCGCGCTGATGCCAAAGACCCAGGTCGGCTCGCAAATCGTCGATAAAAAGGTCGATTCGGTCTGCCCGTTCTGCGGCGTCGGCTGCCTGCTGACCTACAACGTCAAGGACAACAAAATAGTGAGCGTCGATGGCCGCGACGGCCCGGCCAACCATTCGCGGCTGTGCGTCAAGGGCCGCTTCGGCTTTGACTACGCGCACAGCCCGCAGCGGCTGACGGTGCCGCTGATCCGCAAGGCCGGCGTGGCCAAGGACCCGCAAGCGCTGCAGCATCTCAACCGCCACACGGCCGACTGGTCGGAGGTGTTCCGCGAAGCGACCTGGGACGAAGCGCTGGCGCTGACCACCGGCGCGCTGAAAAACCTGCGCGACACCAAGGGCAAAAAGTCGCTGGCCGGTTTTGGCTCGGCCAAGGGCAGCAATGAAGAGGCCTACCTGTTCCAGAAACTGGTGCGCACCGGCTTCGGCAGCAACAACGTGGACCATTGCACCCGGCTGTGCCATGCGTCGAGCGTGGCGGCGCTGTTAGAGGGCGTGGGCTCGGCGGCGGTCAGCAACCAGGTGCACGACGTGGAAAACGCGGGTCTGATTTTTGTCATCGGCTCGAACCCGACGGGCAACCATCCGGTGGCGGCGACCTGGATGAAGAACGCCGCAAAAAAGGGCGCGAAGATCGTGCTGGCCGACCCGCGCGTCACCGACATCGGCCGGCACGCCTGGCGCACGCTGCAGTTCAAGGCCGACACCGACGTGGCGATGCTCAATGCGCTGATCTACACGGTGATCGACGAGGGGCTGACGGACCAGGAATTCATCAGCCAGCGGGTCAACAACTACGAAGCCTTGAAGGAAAACGTCAAGGGCTACAGCCCCGAGGCCATGGCGCCGATCTGCGGCATCCCGGCGCACACGCTGCGCGAGGTGGCGCGTGAATTCGCCAGGGCCAAAGGCGCGATGATCCTGTGGGGCATGGGCGTGAGCCAGCATGTCCACGGCACCGACAACGCGCGCTGCCTGATCGCGCTGAGCGCCGTCACCGGCCAGATCGGCAAGCCCGGCTCGGGCCTGCATCCGCTGCGCGGCCAGAACAATGTGCAGGGTGCCAGCGACGCCGGCCTGATCCCGATGATGTTCCCGAACTACCAGCGCGTGACCAACCAGGCCGCGCACGGCTGGTTCGAAAATTTCTGGGGCATGAAGCTGGACGACCAGCCCGGCTATACGGTGGTGGAAATCATGCACAAAATCCTCGCACCAGACAGCGACCCGCACAAGATTCGCGGCATGTACATCATGGGCGAGAACCCGGCCATGAGTGACCCAGACCTGAACCATGCGCGCCACGCGCTGGCCAGCCTGGAGCACCTGGTGGTGCAGGACATCTTCATGACCGAAACCGCCTGGCTGGCCGATGTGGTGCTGCCCGCCAGCGCCTGGCCCGAGAAAACCGGCACCGTCACCAACACCGACCGCATGGTGCAGCTCGGCCAGCAGGCGATTGAGCCGCCCGGCGACGCTAGGCCGGACCTGTGGATCGTCCAGCAGATGGCCGCCGGCATGGGGCTGGACTGGGATTACGCGGGTGAGCACCACGGCGTCGCGGCGGTCTATGAGGAAATGCGCCAGGCCATGCACACGGCCATTGCAGGCATCACCTGGGAACGCTTGGTGCGCGAATCAAGCGTGACCTACCCGTGCCTGAGCGAGGGCGACCCCGGCGCGCCGATTGTGTTCATGGACCATTTCGACACCGACGACGGCCGCGTGCACCTGGTACCGGCCGACATCATTCCGGCCAACGAGCGGCCAGACGCCGAATTTCCCTTCGTGCTGATCACCGGCCGGCAGCTGGAGCACTGGCACACCGGCAGCATGACGCGGCGCTCGGAAGTGCTCGATGCGCTGGAGCCGATGGCCACGGCCTCGCTGTGCGGCGCTGACCTGCTCGCGCTGGGGCTGGCGCCGGGCGATGTGGCCACGGTGCAGTCGCGCCGGGGGCGGGTGGCGATCCATGTGCGCCGCGACGACGGCACGCCGCCGGGCGCGGTGTTCATCCCGTTTGCCTACTACGAGGCGGCGGCGAACCTGATGACCAATGCCGCGCTCGACCCGTTCGGGAAAATCCCGGAATTCAAGTACTGCGCGGTGGCGATACGGCATGGTGGAACGGCGCCGGCGGCTTCGGGTTACCTGGCCCACGCGGCCAGCGGCAGCTGAGCAAACCCTGGGCTGGATAAGGTAGCGCGGTGCTCGCGCACAATGAGTTCATGAATACTGGACTTCTTGACATACCGCTGCTCAAAAAAATACAGGCCGGGGGCGCTGCTGGCCTGGCGTCCCGGTCCATGGCTCAAACCGGGCGGTTGCTGCGCAGGCGGGCGGCGACCTTCGCGCTGGGCGCTTTTCTCGGCTTGGGCCTGAGCACCCCGGCGCTGGCGTCAAGCGCTTTGGCCGATGGCGTGGAATCTGCCGGCCCGGTACCGCTGGCCGCCGAGTTTGCGCGCGATGTTGCCCCGCGCCTGCTGCTGCCCGACGACGAGCGTGTGGCGTATGCCTTGCGTCTGCAAGGCGCGCTGGCCAAGGCGCAGGTGACGCTGGCCGCGCCCCAGTTCATCGTGCTGGTGGACCGCAGCCCGCAGGTGCAGGCCGCGCTGCTGTACTGGGGTTCGGCCGAGCGCGGCTGGGGCTTCATCGGGGCCACGCCGGTATCGACCGGCCTGCCGGGGCGTTACGAGCATTTCCTGACCTCGCTGGGCGTTTTTGACCATTCGATGGCGAACCCGGACTTTCGCGCCGAGGGCACGAAGAACAAGCTCGGTTTTCGCGGCTATGGCGTCAAGGGCCTGCGCATCTACGACTTTGGCTGGGTCGAGTCGCCGCGCGGCTGGGGCGATGGCGCGATGGGCAAGCTGCGGCTGCAGATGCATTCCACCGATCCCGTTCTGGCGGAGCCGCGCCTGGGCACGGCGCAGTCCGAAGGCTGCGTGCGCATTCCGGCAACGCTCAATGATTTCATCGACCGCCATGCCCTGCTCGATGAAGACTACGAACGCGCAGTGGCCAGCGGAGACCAGCTGTGGGTGCTGCGCGAGGACCGCACGCCCACGCCATCGCCGGGCCGCTATCTGGTCGTCGTGGACACGCAGCGCAAGGCGCGGCCGGCCTGGTCACCGCTGCCGGCGAAGCGCTGATCCGCCGTCCATCGCTACTTATGGATGAAATAGCGGCTTTGCGCATGGTCTGCCTGCACAGTATGCTATTGATTTTGTAGTGCCTGCCAGAGGATGGGGCGGGGCGATTCGGGTGTCCCGCCATGGCAATCTGCTGCAGCGCGCTTAGCCCAGCAGCGTTTTTGCCGCTTCAAAGCGGGCTGCGTAGTATTTGCTGTCGAGCCGGTCGGTTCTCACGCCGGTGCGCGGGTTGCTGGCGTGCACGAACCGGCCGTCGCCGACATAGATGCCGACATGCGAAAAGGCGTAGCCCAGCGTGTTGAAAAAAACCAGGTCGCCGGCCAGCAGGTCGGCCGGGCTGACCGGGCGCGCGGCCTTGGCCATGGACGCCGCGCTGCCCTGCAGGCGGATGCCGGCGGCCTGAAGGTACACATGCGAGACGAGCCCGGAGCAGTCGAATCCCGTTGCCGGTCCGCGTCCGCCCGACACGTAAGGCATGTCGAGCAGCGAGAGCGCAAACAGGGCGATGTCGCTTCCGGCCTGCGCGGACTTCAAGGAGCGCGGACCCGTGGCCGGCCGGGTCGCGCAGCCGGTAGCCGCCAGCAGCGTCAGGCAGCCCAGCAGCCGGCCCAGGCCCCGGCGGGAATACGTTGGATGGTGCATGAAAAAGACTCCACTCAAAAAGTCCGGCGATGGGTGCCTGCCGGCGCAAGCCCATGGGATTGGCCCGGACGGCTTGCAAAATGCAGGCGGTTCCGGTCGCCATCCTACCGCAGCGCCAGGCGCAAAAACCCTCATGCTGGCATGCAGGCGGGCCGCCGTACACTGCCGGCATGCCTGACTTTCTGGTGCAGTCTCCCGAGTCCGACGAGGCCCTTCGCCGCCCGTGCATGGACGTGGCCGTGGTCATGCGCCGCGAGCGCATCGCCAGCGCCTGGCAGCCCTGGCGCTGGGTGCTGGCCGATGTCGTGCCGCATGAGGACGGCTTCGGCCGGCAGCCGCGCCTGCTGCTGAAAGATGCGAATGAAGAGCGCTGGCTGCACCCCGGCTTCCGGGTGGAACTGCACCGGGGCGATGCCGAAGGCTATTACCTCAACGTGACCACGCCGCAGCCGTGTTTCTGGGTGGTCTGGCGCATGGAAGAAGAAGCTGCGCTGGCCGACGAACCCGTCGCCGTGCCGCAGATCGTCACGCTGAGCTACCACGATGCCGGCCGCTGGCTCGACGCGCAGGAAACCGTCGAGCAGGTGCCCGCGCCGCCCGATGTGGTGCAGTGGATGCAGCATTTTGTCGATGAACACCATGTGCTCGAAGCCAAGCGCCGCCAGCGCCCGCAAAGCTTCAAGCCGCTGGTGGACCGCTTCGGCAGCCCGGCGCGCGTGAGTACCGAAAAGAAGTTCGGCGGAGGCGGGCATGGCTGAAGAGCACCCCGGATTCCTCGGCCGCTGGGCGCGCCGCAAGACCGATGCGCTGCAGGGCAGGCCGCTGGACGACGAGCCCGCCGCGCCCGCAAACACCGTGTCCGTGGCCGAAGTTGCCGCTGCCGCTGGCCCGGCAACATCCGCCCCGGCAGACGCGCCATCGCCTGGCATGCCTCCGGCAGGGCCGCCCGAAAAACTGCTGTCCCTCGACGATGTGAAGCTGCTGACCCGGGACTCCGACTTCAAGCCCTTCATGGCGCGCAACGTGGGCAGCGACGTGCGCAACGCCGCGATGAAAAAGCTGTTCACCGACCCGCACTACAACGTCATGGACGGACTGGATACTTATATTGACGACTACTCCCGGCCCGACCCGATCCCGCAGGCCATGCTGCGCCAGATGGTCGGCGCGAAGCTGCTGAAGATTTTTGACGAGGAAGAAGAGGAAGAGGCCGCAAAAGGCCAGGGCAGCGCGCTAACGCAGGGCGACGCTGCATCCGGGCCTGCCGATAACCCCAATAACCCCGCGCCTGAAACCGTGGCACAGTCCGATGATTTCCCGGACACCAGCAGTCCCCAGCGCGTCAGTTCCGAGCATCCCAGCCAGCCCGAGCCTGCCGACAGCTCAGGCGCCAGCCAACACGACGACCATGCCAACCCTCATTTGCGACTGCAACCAGACCATGCCCCTCCAGCCGCGAGCGCTGGGCGCGGCATTGGATGAAAACCTGACGCTGCATTCGGCGCTGTGCCGGCGCGAAGCTGGGGCGTTCCAGAAGGCGATCCAGTCCGGCGACGACGTGGTCGTGGCCTGCACCCAGGAAACGCGGCTGTTCGCCGAAGTGGCGCAGCAGACCGAAGGTGCCACTTCAGTCATCAGGTTCGTCAATATCCGCGAGACCGGCGGCTGGAGCAAGGACGCTGCGCAGGCCAGCCCGAAGATTGCCGCCTTGCTGGCGCTGGCGCATCTGCCCGACGCCGAACCCGTGCCGACGGTGACCTACACAAGCGCCGGTCGCCTGCTCATCATCGGCGAACTCGATGCGGCCGAGCGCGCTGCCGAACTGGTAGCGGATGCGCTCGATGTCACGCTGTTCAGCCTGGGCGCGGGCCAGGGCGGCGGCTTGCAGGAGCGGCGCTATCCGGTGCTGGCCGGGAAAATCAAGCAACTGACCGGGTGGCTGGGCGCGTTTGAATTGAACTGGACGCGCAGCAACCCGATTGACCTGGACCTGTGTACCCGCTGCAATGCCTGCCTGTCGGCCTGCCCCGAAGGCGCCATCGGTTTCGACTACCAGATTGACAGCGCCCTGTGCAAGTCCCATCGCGATTGTGTCAAGGCGTGCGGCATGGCCGGTGCGATTGATTTCAGCCGCGAGCCGCAAAGCCTGAGCGAAAAATTCGACCTGGTGCTCGACCTGCGCGCCACGCCGGCGTTCACCCAGCATGCGCTGCCACAGGGCTATTTCCGCTGGGACGGCCAGGACAGCCGCACGCTCTTGCAGCTGCGCGCGCTGGTCGGCGAGTTTGAAAAGCCCAAGTTCTTCAACTACAGGCAAAAGCTGTGCGCCCACAGCCGCAATGAAAAAACCGGCTGCAGCGCCTGCATTGACGTTTGCTCGGCCTCGGCCATCAGCAGCGAAAAGAGCCGCCAGCAAATTAAAGTCAACGCCAGCCTGTGCGTCGGTTGCGGCGCCTGCACCACGGTCTGCCCGACCGGCGCCATCTCTTACGCCTATCCGCGTCCGGCCGAGCAGGGCGCCAAAATCAAGACCCTGCTGGGCACCTACGCCAGGGCGGGAGGCAAGAACGCCGCGCTGTTGCTGCACAGCCAGGAAGCCGGAACGCGGCTGCTCGGCGACCTGGGCCGCATGGCCCGGCTTGACCCGGCGATCCGTGGCGTGCCGGCGCGGGTGATGCCGCTGGGCCTGTTTCATACCGCTTCAATCGGCCTGGAACTGTGGCTCTCAAGCATTGCCTATGGCGCGTCGCAGGTCTGGGTGCTGATGACGGGCGAAGAAGCGCCGCAGTACCGCGAAGCCGTTCGCGAGCAGATGGACGTGGCGCAGGCCATCCTCGCCGGGCTGGGCTACCAAGGCGAACATTTTCGCATCCTTGACGCGAAGGACGCGCGCGACCTGGCCGGGCTCGATGGGCAGTTGCAGGCGGCGCCGGCGCAGGGCGTGGCGCAGGCGGCCGGTTTTGCCGTGCAGGCCGACAAGCGCGCCACGCTGGAGATGGCGCTCGACCATTTGATGGCGCAGTCGCCGGTCACGCTGGTCACGCCGGTAACGCCGCTCAAGGCCGAAGTGATTGCGCTGCCGGCCGCATCGCCGCTGGGCGGCCTGGCCATCGACAAGGACGCCTGCACGCTGTGCCTGAGCTGCGTCAACGCCTGCCCGGCCAGCGCCTTGCAGGACAACCCGGACAGCCTGCAGCTCAAGTTCATCGAGAAGAACTGCGTGCAGTGCGGCCTGTGCGTCAAGACCTGCCCGGAAAACGCGCTGGCGCTGCTGCCGCAGCTTCGCCTCACGCCGCAGCGCAAGGAAGCCGTGGTGCTCAACGCCATGCAGCCCTATGCCTGCATCCGCTGCAGCCGGCCCTTCGGCACGCTCAAGGCGATTGAAGCCATGCTGGGCAAACTGGCCGGGCATGCCATGTTCCAGGGCGCGGCGGCGGATCGCCTGAAGATGTGCAGCGACTGCCGCGTGATCGACATCTACTCGGCCGACAACGAAATCCGGATTACCGACATCCGCTAACCCATCCCGGAACCCATGCAAGCCCAACTCACAGCCTCCACCCTGGACGAAGAAACCGCGCGCGCCGAGGTGTACGGATTGCTTGCCGCGCTGTTCTATGCAGCGCCCAGCGCTGATCTTTACGACAGGCTGCGCGTCGCCATTACCCAAGCCCCGGCTGCCGGCGCCCTGCTCGAAAGCCCATGGGGCGAGCTGGTTGCCAGCGCGCGCGAACATTCGCTGGCTGACGCTACCCGTGAATACGACGCCCTGTTTGGCGGTGTCGGCAAGCCCGAGGTCTATCTGTTCGGCTCCCACTACCTCAGCGGATTCCTCAATGAAAAACCGCTGGCGGCCCTGCGCGCCGACCTGGCGGCGCTCGGCCTGGCGCGCGACGAGGCCATGCTTGATACCGAAGACCATGCGGCCTATATTTGCGAAGTCATGCGCTACCTGATTGCGGGCGACGATGTGGAAGTGGCCAACCTGACACGCCAGCGCGAGTTCTTCACGCGTCATGTCCAGCCCTGGTTTCCCATGATGTGCGAGGCCGTCATGCAGCATCCGAAGGCGCGCTTCTACCGTACCGTTGCGGTCTTCACGCAATCCTTCACCGGCGTCGAATCGCAAGGTTTCGACATGCTGGACTGACGTGGTTTTAAAGGCCGCGCTGTACGCCACCACCAATGACTGATGGTTTTCCCTTGGTTTGCAGCTTTGCGTTCCGCGAACCATTGTGGTGCATCTTTGTCAGGCGTACAGTTATGAAAGCAGTTGCATAGCAGTCAATTTTCAGGGAGAGACAAATGCACGACAGCCCGCCAAAACCTTCGCGCCGGGGTTTCTTTTTCGGTGCCGCCGCCACCGGAGCGGCCGCCGCAGCCGTGATGGCGCTGCCTGGCGTGCAGGTGGCTGAAGTCGCCGTGGCGCCGCCCAAGCCAGCGCCTGAAAAAGGCGGTGGCTACAGCCTCTCCGAGCATGTCGAGCGCTACTACCAAACCGCGCGCGTCTGATTCCTTCCCCCCGCTTCCCCGTTTCCCCGTTTCCAATTCTCACGGAGAGCTTCATGCTGCTCACGAAAAAATCTCCCGGCCTTTCGGGTCAAGCAGCGCATCGCCCTGGCACCGCGCGCTTTGTGCAAAGCCTGGCGCGCGGCCTGTCCAACGCGCTGCCGACCATGGACCGGCGCGCCTTCCTGCGGCGTTCCGGTCTGGGCGTCGGCGTCGGCCTGGCGGCGAGCCAGCTGGCGCTGGTCAGGAAAGCCAGGGCAGCCGCGCCCGGCGAGGCCGGTGGCAACTCGAAAATCGAGGTCAAGCGCACCGTCTGCTCGCACTGCTCGGTCGGCTGCGCGGTCGATGCGGTGGTTGAAAACGGCGTCTGGGTGCGCCAGGAAGCGGTGTTTGATTCGCCCATCAACCTGGGCGCGCATTGCGCCAAGGGTGCCGCCCTGCGCGAACACGGCCACGGCGAATACCGGCTGCGCTATCCCATGAAGCTGGTCAATGGCAAATACGAGCGCATCAGCTGGGACACGGCCCTGAATGAAATCACGGAGCGCATGCTGGCGCTGCGCAAGGAAAGCGGCCCGGACTCGGTGTATGTGATTGGTTCGTCCAAGCACAACAACGAGCAGGCTTACCTGCTGCGCAAGTGGATGAGTTTTTGGGGCAGCAACAACTGCGACCACCAGGCCCGCATCTGCCACTCGACCACGGTCGCCGGCGTGGCCAACACCTGGGGCTACGGCGCCATGACCAATTCGTACAACGACATGCAAAACAGCAAGTGCGCCTTGTACATCGGTTCGAACGCCGCCGAGGCCCATCCGGTCAGCATGCTGCACATGCTGCATTCCAAGGAAAAGGGCTGCAAGATGATCGTGGTCGATCCGCGCTTCACGCGGACGGCGGCCAAGGCCGACGAATACGTGCGCCTGCGCTCGGGTTCGGACATTCCCTTCCTCTTCGGCGTGCTGCACCACATCTTCAAGAACGGCTGGGAAGACACTCAGTACATCAACGATCGCGTCTATGGCATGGACAAGATCAAGGAAGAGGTGCTGGCCAAATGGACGCCGGACAAGGTCGAGGAAGCCTGCGGCGTGAACGAAGCCACCGTCCTGAAGGTGGCCACGATGATGAGCCAGAACCGCCCCAGCACCATCGTCTGGTGCATGGGCCAGACCCAGCACACCACCGGCAATGCCATCGTGCGCGCCTCCTGCATCCTGCAGCTGGCGCTGGGCAATGTCGGCAAGTCCGGCGGCGGCACCAACATTTTCCGGGGCCATGACAACGTGCAGGGCGCCACCGATGTCGGCCCCAACCCCGATTCGCTGCCGGGCTACTACGGCCTGGCCGAAGGCTCGTGGAAGCATTTCGCCAAGGCCTGGGGCGTGGACTTTGACTGGATCAAGGGGCGCTACGCAACGCCGGCGATGATGGGCAAGCCCGGAATCACGGTGTCGCGCTGGATTGACGGCGTGCTGGAGAAAAACGAATTCATCGACCAGGATTCGAACCTGCGCGGGGTTTTCTACTGGGGCCATGCGCCCAACTCCCAGACCCGGGGCCTGGAGATGAAGCGGGCCATGGACAAGCTCGACCTGCTGGTGGTGGTGGACCCGTACCCTTCGGCCACCGCCGCCATGGCCGCCATGCCGGGCAAGGCCGAAGACCTCAATCCGAACCGTGCCGTGTACCTGCTGCCGGCCGCCACGCAGTTCGAGACCAGCGGCTCGGTCACGGCGTCGAACCGCTCGCTGCAGTGGCGCGAAAAGGTCATCGAGCCGCTGTGGGAAAGCCGCAGCGACCACATGATCATGCAGCAGTTCGCCGACCGGCTGGGCTTTGGCAAGGAGTTGAGCAAAAACTTCAAGATGCAGCAAGTCAGGGGCATGGACGAGCCCATGCCCGAAGAAATCCTGCGCGAGATCAACAAGACCTGCTGGACCATCGGCTACACCGGCCAGAGCCCGGAGCGCCTGAAGGCCCACATGCGCAACATGCACCTGTTCGATGTCAAGACGCTTAAATCGCGCGGCGGCAAGGACAAGGAAACCGGCTACGACACAACAGGCGATTATTTCGGCCTGCCGTGGCCCTGCTATGGCACGCCTGAACTCAAGCATCCCGGTTCGCCCAACCTCTACGACACCTCGAAACACGTCATGGAAGGCGGCGGCAACTTTCGCGCCAACTTCGGCGTCGAGCGTGAAGGCAAGACGCTGCTGGCCGAGGACGGATCGCATTCGCTGGGCGCCGACATCACCACCGGCTACCCGGAGTTTGACCACCTCTTGATGAAAAAGCTCGGCTGGTGGGACGAACTCAGCGATGCCGAAAAAGCTGCCGCCGAAGGCAAGAACTGGAAAACCGACTCGTTGGGCGGAATCATCCGCGTGGTCATGAAAAACCATGGCTGCCATCCGTTCGGCAATGCCAAGGCGCGTGCCGTGGTGTGGAATTTCCCCGATGCGATTCCACAGCACCGCGAGCCGCTGTACGGCATCCGGCCCGATCTGGTCGCCAAGTACCCGACGCATGACGACAAGAAAGCCTTCTGGCGCCTGCCGACGCTGTACAAGACCCTGCAGGACAAGAACATCGCCGACAAGGTGCATGAAAAATTCCCGCTGATCCTGACCTCCGGCCGGCTGGTCGAGTACGAGGGCGGCGGCGAGGAAACCCGGTCCAACCCCTGGCTGGCCGAGCTGCAGCAGGAAATGTTCATCGAGATCAACCCCAAGGTGGCCGCCGACAAAGGCATCCGCAACGGCGAACGCGCCTGGGTCAGCACGCCGACCGGCGCGCGCCTGAATGTGCAGGCGCTGGTCACCGAGCGCGTCGGGCCTGACACGGTGTTCATGCCTTTCCACTTTTCGGGGCGCTGGCAGGGTGCCGACATGCTGGCTTACTACCCGGCGGGCGCCGCGCCCGTGGTGCGCGGTGAAGCCATCAACACCGGCACCACCTACGGCTACGACAGCGTGACGATGATGCAGGAAACGAAAACGACGGTTTGCAACGTCGAAAAGGCATAAGGAAAAAATACCATGGCACGCATGAAATTTGTCTGTGATGCGGAGCGCTGCATTGAATGCAACGGCTGCGTCACGGCTTGCAAGAACGAAAACGAGGTGCCGTGGGGCGTCAACCGCCGCCGCGTGGTCACGCTCAACGACGGCGTTCCGGGCGAAAAATCCATCTCGGTCGCCTGCATGCACTGCAGCGATGCGCCCTGCATGGCGGTGTGCCCGGTCAACTGCTTTTACCGCACCGACGAAGGCGTGGTGCTGCACGACAAGGACATCTGCATCGGCTGCGGCTACTGCTCGTATGCCTGTCCGTTCGGCGCGCCGCAGTTTCCGTCCACCGGCAGCTTCGGCGTGCGCGGCAAGATGGACAAATGCACCTTCTGCGCTGGCGGCCCCGAGGTCAACGGCAGCCAGGCCGAATTTGAAAAATACGGCCGCAATCGCCTGGCCGAAGGCAAGCTGCCGGCCTGCGCCGAGATGTGCTCGACCAAGGCCCTGCTGGCCGGCGATGGTGACGTGGTGGCCGACATTTTCCGCAACCGCGTGGTGCAGCGCGGCAAGGGCGCCGAAGTCTGGGGCTGGGGAACGGCTTACGGCTCCAGGCAGGCCGGCCAGCCGCCCGCAGGAGGCAAGTCATGACGCGCCTTGCCGTGCTTGTTCCGGTTCTGGTCGCCCTGGCCGCTCTGTCGGCCTGCGGTGAAAAGCCGCAGACGCTGGGCGGCAGAAAAAGCGATGCGGCTGCGTTTCAGGGGGCGCAAAACCCGTTTGTCGCACCGGGCTGGAAGCCGGGCGACAAGAGCAGCTGGGAGCAGGGGCTCAAAGCCCGAATGCAAAACTCCCAGAACGAGTACTCCAAGACATAAACGCAGCGGAGGCCTTATGAAGCATGCGCAATTAGCTCTGTTTTTAATAGCAATTGGCCTGGCGGGCGCGGCCGGTGCGCAAGCGCCTGCGCCTGCCGCTTCATCGCCCTCCGTGGTGGCGCCAGCAGCCGTCATGCCTGCGCCGGCTGCCGTGGGCGGCATCCAGGGCCAGAATATCTTTGAAGTCAAACCCGATGCCAGTGAGACTCCGGGCTATGCCAGCCAGACCAATGGCGAGCGCGCCCGGGTCCAGCCCGGCAACAATGCGCCCATGTGGCACCAGGTCGGCGCGGGCGCGACGGGTTACAGCAGCCTGCCCAAGGCCCAGGCGCCCGAAGCCGGCAACCTGATCCAGCCCTTCGTGCAGTACCCCGGCTCGCGCCTGACCAACGCCGGCGAAGCCTGGCGCCAGGTGCGCAACCACTGGCTGATTCCCTACGGCGGCGCCTTGCTGCTGATCGTTGCCGGCGCGATTGCCCTGTTCTACATGGGCAAGGGCAGCATCAAGCTGCATGGCGCCAAAACCGGCCGCAGGGTCGAGCGCTTCACGCCCTTTGAGCGCTCGGCGCACTGGGCCAACGCCATTGCGTTTTCGATTCTGGCGATTTCGGGCATCGTGATGGCCTTCGGCAAATTTTTTGCGCTGCCCGTCATGGGCGCAATGCTGTTCGGCTGGCTGGCCTATGCGCTGAAAAACCTGCACAACTTTGCCGGGCCGGTGTTTGTCGTCTCGCTGCTGATCGTGTTTTTTACCTTTGTGCGCGACAACCTGCCCAGCCGGGGCGACCTGCGCTGGCTGCTCAAGGGCGGCGGCCTGTTGTCGGGCAAGGAAGTGCCGTCGCACCGCTTCAACGCGGGTGAAAAACTGGTGTTCTGGGGCGGCGTCTTTTTTCTCGGCATGGTAGTGGTTGCATCGGGGCTGGTGCTCGACAAGCTGCTGCCCAGCCTGGTGTATGAGCGCGGCACGATGCAGATCGCGCACATGGTGCATGCCGTGGCCACGGTATTGATGATGGCCATGTTCACTGGCCACATCTACATCGGCACGATTGGCATGGAAGGCGCCTACGAGGGCATGAGGACTGGCTACGTCGATGAAACCTGGGCCAAAGAACACCATGAGTTCTGGTATGACGACATCAAGGCCGGCCGCATTCCGGTGCAGCGCAGCGAACCCGCGCCGCCCGCCGGCCCGACCGTCCAGGCCTGAAGACAAGAGCGAGAATTTCCATGAAAAAACTTCTGATCACCGGCCTGCTGCTTGGCGCCTGCGCGCTGGCAACGGCCAAGCTCCCGCCGCCTTCTCCCGAAGTGAAGGCGAAATCTGACGAAGCTGCGGCCAAGGCGGCGTGGGCCGGCAAGGTCGATGCCTACCAGTTGTGCCAGTCGCAGGACCGGATCGCCGCCAGCTATTTCAAGTCGGCCCAGGCGGCGGCCAAGGAGGTCAAGCCGGCGACGGCCACGCCACCGTGCACCGACCCCGGCGTTTTCGCGTACACGCCGGCTGAAGCGGCCAAGCCGCTGGAAGCTTCGGGCGCGCATTCACCGGCCGATACCGCTGCCGGCCCGCCCAGCAGCAAGGTGCCCGATGCGGTGATGAATCCCGATAAAAAACCATGAAACCGCAATCTCCCTCCAAAGGCCGGGCCGCAAGGCGCCGGCCTTTTTTACGCTAGTCTTTCCCCCATGACCCTTCCTTACCTGACGCAAGCCCAAGCCCCTTTGACCAGCGAGATCGAGGCGCTCAACGAATTCGGCGAGCTGCAGAAAGTTTCGATTCCCGCCGAACGCGCGCTGACGGTCTATGTTGACAAGCGCGAACTGGTCACGCTGATGACGCTGGGCGCGAATCCCGAACTGCTGGTGCTCGGCTACCTGCGCAACCAGCGCCTGGTCCGGGAAGTGGCCGACATCGAATCCATCACGGTTGATTGGGAAGTCGGCGCCGCCGCCGTCAAGACCCGCCACGGCATTGAGGACATCGAGGCAAAAACCGCGCAGCGGGTCGTCACGACCGGCTGCGGGCAGGGCAGCGTGTTTGGCGGCCTGATGGACGAGGTGGACAACATCAGGCTGCCCGCCGAAGCATTCATCACCCAAGGCCAGCTCTACGGCCTGGTCAACACCATCCGGCTCAAGGAAACGACCTACAAGTCGGCCGGCTCGGTGCATGCCTGCGCGCTGTTTTCGACCGCTTCCGGGGAGTCCGAGATGCTATTGTTTGTCGAGGATGTGGGCCGGCACAACGCAATTGACACGATTGCCGGGTGGATGTGGATGAACGAAAACGCGTCCTTCAGTGATGCGAACCAGGTTTTCTACACCACCGGCCGCCTGACCAGCGAGATGGTCATCAAGTCGGCGCAAATGGGCGTGCCGGTCGTCGTTTCGCGCAGCGGCATCACGCAGATGGGCCATCAGGTGGCGCAATCGGTGGGCCTGTGCGCGATTGGCCGGGCCACCAACAAGCGCTTTCTCTGCTACACCCACCCGCAGCGGCTGAAACTGCAGCCGGGGCTGGTGACTGCGCCTTCTTCTTCTTCTTTTGGAACGGAGGCGGGATGAGGCCAACTTCGCGCGCAAGCTCGTTACTCTTTTTTTGATAGCTGTCTGCGCATGTGGGGCGTGCGCAAAAGGCCGGTTTGGCGTGGAAATAGGTTTTCATCGTGATGGCTGTCATTCCCGCGAAGGCGGGAATCCATCGCCGCACGAAGACCTGGATTCCCGCCTTCGCGGGAATGACGCGCGGCAATGTGCCGCCTGGGCAGGACAGGCGGCACATTGCCAACCACAGCAACCCTTCACTGCGCACCCGTTATCGTTTCTGCGCTAAGGTCACGCCCCATGAACACTCTTTTTCTCAAGCTCGGCTGGAAAACCCTGCTGCGCGACCTGCGCGCCGGCGAGTTGCGGCTGCTGATGGTGGCGGTCACGCTGGCGGTGGCCTCGCTCACGGCGGTCGGATTTTTTGCCGACCGGCTCAATGGCGGGCTCAAGCGCGACGCCCTGCAACTGCTGGGCGGCGATGCGGTCATCCGCAGCGACGGCCCGATTGCGCCGGCCTTCCTTGAAAAAGCCCGGACGCTCGGCCTGACGGCCATCTCGACCGTCACCTTTCCGACCATGGCCCGGGCGCGCGACGAGGACGGCGGCGCCAGCAAGCTGGTCGCCTTCAAGGCCGTTCCCGAAGGCTACCCTTTGCGCGGCAGCATGAAGGTGGCTGACAGCCTGGATGAAAGCACCGCGCAGCCGACCCGCGATATTCCCGCGCCCGGCACCGCCTGGGCCGATGCCTCGCTGCTCGATGCGCTCGGGCTGAAGCTCGGCCAGCCGCTGCTGATGGGCGACGCCAGTTTCAGGGTCACCCGCGTGATCGTGCAGGAGCCCGACCGGGGCGCCGGCTTCATGAGCTTTTCGCCGCGCGTGATGGTCAACGAGGCGGACGTGGCGGCCACCGGCCTGATCCAGCCGGCCAGCCGCACCAGCTACCGCTTTGCCGTGGCGGGCGATGACGCCCAGGCCGTCAAGTCCTATGTCCGCTGGGCCACCGATGAGATGAAAAAGCCGGTTGCCGAAACCGGCCTTCGCGGCGCGCGGCTGGAGTCGCTGGACAGCGGCAGCCCCGAGATGCAGCAGACGCTGGACCGGGCCGAGAAATTCCTGAACCTGGTCGCGCTGCTGGCCGCGCTGCTCAGCGCCGTGGCCGTGGCCATCGTGGCGCGCAGCTTTGCGTCCAAGCACCTGGACGACTGCGCGATGCTGCGCGTGCTGGGCCAGCCGCAGCGCACGATTGCGTTGGCCTACAGCTTTGAATTCGTGCTGGCCGGGCTGGCGGCCAGCGCGCTGGGCGTGGCGCTGGGCTTTGCCGTGCATTACGTGTTCGTGCTGCTGCTCGCCGGGCTGGTCAGCAGCACTTTGCCGGCCGCGACCTTCTGGCCGGCGGCTTTCGGCATGGGCATGGGGCTGACTCTGCTGCTGGCTTTTGGCCTGCCGCCGGTGCTGCAGCTCGCCCAGGTGCCGCCGCTGCGCGTGATCCGCCGCGATGTCGGCAACCTCAAGCCCGCGTCGATGCTGGTGCTGGGCGTGGGCATGCTGGGCTTTGCCGCCTTGCTGATGGCCGCGAGCAGCGACTTGAAGCTCGGCCTGATCGCCGTCGGCGGGTTCCTGGGCGCGGTGCTGGTGTTTGCCGCTGCCAGCTACGCCGCCGTCAGGCTGCTGCGCGCCAGCGTCAACGAAACCACGGCGCCGCGCTGGCTGGTGCTGGCCACGCGCCAGCTGTCGGCCCGCCCGGTCTATGCCGTCGTGCAGACCAGCGCGCTGGCCATCGGCCTCTTGGCGCTGATGCTGCTGGTGCTGCTGCGCACCGACCTGATCAGCAGCTGGCGCCAGGCGACGCCGCCGGACGCGCCCAACCGCTTCGTCATCAACGTGCAGCCCGACCAGGGCGACGCCTTCCAGCAGGCACTGCGGGACGGCGGCGTGAAGAAGTTCGACTGGTATCCGATGATTCGCGGCCGGCTGGTGGCGGTCAACGGCAAGGACATCACGCCCGACAATTACGAAGACGACCGCGCCAGGCGGCTGGTGGAGCGCGAGTTCAACCTGTCCAACAGCACCGACAAGCCGGTCCACAACGAAGTCGTCGCGGGCCGCTGGACCGCCGGCGAAAAGGACGCCGTCAGCGTCGAGGAAGGCCTGGCCAAGACGCTGGGCCTGAAGTTGGGCGACAGCCTGCGCTTTGACATTGCCGGCCAGGCCAGCGAGGCGAAGATCACCAGCTTGCGCAAGGTGGACTGGGGTTCGATGCATGTCAATTTCTTCGTCATGTACCCGGTGGCGCAGATGGCCGCCGAGGTGCCGGTGTCCTTCATCAGCGCCTTTCGCGCGCCCGAGCCGGCGGACCCGGTGGCCGGTACGGCTGGCCAGCCCCGGCCGCAGAGCTTTGACAACACCCTGGTCAAGGCTTTTCCGAACATCACCAATGTGGACATGAGCAGCACGCTGGCGCAGGTGCAGCGGGTGCTCGACCAGGTGATCCGGGCGGTTGAATTTTTGTTCGGCTTCACGCTGGCGGCCGGACTGGTGGTGCTGTTCGCGGCCATCACCGCGACCCGCGAGGAGCGCGCTAGAGAATTCGCCATCATGCGCGCCGTCGGCGCCCGGGCGTCGCTGCTGCGGCAGGTGCAGCGCGCCGAACTGGCGGGCGTCGGTTTGCTGGCCGGTTTCCTGGCGTCGCTGGTGTCGCTGGTCGTCGGCTGGGGGCTGGCGCGCTATGTGTTCGATTTCAGCTGGACCGGCTCATGGAGCGTGCCGGTGCTGGGCAGCCTGGCCGGTGCCGCGCTGGCGCTGGCGGCCGGCTGGTGGGGACTGCGCGCGGTGCTCAACACGCCCGTGGTAGAAACGCTGCGCAAATCCCAATAACCCTTTCATGTCTTATGCCAACCGAAGAAACCCCCGCCGACGCGCCGCCGTTTGAAACCCCGTTCGCCTGGATAGGCGGCGAAGAGCGCGTGAAGGCGCTGGTCGAGCGGTTCTACGACCTGATGGACCTGGAGCCCGCGTACACCGCGCTGCGGGCCGCCCACGGCAGCACGCTGGACAACGCCAGGGAGCGGCTGTTCTGGTTTCTGTGCGGCTGGCTGGGCGGGCCGCAGCACTACACCGAGCGCTTCGGCCACCCGCGCCTGCGCCAGCGCCACATGCCGCAACACACCGGCGGCGGCAGCATCGGCATCAAAGAGCGCGACCAGTGGCTGGCCTGCATGGACCAGGCGATGGTTGAGACCGGCGTCGATGAAGCCCTGCGCGCCCGGCTGAACGCCTCGTTTTTCCAGACAGCGGACTGGATGCGCAACCGGGGCGAGTGAAAGCCGGCGGTTTTTCGGGTTTTTTGATTTTCTCCTTTCCGCCCTGGGTTAGAGCGGCTCCGCTCCAGCCTCAGGCTTCGCGCACAAAGGTCACCACATGGTCCACTTCGGCCCGAATGCCGACCCACTCGCCAACGGCGTGGTTGTGGTGGCTGGGCACATGCGCCAGCAGGGCCTCGCCGCTGGCCAGCTGCATCGTGTAGAGAAACTCCGAACCCCGAAATGCCTTGCGGACAATCCTGGCCTTCACCGGCGAAGTGTCGTCATGCACGATGTCGTCGGCGCGCAGCAGTACGTCGCATTCGCCCTGGGGGTAGCTTGACGGCAGCGGGCATTCATCCTGCCCGACCAGGTCGCCGAGCGGGGTGCGCGCCACCACGCCGCTGCCCTGGTGCGTCAGCGTGGCCGGAACGAAAACGCCGTGGCCAATGAAGTCGGCCACAAAGCGGGTTGCCGGCCGGTGGTAAAGCGCATAGGCATCGTCCCACTGGTGCAAATGCCCTTCGTGCATCACGCCGATGCGGTCGCCGATGGCAAAGGCTTCGAGCTGGTCATGGGTCACGAACAGGGCCGTGGCGCCGGCGGCTTTCAATATGCCGCGCACCTCATGCGCCAGCCGCTCGCGCAAATCAACATCGAGATTGGAAAAGGGTTCGTCGAGCAGCAGCAGGCGCGGCCCCGGCGCCAGCGCCCGCGCCAGCGCCACGCGCTGCTGCTGCCCGCCCGACAGCTCGTGGGGAAAGCGCTTGTGGGCATGGCCCATGCTGACCAGTTCCAGCACTTCGTCCACACGCTGGCTGCGGGCGGCGGCGTTCAAATGCGTGAGGCCGAACGCGACGTTGCTGGCTATGTTCAGGTGCGGAAACAGTGCGTAATCCTGAAACACCATGCCGATCTTGCGCGACTCGGCGGGTACATGGAGCCTGGGGCTGCTGACGAGTTCTTTGGCCAGGCGGATGGTGCCTGCATGGGCGCGCTCCAGGCCCGCGACGGCCCGCAGCAAGGTGGTCTTGCCGCAACCCGATGGACCAATCAGCACGCCAATCTCGCCGGCTGCCAGACTGAACGACACGCCATCGACCGCCGCGTGGGCGCTTCCTGCGTAATGCACGCCGAGTTGAGTGACTTCAAGGAACATTGCCAAATTGTAGATGATTACAATTCTCATTTGCAGTAACTGGCTGCAAACACCACGGCGTACGCGGGCGAGGCTCATGGCCTGCACCGGCGATGGCCTTTTACCGGGTCTTTATGCTTCGCCGACTCTTTTTTCGCTTTTTCCCTTCTGCCTTTTTGTTGCTGGTGGTCGCGCTGCTGACGCTGCCGGTATTGGCCGTGGTGCTGTCCTGGCTGGCGTTCGACAGCGAGGCGCGTTCCATCCTGACCCAGATGCTGCAGACGGTGTTGCCCGACTACACCTGGACATCGCTGCTGCTGTGCCTGCTGGTGGGGGCCGGCGTGGCCGGCGTCGGCATGGCCACGGCCAGCGCGGTGACGCTGTTCGAGTTTCCCGGCCGCCGCGTCTTTGAGTGGGCCTTGCTGCTGCCGCTGGCCATGCCGGCCTATGTGCTGGCCTACGCCTACACCGATTTCTTGCAATACGGCGGGCCGCTGCAGACCGCGCTGCGTTCGGCCTTCGGCTTGCAGGGGCGCCTGCTGCCCGAGGTGCGCAGCCTGGGTGGCGCGGTGCTGGTGTTCACGGCGGCGCTGTATCCGTATGTCTATTTGCTGGCGCGCACCGCCCTGTCGGAGCGCGCTGCGCATCTGATGGAAGCCGCCCGGCTGCTGGGCGCTCCGCTGTCCCGGCGCATCCGCCAGGTGGCGCTGCCGCTGGCGCGTCCGGCCGTGGCCGCAGGCGTGGCGCTGGCGCTGATGGAGACGCTGGCGGATTTTGGCGTGTCCAGCTACTTCGGCATCCAGACCTTTACCGCCGGGATTTACAAGGCCTGGCTGTCGATGGACAACCGCATGGCGGCCGCGCAGCTGGCGACCCTGTTGCTGATGTTTGTCGCGGTGCTGCTGCGCATCGAGCACAGTGCCCAGCAACGCATGCGCTTTGCCGCCGGCCGGGGCGCGCGCGCAGGGTCTGCCGATGCCGCGCCGGTGCAATTGCGCGGCGGCCGGGCGGCGCTGGCCTGGGCTGTCTGCGCCGCGCCGATTGCGTTTGGCTTTGTGCTGCCAGTGCTGTTCATGCTGCGTCCGCTGGTGCTGGGCTGGGACAACCTGCTGTGGAACCAGTTTGCCAGCTGGACGCTCAACAGCCTGCGGCTGGCCAGCCTGAGCGCCGTGCTGGCGACAGCGCTGGCGATGGGCCTGGCGTTTGCGGTGCGGCGCCAGCCCGATGCACTGACCCGGGGCATGGTGCAACTGGCCAGCCTGGGTTATGCCGTTCCGGGCGCCGTCATCGTGGTCGGCCTGCTGTTGCCGGTCGGCTGGCTGCAGGCCGCCGCGCCGCAAACCGGCGCCGGCTACTGGGTCACGGCCACCGTGCTCGGCGTGCTCTGGGCTTATCTGGTGCGCTTTTGCGCCGTGGCGCTGCAAAGCATCCAGAGCGGCTATTCGCGCATTCCGTCCAGCTTTGACGACAGTGCCCGCATGCTCGGCACCACCGGCGCCGGCCTGCTGGCGCGGGTGCACTGGCCGCTGCTCAGGCGCTCGGTGGCGGTAGCTGGCTTGCTGGTGTTTGTCGATGTGATGAAGGAGCTGCCGGCCACGCTGGTGTTGCGCCCCTTCAACAGCGACACCCTGGCCGTGGTGACCTACCAGCTGGCGCGCGACGAGCGTCTGGGCGAGGCGGCCCTGCCGGCATTGGCGCTGGTGCTGGTCGGCCTGCTGCCGGTGGCGTTGCTGAGCCGCACCCTGCGCTCGAAGTAGCCGGTTTTCATCGGCGCTGGCGCCCGGCTGTAGGCATCAGACTACCCGCTGCGTACCTTCCTGCCTACCGATTCCTGACGGCTTCATGGCTACTATTTGTCATCTGTAAGCAGGGCTTGTGGCCTTGTGGAGTTCCCGGGGACTCAAAACAGACCGTCAATATTTTCGAGGAGAAAAACATGAACCAAGATCGCGTGGAAGGTAACTGGCTTCAATTCAAGGGCAAGGTCAAGGAGCAGTGGGGCAAGCTGACCGATGACGACCTTGATGTCATCGCCGGCAAGCGTGACCAGTTGCTGGGCAAGATCCAGGAGCGTCATGGCATCACGCTGGAAGAGGCCGAAAAGCAGATTGATACCTGGCGTGAACGCAACCCCACCAATTTCTTTGAGCGCTACTGAGCGACTGCTCGCAAAAGCGCCTCTGTCAAGCTTGCAAAATCACCAAGGATTCATTATGAAAAACAAACTTCTTATGCTGACTGTCGCCATGTCGTGTGTGTTTGGCGGCAATGCGATGGCATTGACCAAAGCCGAATACAAGACCCAGAAAGACCAGATCAGCGCCGACTACAAGGTCAATCGCGACAAATGCGTCACCTTGAAGGACAACGCCAAGGACATCTGCGCGTCCGAAGCGAAGGGCATGGAAAAAGTCGCCAAGGCCGAACTCGAAGCCCAGTACAAGCCCAGCGCCAAACACACCCGCGATGTCGCCATGGCCAAGGGTGACGCAGCTTATGACACCGCCAAGGAAAAGTGCGATGACCTGGCCGGCAATGCCAAGGATGTCTGCGTCAAGGACGCCAAGGCAGCGCATGTGAAAGCCAAGGAAGATGCCAAGGTCGCCAAGGTGGCCGCCGATACCACGGTCAACAAGGCCGAAAAAGTGAACGAGGCCAAGAAAGACGCCAACGCTGAAAAGCGTGAAGCCGAGTACAAGGCCGCCAAGGAGCGCTGCGACAGTTTGGCTGGCGCCGCCAAGGACACTTGCCAGGCTGACGCCAAGGCCAAGTTCGGCATGTAATGCACGCCTGATCGCACGTCAGGGCAAGCAAGGCCTGTGACGTCAAGATCCTGAAAATCCCGGTGCTGTGCAAACAGTGCCGGGATTTTTTTTTGATGCAGCTTGTCGCTATTTTTCAATAGCTGTGACTGCATGTGGAGTAAGCGGGATCGGCTGATTCAGGCATGACGTAAGCCAATACAGTAGGAACGTGCTTCACAATGGCCGTTTGAAAGTAACCGGTAACTGAACGGCGTCCTTCCTTGCAAAGGTGTCGTCGGGAACAATGCCTTCATTGATTTACGATGAGGAGCAACAGCGATGCAAGCCATGGTCAACGAGGGCGTAAAGCGCCGTCACCGTTTGAACGAGCAAGCCTGGCTCGAAGCGTTCAAACGCTTTGAAGGCGCCGGATTGACGGTAGAGGCGTTCTGCCGCCGTGAGGGCCTGTGCCGCAGTAGCTTTGCGCGCTGGCGTTCGCGCTTGCTTGGTGGGGCTGGCGTGGTTCGCCAGCTCAAGCAGGACGCCCAAAGCCAGGCACCGATGGCTTTCGTCGATTTGGGTACGATGGGCTCGGGTGCGCCCGCGCCTTGCCCGGCGCTGGAGTTGCGCCTGGACCTCGGCGCGGGTCTGACCCTCACCCTGGTTCGGCGCTGATGTTCTTTCCCGAAGGCCAGATTCGCGTCTTCCTTTATGGTCAACCGGTGAGCATGAGGCTGTCCTTCGATGGCCTGTACGCACTGGCGCGGCACGGGCTGCATCAGGACCCGCTGAGCGGGCATCTGTTTGTCTTCGTCAACCGCCGCGCCACGCAGATGAAGGTGCTGTACTTTGACCGCAGCGGCTGGTGCGTGTGGGCCAAACGCCTGGAGGGCGGGACATTCTTGCGCGACTGGAGTGCGGTGGTTCACCGCGAGATGGACTGGACGGCGTTGAAACTCATGCTCGAGGGCATCGAGCCCAAACGGCAGTACAAGCGCTATCGCAGCCCGCGCAATTGGGGACAATCCTGTGCCGTACCGCAGGCGCCCTCGGTAACATAAGGTCCATGTCTTTGACGCTGACGCCCCGAGTTCCTGATGCCATCGCGGTGGCTGCGCTCGGGCCTGCGCAAATAGCGCAGATGCTGCAGAGCCAGGCCGCGCAGATCGAGGAGCTCAAACGCCAGATCGAGTGGTTCAAGCGCCAGATCTTCGGCAACAAGAGCGAGCGCTTTGTGCCCCAGGTCGATGCGCAGCAGATGCACCTCGGCCAGTTGCTGGGCGATCTGGCACAGCCTGGCGATCAGAGCGAAACCACCCAGATCGTTCCCGCCCACAAGCGTCGCCGGACCGTCAGCGACTTCAGCGATGAGGGGGCTGCGGCGGCGACATTCTTCGACGAGGCCAAGGTGCCGGTGCAGGTCATCGAGGTTCCCAACCCTGAAGCACAAGGTCTGGCGCCCGAGCAGTACGAGGTCATCGGCGAGAAGATCAGTCACCGCCTGGCGCAGCGCCCGGGCAGCTTTGTCGTACTCAAGTACGTGCGCCCCGTGATCAAGCGCCGCGACACGCAGACCCTGCACTGTCCGAGCGCGCCGCTGGGCGTCATCGAGGGCAGCCGTGCCGACGTCAGCTTCATCGCCGGCGTGCTGCTGGACAAGTTCCGCTGGCACCTGCCGCTGTACCGCCAACACCAGCGCATCCAGGAGGCCGGCTTCAAGACCAGCCGGCCGTGGTTGACACAGCTGGTGCAGAAAGCGGCACAGTTGCTCGAACCCATCTACACGGCGCAGCTCGATTCGATCCGTGCCAGCCGCGTCATCACGATGGACGAGACCCCGATCAAGGCCGGCCTGGGCGGTGGCGGCAAGATGAAGGCCAGCTACTTTTGGCCGGTTTACGGTGAACATGACGAGGTGTGCTTCCCGCACTTCGAGTCACGTCGCCATGAGCATGTGCAGCAGGCCCTGGGCCTCAAACGCAAACCGGGCACCGTGCTGCTGAGCGACGGCTACGAGGCGTATGCCAGCTACGCCAGCAAGAGCGGCATCACCCACGCTCAATGTTGGGCCCACTCCAGGCGGGCGTTCTTCGAAGCGCAGGGCGCCGAACCCAAGGGGGCGGCCGAGGCCTTGCGCCAGATCGGCGCGCTCTACCAGATCGAGGACGAGATCCGCCAGGCCAAGCTTTTGGGTGAGGCCAAGCGGGTGCATCGTCTCGCCCACAGCAAGCCTCGGGTTCAGGCATTCTTCACCTGGGTCGATCAGCAGTTTGAACAGCAGGGCCTGTTGCCGAGCAACCCGTTGACGAAGGCCTTGGCCTACGTGCGCGAGCGTCGTGCGGGGTTGTCGGTCTTCCTCGAAGACGCTGACGTGGCCATCGACACGAACCACATCGAACGTGCCCTGCGCCCGATTCCGATGGGCAAGAAGAATTGGTTATTTTATTGGACGGAGGTGGGCGCCAAGCACGCCGGCATCGTGCAAAGCCTGATCGCGACATGCCGGCTGCATGACATCGATCCATACACCTACCTCGTCGATGTCTTGCAGCGCATCAGCGTGCAGCCGGCGCAGCGCGTGCACGAGCTCACCCCGCGGCTGTGGAAGCAACACTTCGCCGAGCGCCCCTTGCGCTCGGGAATCTGAGTCCATGAGCGAGCTGTCCCAGGCCCAGGTCGTCCAGGCGGTCGTTGCCGTGGAGCGCATGAGCGCTGCACAGCGCGTGCAGCTGGCCGACGAAATTTATCTGCGCCAGCCCAACCTGCTGGCCTCGGTGCTGGTGCTCGAGCGCATGGGCGTGAGCCTGCAGCAGCTGGAAGTACCGATTTACATCCTGATGGTGGCCTGCCAGGCCATCAAGGCGTCGGCGCTGGACTGGCCCCTCATCACGGAGGACGTTCAGGAGCGCTGCCTGCAGCGCCTCAATGGCAGCATTCGGTTCGACGAATGTTTGAGTCCCGAGCTCATGCGGCAAGCCGCCCAACAACGCGTCGACGATCATGCGCAACGCTATCTGCTGGCGTTCGTACACGGGTACTTGCGCGATCATGACTTGCTGGCGGTACGCAGCGATGCCAAGAAATACCTGCTGCTGGCCTCATTCAATCTCGTCGAATGCATCGCTGCCACCGCACCCGGCGGCACACTTCAGCGCCGTCCTTCCTCTGGCAAGCAAACCGCGTCCCGACTCCGACCCTTCTGAGCATCCGGGCTTACGCGTCAACAACGCCGCAGGGTTACCGGTTACGTTTGAAAGGCATTGCCCTTGACCATGGCTGCGCTGGACATCAAGTCCTGCCGACAGCCTTTTTTATGATCAAATAGGCTTTTTGTGCTTGTCCTGTAAGCAGAATTAGCTATTAAAATAATAGCAAGCAAGTTTTTGGAATAAGGTGCATCATTCGGTAAATTTTGCCAATCGCAGTGTTTTTGCACGGCAGGGCTTGAGTTGGGTGCAGGCATCGGACGCATTGCTGCGGAGTTGCCGGTGAGCCTTGAAAGGCTTCTTTCTCTTGGCCTGGTTTCTCATCGTCATGAAAATGTCTTTTGAATGCAGAATGAAATGATCTCAAGCCTGAATGCGTGTTCTTTCATTGACGGCAATGCCCATCTTCAAATGCCTGAAAAACTGACCGAACCTGTTTTGGCGCCGCCCGTGCCGGAATTTTTGGCTCATGGCGGCGAGATGGGTGCCCTCATCAGCGCTCAGGACTGGAGCGGAACCGCGCTGGGCGCGCCCGCCAGCTGGCCACGCACTCTCAAGAGCATGCTGGCCACACTCCTCAGCAGCCCCCAGCCCATGATCATCGGCTGGGGCTCCGACCTTCTTTCATTCTTCAACGACAGCTACCGCCCCATGCTCGGCCTGCGCTTTGACGGTTTGTCAGGCCGGCCCGCCGCCGAACAATGGACTGCTTCATGGGCCGAACTTGAGCCGATGGCGAAGAAAGCACTTGGCGGTGAGGGGTCGCACTACGAGAACATGCCCTTTACCCTGACGCGCAACGGTTACACGGTGCCGACCTGGTGGACGCTTTCCTTCATGCCATTTCGCGATGACGATGGTGCTGTGGTCGGCGTCTATTGCTTTCCCATCGAGACCACTCAAAACGTGCTGATCGAGCAGCGCAGGGAGCAAGAGCAAAAACGGCAGACGTTTCGGGTGAAGCTCGGAGATGCCCTGCGGGACGCGATTGAGCCGAAGTCGCTGATGCTGGTCGCGGCCGAAAAGCTCGGCGTGTACCTGGACGCAGCTTGCGTCGGTTATGGCGAAATTGATGCGTCGGGCGAGCGGGTGCAGATTCACCATGACTGGACGGCCGACGGTTCCCCCGGCCTGGTGGGCGCCCACCCGCTTGATATCTACGGACCGGCGGTGATTGCCGGCTTGCGGGCCGGCCGGACCGTGGTGGTGAACGACACTGCCAGCGACCCGCTCACGGCCTGGGCGGCTTGCGATGTGGGTTGCGGGTCAATCGCTGCCCGGGCATTCGTTGCTGCCCCCTTGGTCAAGAACGGCCGTCTTGCCCTGATCTTTTTTGTGCTTGATCCCCAGCCACGCATCTGGACGCATGACGAGAAGGCACTGGTCGAGGAAGTCGCCGAGCGGACCTGGACTTCGCTGGCGCGGCTGCGTGCGGAACTCGACGTCCACCAGATGAACAGAACGCTCGACCAGCGCACGACCGAACTGTTGCGCACCGAGACTGCGCTGCGACAATCGCAAAAGCTTGAGGCGCTGGGCCAACTCACGGGTGGGGTTGCCCATGACTTCAACAACCTTCTGGCGGTGATCAGTTCCTCGGTCGAATTGCTGCGCAGTAACAGGCTTCCCGTGGACCGCCACGGCTATTACCTGGACCTGATTTATGACACGGTGGGCCGCGCCGTCAAGCTCACCAGCCAGCTGCTTGCTTTCGCCCGGCAAGAGCCTCTGAGCCCCGAGGTGTTCGACGTGGACCTGCAGGTGCAAGTCGTGGTCGATCTGGTGCGGCCGCTGATGGGCAGGCAGGTCAATATCCTTTATCAGTCCTGCGGCCGAAACGCCTGTGTCGCCGAGGCGGACATCAACCAGTTTGAAACCGCGCTGGTCAACCTCGCCGTCAACGCGCGGGACGCCATGAGCGCAAACGGCCAGCTCATCATCAACGTGCAGCAGACCGGCAGCTTGCCGGCTGGCCCGGGCCATGGCCCTCGGGCAGGGGATTTCATTGCCATTTCGGTCAGCGACACCGGCTGCGGCATTGCGTCCGAAAAACTGGAGGTGATTTTCGAGCCCTTCTACACGACCAAAGCGGTGGGCAAGGGCACAGGCCTGGGCCTGAGCCAGGTGTTCGGCTTTGCCAAGCAGTCAGGCGGTGCGGTCCATGTCCGGAGCGAGCTGGGCAGGGGTTCTGTTTTTACCCTTTACCTGCCACGCGCCGAGAGCGAACTCCCCGCAAAAGCATGGGCGCAATGTCCAGAGCAAGGCGCTGATGACGGGGGCCTGGGCGTGCTGGTCGTGGAGGACAACGAAACCCTGGCACAGATGACTTGCGAGATACTGGACGCCCTGGGCTACCGGACGGTCTGGGCGGTCAACGCAGCGTCCGCGCTGGCCCTGCTGGCCGCTGGCAAAAACCGCTTTGACCTGGTTTTCTCCGACGTGGTCATGCCTGGCATGAACGGGATCGAGTTCGGTGAGCAGGTGCGCAAGCATCATCCCGGGCTTCCCGTGGTGCTGGCCAGCGGCTACAACGCGGTCATGGCCGAACAGGGGCCGCATGGGTTCGAACTGATCTTGAAACCCTACACGACCGATACCCTGGTGCGTGTCTTTCGCAAGGCCATCGCGGAGCAGACATCACTGCCCGTCTTGTCGGGCAGTGAGGCGGCTGGGTAAAGCAGAAAAAACCCGCCATGCCAGTCAGCATGCGGGTTTTGAGACTGTCTGATTCCATCAAATGGTGCACCAACAGGAACCGCAAATCAGGCTGTAACCCGCATGAATGCTAGGTTCTTGTTGCTTCACTTAAAAAGATACCGTCAAAAATACCGTAAAAAAGAAAAGTGTCTCCTTTTGGGTACGGCTTGAAGGGTTTGAGCTGGTGAAAAGCCAGGCCACCAGATCAGCCGGGATGAATGCCCCTCTTGCCCAGTCAGGCGCTCAGGCCCGCCAGTGTCTGCATGACATTGGCGTCATGGCTGGCCCGCAAGCGCCAGTAAGTCCGCCAGTGCATCCCCTTGGGCTTGACGCCCGCGCCGTGAATCACGCCAGGCACCCAGCCCAGCCGGTCGCGCAGGTCGTTCGCCCGCCGGTAGGCGCGGTCGTTCGGGGTTTCCCTCTGGCTCTTGTCGGCCAGCCTTTGACAGTGCCGACACGCAAACACGCTGCCGCCGTACAGCACCGCCACACGCCGACCACAACCCACGGCAGGGCACAGCCACCAGGCACGCTGCCCGCCATAGGTGCAAGGCGTCCAAGCCAGGCGCACTGGGTACTTCATCGCCTGCCACTCGCCGCCGCGATCCCGCTGCCGGTAGTCCAGCGTCACGCTGTCGGTGCGCACCTGCATATCAATGGTGGCCTCTGGCTTGCCGTTGCGGCTCCATGTCAGGCTGACAGACCGCTGAGGCGTCAATAGCCCGTCGCGTTGCAGTTTGCGCACGTCCAGCGCTCGCATATCGCTGGTGGTGCGCTTGCCGCCGTGGTTGCCGCTGCTTGAACTGCCCATGCCTTGCTCCTCAAAAAGATTTACCGAAATCATCAGGCAAATACCGCAATGCCCTGCGGACTTATTGTGTCGGAAACCTGCGCGGAAACTGTTGCGCTATCCACCTTGCGGGCATGGCCTCCTTCATTGGAGAAACCCCCTGTTTCAGTGGCGCAAAACCTGCGCGGAAATCCTGCCGGAAAGTGCGTACTTATCTGCGCGGAAATTCGGACTTATTCCGCCAGGTATGAAACTGCCGCGCCCTTGATGCAATGTTGGGGTTGCCGTCCTCATGGGCCTGCCATGCGTTCCGTGGCGAGACTCCAGATCAGAACTGATACCAGCGGCCCGGCTGGCCTCGTGCGCTTGGCTGTGCGCTGTTTTGCTGTTTCCCCGCTGTTACCAGCAAAGACCAGACGCAACAAAGCCCGCGCACTGGCGGGCCTTGGATGGTTTCTCAGTCCGGCGTCAGTGCTTGCGGTGAACCGTTGCCGGGTCAACCAGGGCAGCAGGCAACCCCAGCGCCGCACGGTCTGCCAGCATGGCATTCATGGCCTCTTGCGCCTCATCCATGCTCATATCGAGCTTCGCCGCGATGGCCTGCAGGCTGAACACCGGCTGGCCGTCATCGGTGTAGCCGTCAGCATCAGGGATCAAGTCCAGTTCCCGCGCTTGGCGGGCCATGAAGTCGTGCATGGATGGCCCGGCCAGCGCCATTGCCCGCTGCATGGCCCGTGTCGTGTTGGGGTGCTCCATGCCCAGCGATTCCACCAGACGCAGGCAAGCCGACATTGCCGCCGTGAACTCAGGCGTTGACTCCTTCACTTGCCGCGCCACTTCGATTTCATGAGTTTCAGCCGCGTCCTCCTCATGCGTTTGATGGCTGTCGCAACGGTCTGTCGGGCTGGGGTCTTGATGGATGGTCAGCGATACCGCCGGGTAAACGCCCAGCGCCAGCGTCTTGCGCTTGTCGGCATGTGCATAGTCCATGCGCCAATACTTCCCGGCGGCTTTAACCAGCAGATACATGCCTGCGCCATCGGTGTGTTTGTCGCCAGTGGCTTTGCCGGTGTGCTTCACCTGCCGAACGAATGTGTCTGTCAGTGCCATTGCTGCCCCTTTACGGTATCTCGGTATGCGGTACTTGCCTGATACCGTGATAAGTACCGCTGAAATACCGCAATGGCATGGTATCCCGTGATACCGCATGAGACAACAAAAAAACCCGCTGTACCTATGAGATACGCGGGTTTTGAGGTGTTATGAGACGCTGTGAAATGATGATTTGGTGCACCAACAGGAATCACATTCAAGCTTGAAACCTGCATGAATCCTAGGCTACAGTCGAGCGGTGGCGAAATATGCCCCCAAATGTGCCCCCAGACTGTGAAGGATACCCCCATGCCCCTAACCGATGCGCAGTTGCGCAACCTGTCCGAGCCCGGCAAATACTTTGACGGCGGCGGGCTTTACCTGGAGCTGACGAAAGCGGGCGGCCGCTACTGGCGCATGAAGTACCGCCACGGCGGCAAGGAAAAGCGGCTGGCCTTTGGCGTCTATCCGGCCGTGGGCCTCAAGCAAGCCCGTGACCTGGCCGCCCAAGCCCGCAAGGTGCTGAAGGACGGCGGTGACCCCGGCGAGTTGCGCAGGGCTGACAAGGCCAAGACGGCACATGAAGCCGTCAACACCCTGGAGGCCGTGGCTGGCGACTGGATGGCGCACCAGGCGGCCCGCTGGGACGTGAAAACAACAGACCGTATCCGCGCTTCCCTGGCTGCGGACATTTTCAAGCCGCTGGGTTCCCGGCCGCTGGCGTCCATCAAGCCCGGCGAGATCATGGCGGCCGTGAAAAAAATAGAGGCACGCGGCGCAAGCGACCAGGCGGGCAGGGTGTTGCAGCGGGTGAAGGCGGTTTACCGATGGGCCATGATTCATGAACGGATTGACGTAAATCCCATGCTTGATCTGGTGCCGTCTGAAATCCTCAAGCCCCGTGAAGTGCAGCACCGGGCCGCGATGGCCGATAAGGAGCTGCCCGAGTTCCTGGCCAAGCTGGCCGCCTACGATGGCGACCCGCACACGGTGCATGCCTTGCGCCTGCTGATCCTGACCGCAACGCGGCCCGGCGAGACACGCGGCGCAAGGTGGGCGGAGTTTGACCTTGACGCGGCGCTTTGGGTCATTCCGGCCGAACGCATGAAGATGCGCACAGAGCACCGTGTCCCGCTTTCACCTCAAGCCGTGGAAGTGCTGCGCACCATGCAGACGCTGAGCGCCGGGCGTGAGCTGGTCTTTCCCAGCCCCTACTACCCCAGCAAGCCCCTGAGCGAAAACACCTTCAATTCAGCCCTGGCGCGTATGGGCTACAAAAATACAGCCACTGCCCACGGATTCCGGGCGCTGTTTTCCACCGTGGCCAATGAATGCGGCTGGAATCCTGACGTGATAGAGCGCCAGCTTGCCCATAAGGAACAGAACGAAATCAGGGCCGCCTACCACCGCTCCACCTACCTGAAAGACCGTGAGCGCCTGATGCAATGGTGGGCTGACTACCTTGACGGCCGCAAGGCTGGAAACGTGGTCAAGATGCCCCAGCGGGCCGCATAAATTGGCTTTTTTAAAATTTACTCCAAGTGCATTTCTGCAAAAGTGCGGGGACAGTGGGGACAAATCAGGAAAACCCAGCATCCATGCGGGTTTTAGCCGGTTAAGCAACGGGGACAAAGTGGGGACAAAACGGGGACAAAGTGGGGACAAAGTGGGGACACTTTTATATAGTGAAAAATAATCACTCTTTTCATACTGTTTGAGTGTCTTTTCCCCTCTGTAGAGCCTTTTCAATTTGTCCCCACTGACTTTCTGGAGCGTGCTGTTTTCATGATTTGGTGTGCATGGCCAGCGTGAGCCTTACGGGGTTGTTCTGCTTTTCGCCCGGTCATCAAAGACCGATAAAGCCCACACCAGGCGCAATGCCTGACCGCCTGAGCTGGTGCAAGCCTGGCCGGGCCTTTACGCACTTTGCTGGAAATGAGCGCAAAGGGCTTTCCCATGGCCCCGTTACCCGGCCCGGTTGTAATTTTTTGGATTCGTAGTATGTTTGATCATGGGGCGGCGCTATCAGTGCAAGCGTTTGCACGATGAAGCACCGGCCGTGGCCAGCACCGGAACGGCACGGCCAGCACCGCCAGCACGGGCAGCCCGGCCAGCCCGGCCAGCACGGCCAGCACGGCCAGCACGGCCAGCACCGCCAGCACGGCCAGCACGGCCAGCACCGCCAGCACCGCCAGCACCGCCAGCACGGCCAGCACGGCCAGCATGGCCAGCATGGCCAGCATGGGCAGCATGGCCAGCATGGGCAGCATGGGCAGCACGGCCAGCCCGGCCAGCCCCGCCTGAGCTGGTGCCGAACCTTGACCAGGTGCGCCAGCATGGCCAGCCCGGCCAGCACCGCCTGAGCTGGTGCCGAACCTTGACCAGGTGCGCCAGCCCGGCCAGCATGGCCAGCATGGCCAGCATGGCCAGCATGGGCAGCACGGGCAGCCCCGCCTGAGCTGGTGCCGAACCTTGACCAGGTGCGCCAGCATGGCCAGCCCGGCCAGCCCGGCCAGCACCGCCTGAGCTGGTGCCGAACCTTGACCAGGTGCGCCAGCCCGGCCAGCATGGCTAGCATGGGCAGCATGGGCAGCATGGGCAGCATGGGCAGCACCGCCAGCCCGGCCAGCCCGGCCAGCCCGGCCAGCCCGGCCAGCACGGGCAGCCCCGCCTGAGCTGGTGCCGAACCTTGACCAGGTGCGCCAGCACGGCCAGCCCGGCCAGCACCGCCAGCACCGCCAGCCCGGCCAGCCCCGCCTGAGCTGGTGCCGAACCTTGACCAGGTGCGCCAGCCCGGCCAGCCCGGCCAGCACCGCCAGCACCGCCAGCCCGGCCAGCCCCGCCTGAGTTGGTGCCGAACCTTGACCAGGTGCGCCAGCCCGGCCAGCATGGCCAGCATGGCCAGCATGGGCAGCATGGGCAGCATGGGCAGCCCCGCCTGAGCTGGTGCCGAACCTTGACCAGGTGCGCCAGCACGGCCAGCATGGCCAGCACGGCCAGCATGGCCAGCATGGGCAGCATGGGCAGCCCGGCCAGCCCGGCCAGCCCGGCCAGCACCGCCAGCACCGCCAGCACGGGCAGCACGGGCAGCACGGGCAGCACGGGCAGCACGGGCAGCACGGGCAGCCCCGCCTGAGCTGGTGCCGAACCTTGACCAGGTGCGCCAGCCCGGCCAGCATGGGCAGCATGGGCAGCATGGGCAGCCCCGCCTGAGCTGGTGCCGAACCTTGACCAGGTGCGCCAGCATGGCCAGCCCGGCCAGCACCGCCTGAGCTGGTGCCGAACCTTGACCAGGTGCGCCAGCCCGGCCAGTATTCAATTTCAGGAACCGAATCGCTACCAATTACAGGAACCGAACCGATACCGTGTGAACTGCTGGCTTTCCAGCCTGTGGATAACTTTTATCTGCTGGAGTGCTTAAATTTTGAGCAAATACAGCACGGCCGTAAGTGGTTGATTTTGCTAGATATTCCCTTAAAGCGTAGAAAACTATGCACATTCGTATGTTCTACGACGGGCGTTATGTTAACTATGCATAGAAAAAAGACAAATACGTATAGTTTAAGGGAGTCATGCTAGGATTGATTCCTCCCTAACCTGAGAATCAAAGCCTTCAACAATGACCCCTGAGCAATTCATGCACGCGCTGGCCGCGCTGGGCTGGAAACAGTCCGATTTTTGCCGTAAGGCCGGGCTTGACAAAAACACCCCGAGCCGTTGGATCAATGGCAAAACGCCCGTACCCGCTTGGGTTCCCGCCTACCTGGGGGCCATGGCAGATATCAAGCGGTTGCACCAGGTGTATATCGAACCAGACGCTTGATAACAAAAGGGCACCGATGACGATTGAAGAATTCGATACATCGCTGGCCGCGCTGGGCTGGAAAGTCAGCGAGTTTTGCCGGGCAACCGGCTTGCACCGCAACACCCCGAGCCGCTGGCGCAATGACGGCGTGCCGGTTCCGGGCTGGGTGCCTAAGCATTTGGGCCTGCTGCTGGAATTGCAGCGCCTGCATGCGGCCTATCTGGTGCCCCCCAAAGGTGGCGAATAATTGCAAGTGCTTTGACGCTGGCCACAACATGACGCCAGCCCGGCCAGTGCGACACGACAAGCGCCCGCCTTTGGTCAATTTCAAGGGGGTATCAATGACAGTCTGGGGGCATAAATGGGGGCATATTTCGAATGAGCTGAATAAATATCGTTATGAAACAACGGGTTAATCAATGAATGCGGTTCCTTCCAAAGCAATCGAACCTTAAAAGTGCCCCCAATCGGCGGTTTTCAAGCCCGGCCAGCACTACCAGCCCCGCCAACTCAATCAGCACCGCCAGCACGGGCAGCTCGATCAGCCACTGCCTGATCTAGTGTCGGGTTGACCAGGTGGAACGTCTGACCGTTAGCCTAGCCAGATGTTGCCTGTCTTGGTGCAAGCCCTGCCCGATGGTTACGGATGACTTTTGAGCGCTGGCTGGGAGACACTTTTCTTTTTGGCGGTATTTTTGGCGGTATCTTTTCAAGCGCAACGGCAAGAAGTGAGTATTCATGCGGGTTTCAAGAGGTTGCGCTGTTCCTTACTGAGGAATCGAATTGAAAAACCGCACTCAAATGGGCCTTTTTGGAGCTTGCAGGCCCTGTTTTTTCTATGCCTGGCCAAAGGCCGATACTCGATGGTTGAGTTTCACTGAAGAGGTGTAATCTTCTGTGTGCCGATATTGGCATTTTGGAGGGATAGATGGCAGAGTTTCAGAAGAAAGACAAAGTGGTACTGATCAGCGGCGGGCCAGTAATGGTCGTGGCTGACGTAGCAGACTATGGGCCGGTGGGGCCTGAAGATGGCGTTAAGTGTGTATGGATGGATACGGTCAAAGGTGTCAATACACCTAAAGAACATGTGTTCGACGCAGTAGTGTTGGAAAAGTGGGTACCGTCCACTGTGGGAATTTTTACGGTTTAAAGACAAGGGTGATTTCTGTGGAAAAAGTCCAAACGCTGAGACTTGACGCGCTGGCGTTTGGGCAAGACCTTCACAAATTTGCCACAGAAATACTATCCCGGCAGACGGCTGCGCAAAACGACAAGCAGCGAATTTTCTTATTCGCTCAGGCCATTCGGATGTATCGAACGGCGGAAGCGGTTTGCAAACTGGTCGAGCACGATCTGAACGACGCTGCTGGCGCTGTGTTGCGCTGTCTTCTGGAGCAGATGTTTGTATTCAGCGCGGTCAACATGGATGCTGCACATTTGCAAGCCCTAGCAAAGGAAGGTTCGGCGGAAAGTCATAAGGCATTGAGTGGCTTGCGACGAATGGCTGTTGAAAGCCGACCCGAAGACCTTACCGATGACGTTTTGCGTGAGTCCCTTGAAGAGTTCACGAAAGGGTCAGGTTTCAACGTTTTTGAGTGGGCCAGACTTAGCGGCCATGGGGATAGCTATCACACCCTTTGGCGCACGCTTTGTGACTATGCGCACGGATCGAGTGCCATGGTTTGCAATTATTTGGATTTTGATGAAAACGGGGCAATCTTGGGTATCCGTTCCAAAATTGCCAGCGTCGCAGCTATTGAGTTTGTTCTTGTTGCTTCAGCCATTGTGTTGAACGCTGTCTCCACGCTAGACGTGCAGGTAAATACTCCCGCAGTACATGCCAAGGCTGAAGAGTTGTCTGAAACACAACGAACTCTGTACGCGAAATTTTGGGATCTAAAGAATGAGCCCTTGCACGGCAAATCCTCCTAAACCTTGCCGCTGGCCACGGCTTCGCGCAGCAACGCATTGACACGGGTTTGCCAGCCCTGACCACTGGAGCGCAACGCTTCCAGCACGTCCGCATCAATGCGCATGGTCAAAGGCGCTTTGGGGTTTGCAATGCGCGGCCGTCCCATGACGGGGCGCATGGCTTTCAATTGCGCGTCTGTCAGGGGCTGTGCGTCCGGGTCCGACAGGGCGGCGGCTGTGATGGCCGCATCTTCTGCCTGACTAGGCCGAATGATGACGCGGCCCGAACGGGTTTTAACTGTTTGTTGCATAGTGCATTACCTCTCTATCGTTCGCCTTGCGTAAGCTGATGACGCGCCGCACATCGGCACGGTCAACGAACGCCACAAAATACAACCGCTGCCCAATCAGTCCAAGGGCGCTTTGCCGGGCTTCGCCGTAGCCGTGGCGGCTATCCACCCAAACCAGAGCGCTACCCCAGTCCAACTGCGAAGCCAAAGCCAGCGAAGCCCCGTGTTTGGCGCTGTTGGTGCTGTCTTTGGCCGGGTCATATTCAAATTGCATTGCATTTATTGTATTTACATTAAGTTTTACACGCAAAACTTTTTGCATGTACGCAAAATCACTGCTATATTTGACGCAAGCCTGAAAAGGCCCGGTGCTTGAAAACACCGTCATTGATCAAGGGGCATTTACCCACGCCTTAAGCTGGGTTTTTTCACGTCCAAAATTTGGAAGTGCGGGGGTTGCCCCCGTCTTCAAGGTTTCGGGCGGGATGGTGCGAACCGCAAGGCCGCACGCATGGCTTGATCCATGTTTTCAACATCCCGTCCACCCGTTGCTCTTGAAAAGGCCGCGTGTGGTTTTAGTCTCATCAAGGAGCGGAAACCATGACCAACGTCATACCCCTGGCCAGCCCACGCGCTGCCCATCCCGTGCAAGCGTTTGCACCATCCCACACGTTCAAACCAGCCCCAGCCAGCCCCGTGCGCGTAGCTGGAACGCCCGCCATCGAGCGCCAGCAAGCCATTGAAAACGCCCTGAGCATGGCGCTGTACCACGTTCGCCACGGCAACACCCTTGAGGCCATGCGCACCGCGACCGCCAAAGCCATACGGGCCGCCAGCATGCTTAAACAGGCCTGCACCGAGTCAGCTATCAGCGGGAGGGGCTGAGCCATGAAAAGCACTTCCATTGCCCCGCTTCGCCTTGATGCCCGGAATAACACCAACTGGAATATTGATGCTCAGCCGGTGGCCATCCTGAACGAGGCCAGCACGTTGCATGAGCGCCTGGCGTATTGCTGGGGCTTGGCGCGCGGTATTGAAGATTTGTCTGAGCTTCTCTGTGGCAGCAAATCTGAGGATGTGGCCCGTACATCAGGGTTTTTTACCAATCAAATCGCCCCCTTGGTGGCGATGCTTGAGCGCATGGCCGCTGACACCCGTTTGAATGAAAAGCGGGTGAGCTGAGCCATGAATGCAAACAACAAAAACCACAAAGCCGTTCGGGTTACAGCCCGGCATGAAGTCGATTTCTTTGCAGCCAACGGCAAAGCGCTTTTTTCGGTCAATGAAGGCGTTCCAATGTCGGACGCATTCAACCAGCTTTCGATTCTTCTGGGTTCTGCGCAAGTGGCGGTAGAGGCGCTGGCCACGTCTCACGAAGATGCCACTGAGACGCGTGCGCATTGGGCACCAGCGCATTTGCTGACCTTCGCCTATGCATTGGTTCAGTCCATGCATAACGGCTATGTTCAGGGCGAAGAAATGGCGACACCCGACACGGCATAAATCGTTTTTCGCCACGCCTAGCCCGCGACTGATCCCCAAAGGCGAAAAGACGGACCCCTTCACCGTCCTGGCGCTGGCACCTTTTGAAGGTTGCCCCCTTGAAGGCACCCCATGACCGAATTTACAACGATTGAATCCCCGCCCGAACCCTGGGTGAACGCGCCCGCGTCTATGACGCCAGACGGTGCCCTGCTTGAACTGGTGGGGCTGGCTGATGTGGTGCGCTGGCTGATGACCGCCAAACGGCTGCAATTCGTGCCGGCTGTACATGCCATGCATAAGGCCCTGGCAGGGCTTGCCGACCTGGGGCTGTACGTTGCTGACGGTAAGGGCCTTGCGTGTGCTGTAGGGGCTGGTGATACGTTTGGGCTGGATTATCCAAGGTGGCGGCGAACCTTCAGCCGGGGCCTTGATGGTCAAGGTAACCCCCTGCCTTCAATACCTATGCAGGCCCGTTCCTTGCCCGATGGCGTTACGCCTGGCGTATCGGCTGCGCTTTACATGGTGCTGCATCAACCGAATGAATCAGATGCATTGATTTCGCGCCTGGCCATGCAGTGTGAACAGGCGGTGCAGTTGTGGGGCTGTAGTGCTGCGCCTGCTGTGGCGGTTAATGCAAGTTCTGACGATAAGAAGCACTCGGATATCTGGGATGGTGCCCGCCTGCTGGCTACCAAAACTGAACTGATAGCGGTAAGGGTGAAAAACTATACCCAGCGCTTGAGTGAACTTTCGGGAATTGAGGAGACGGCAATACGCCGTCTTATTCGAGAACACAAAAAAACCCTCAAGCCAAGCCCTTTTCCGACTGGGGGAAAGGTTGCAGCGTTTGATTCAAACCCCAAAAAGCGTAGCAATGGCCGCTAATTGTCGGCAAGCCTTTGCCGGGCTGAAAGTCAAAAAACAAGCATCCATGCGGGTTTGCAGCCCGGCAGATGCCGGGCTTGCCCGGCAAGTTTGCCGGGCTCAAAGTTCCGTCAGCACCGAAGCAAGCCACAACGGTTTAGCTAGCGCTCATATGGAACTCAAATCATGTAAATTGTTCACCAGTCAAAACCAGTTGTCCCGCGTGACCGCCTGATCCGTTTGGAAGAGGTGGAAAAAATCGTGGGTTTCAAAAAATCCGCGATTTACGCCATGCTGAAAAAGGGCACGTTCGTGCCTTCCATCAGATTGTCTGCCCGACTTGTGGTTTTTCCAGAAAGCGCTGTCCTTCAGTGGGTTCAAGACCTCATCAACCAGGGCACAGAAAACGCTGTGCAAGCGCCTGCACCGGCCAGAGCAAATCTTCCCGACTTGTCACGAGGTCAGTGATGAGCAAGCGCACCCAAGTCCTAGACCGACAAATCGACAGCCTCAAGCGAGAAATTGAAACCGCTGATCGCGTGTGTTTCGAGCTGGGGAATGGTGCAGAAGAAGCTTATCGAGAGGCATGGGGCCATCTGGGTACTTTTGCACTCGATAAAGAAGGAATTTCCCCTGAAAAAACCCAAGAAATTTGGGCTTTATTTGAACTTTATGAGGCTAAACGCGATGGCGCTTTAAACGCTGAAATGCGAAAGGCAGCGGCAATTAGTGCGCTTTTTATTGCGCTGCATCACCCGATTCTGTAAAGCCCTGCGACCTATCAAAAACAAATGCTGCAAACTAACATCACCCCCGAACTGACCCGCGATGCACTGGCATTCATTCCGGCCAGCCTGCCCCGCGATGAATGGGCGCGGCTGGCGATGGCCATTAAAAGCGAGTTTCCAGACGCTACCGGCTTTGAACTGTTTGACGCCTGGAGCCAGACCGGCGAGGGTTACAGCGCCAAAGCCACACGCGGCACCTGGCAAAGCGTCAAGGCGGGCGGCGGCGTGGGTATCGGCACGCTGCTACACCTGGCCAAAGAACAAGGCTTCAAGCTGCCCAAAGCCGACCAGGCACCCGCAAAGCCTGACCCCGAAGCATTGGCGCGGCGCGAGCATGATCGGATAAAAACCAGGCAGCAAGAAAAGGCCCGCCTTGACGCTGCCCACGCCAGCGCCGCCAGCGAAGCGGCCGCACAGTGGGCACAAGCCAGCGAGACGGGCGAAAGCGCCTATCTGACCCACAAGGGCGTACAGCCCCACGGCGTGCGCTTTGCGCTTGGCGGCGTGGTGCTGGTGCCGGTGCGCGATGCGGCGGGCGAACTGTGGAACGTGCAATGCATTGCCCCCGACAAGCCCACGGACGGCGGCACCGACAAACTTTTTTTGAAGGGCGGGCGTAAGTCGGGGCTGTGGCACCTGATAGGCGGGGCTGGGGCTGACACGGCCGCCCCTGGCGCGGTGCTGGTGGCTGAAGGCTATGCGACGGCCGCCAGCCTGCATGAAGCCACGGGCCGCCCGGTGGCCGTGGCCTTTGACGCGGGCAACCTGGCACACGTTGCCAAAGCCCTGCGCACGCTGTACCCGGCCGCCTTGCTGGTGCTGTGCGGGGATGACGACTTGCAGACGCTTGCACGCACCGGCCACAATCCGGGCCGCGACAAAGCCACGGCGGCGGCGCGTGCTGTGCGGGGGCTGGCAGTGTTCCCCGATGGTTTGCCCGAGGGTGGCAGCGATTTCAACGACTTGCACCGGCGCCACGGCGGCGCGGCCGGGCTTGAGGCGGTGCGCTGTATTGTGGAGCTTGCCATTGATGGCCGCCTGGCCAGCCAAGCGGCCGCACAGACGGCGCAACCGCCAAAGGCAGGCAAGGCCAGCCAGCGCCCCCGGCAAGAGGCTAGCGGCGGCGCCAGCGATACGGGCCGCGTGTTTGATGTGTTTGCCGTGAACGATGATGGCGTGTGGCACCAAGGCATTGACCAGGACGGCAAGCAAAAATCCCCTGAATGGATTTGCAGCCGTATGGATGTAGAGGCCCTGACGCGTGACCAGGACGGCGGCGGCTGGGGCTATTACGTGGCCTTTGCTGACCCTTTGGGGCGGGTCAAGCAGTGGGCCATGCCCGCCCGCATGTTGTCGGGCGACGGCGGCGAATACCGCGCCACGCTACTGAACATGGGCCTGCGCATTGCCACGACGCCACGCGCCCGCAACCTGCTGACGCAGTACATCCAGACGCGCCAGCCGGGCGAGTTCGCCAGTTGCACCGACCGCGTGGGCTGGCATGGCGGCCGCGCCTTCGTGCTGCCCCGCGAAACCATAGGCGACGACGCAGAGCGCATCGTCTTTCAGAGTGATAACGCGGTGGAGAACACCTTTCAGAGCAAGGGCACGCCCGAGCAATGGCGCGAGCGTGTCGGGGCTTTGTGCGAAGGCAATTCGCGTCTGGTGTTTGCCGTGGCATGCGCCTTTGCCGGGCCGCTGTTGCGCCCTGCTGGCATGGAAAGCGGCGGGTTTCACTACCGGGGTGACTCCTCAAGCGGCAAGACCACGGCGCTGAAACTGGCCGCCAGCGTGTACGGCGGTGCCAGCTACCTGCAGCGCTGGCGTGCGACCGATAACGCCCTGGAGGCCATTGCAGCGCAGCACAGCGACTGCCTGCTGATCCTTGACGAGCTGGCACAGATCGACCCCAAGACGGCGGGCGAATGCGCCTACATGCTGGCCAATGAACAGGGCAAGGCCCGTGCGACTCGCACCGGCACGCCGCGCACGCGGCAAGCCTGGCGCTTGCTGTTCCTGTCTGCTGGTGAACTGGGGCTTGCTGACCATATGGCTGAAGGCATGAAGCGCACACGCACCGGGCAGGAAGTGCGTATGGCTGACATTCCGGCCGATGCGGGCATGGGGCTGGGGGCATTTGAGGAGCTGCACGGACACGCGGGCGGCGCGGCCTTTGCCAAGCACATCACGCACCAGGCGCAAGCCGTGTACGGTGCAACCGGCCGCGCCTGGCTCGAATGGTTGACCGTCAACGCCGACACGCTCAAGGCCCGCATTCGTAAAGCGGCTGACGCCCTGGCCGCGCAGTTGATTCCCAAGGATTCCAGCGGGCAGGTGGAGCGCGTGGGCGCACGCTTTGCGCTGGTGGGCGCGGCCGGTGAGCTGGCCACGGCGGCGGGCCTGAGCGGCTGGCAGTTAGGCGAGAGTGAACAGGCGGCCCGTTCGTGCTTTGGCGCCTGGCTGGCCGCCCGTGGTGGCAACGGCAATGGCGAGATCGTGGCCATGCTGCGGGCGGTGCGGCGGTTTCTTGAAGCGCATGGCGAAGGCCGCTTTGCTATCTGGCACCGTGGGGCTGATGACCATGCACCTAAGACCCTGCAACGTGCCGGCGTGCGGCGCATGTTGAATACTGACGGTGAGCCCATCAAGAGCAATAGCCAACACCTGCAAGAGTTCGGCGAAAAGATGCCCGCTGCCTTGGGCGAGGGCGTGAGCTATGAATATTTCATCCTGGCCGAAACCTTTCGGGCAGAGGTATGCCAAGGCTTTGACTATATGGCTGTATGCCGTGTCTTGCTGGATCATGGCTGCTTGATGCCTGAAAAGGGCCGCACGTTCGATTGCAAGCCGCGCCTGCCTGGCATGAGCACCACCAGGTGCTACCGGATAACGCCTGCAATATTCGGCCTTGACCTGTAAGCGTCTGCCTTGATGACTTGCTGATAGCCGTCAACATCCTGAAGGTGTGGCCAGCGTGAGCCCATGGCCGGGCCGCCGGTAGGCGGTGGGGTACGGGAGTTCCTTCCGCGCTGCAAAACTCCTTCCTGAGTGATACCAGGCACCAGAGCAAGGCCCGGGCCGCTGGTGCTCGCTGTGGCTGTGCTTGCGTATGCGCACCAGACTAAGCCTGAGCATGGCCGATGTGCCGCCCACACGTAGGCCCGACTGGTTGAGCTGGCCGGGTACACCCCCTATAGGTACTCCCGGAGGGGTTTCCCGTACGGGTAATTCAGCCCCCTCGGTTTCGCCAGTTCCTGCGATTTGAGTATTCCGGACCAACGTGACCGGTGATTCCGGGATCGTGACCGACATTCCGGTGAACGTGACCGGAGGGATTCCGGCAACGTGACCGCTGATTCCGACGAACGTGACCGATGTCTTTGGTCACGACAGTCGGCACGGCGGTATACGCCGTCGGCACGGTGTTGCGCATGAACGAAACCCGGCGTGGCGTGTAGCTTCGATGCTTTTTGCAAAGAGACACATGCCCGCCTTAAGGATCAATATGCGCAAACTCAAAGACGCCCTGCGTCTGAAATTCGAGGGTGGACAGTCCCATCAACAAATCGCCGGTGCCCTGGGGCTCTCCAAAGGTGTCGTCACCAAATACGTGGGCCTGGCCGTCGCCGCCGGGCTGGACTGGCCGGCCATTTCAGCCCTGGACGAAGCCGCGCTGGAGCGACGCCTGCTGGCGTCGTCTCGCGCCAGCCAGACCTATGCGCAAGCCGACTTCGGGCGGCTTCACCAGGAGCTTGGCCGCAAGGGTGTGACGCTCATGCTGCTGTGGGAGGAATACTGCGCCCAGGTCGGCGACGAGCACCGTGCGGACTGGCCCCTGAAGCCCTGGCGCTACTCGCAGTTTTGCGAGAACTACCGCCAGTTTGCCAAACGGCTCAAACGCTCGATGCGCCAGGTCCACCGCGCCGGTGAGAAACTCTTCATCGACTATGCCGGCCCGACGCTGGCCCTGAGGGTGCACGGGCAGGAAATTGGCCGCGCCAACCTCTTTGTGGCGGCCATGGGCGTGTCGGGCTACTGCTTTTGCCTGGCTACGCCCGCGCAGACGGCACGCGACTGGCTGGGCGCCACCGCGCAGGCGTTGACCTTTTATGGCGGCGTGCCCCAGCTCATCATCCCCGACAACCCGCGCGCCCTGGTGACCAAGGCCGACCGCTACGAGCCGCTGCTGACCGACAGCGTGCAGGACTTTGCCCGTCACTACGGCTGCAGTGTGCTTCCTGCGCGCGCTTATCACCCACAGGACAAACCGAAGGTCGAGCTGAGCGTTTTGCTGGTCGAGCGCTGGATCCTGGCACGCCTGCGCAAGCATCAGTTCACCAGCGTGGAGGAGGTCAACGACGCCATCACCCCCTTGCTGCACTGGCTCAACCAGCGTGCCTTTCAAAAGTTGCCCGGCAGCCGCGCCAGCGTGTTCGCGCAGATCGACGCACCGGCCCTGATGGCCCTGCCGCTGCAGCCCTGGGAATGGGCGGTCTTCAAGACGGTGCGCGTGCACATCGACAGCCACGTCGAATTCGAGGGCCACCGCTACAGCGTGCCCAACGCCCTGGTTGGCCTGGCGCTGGAGTTGCGCGTCACCGCCCATGCGGTAGAAGTCTTGCACCGTGGCAACCGGGTGGCCAGCCACATGCGCTGCGCCCACAAAGGCAGCTTTACCACCGTGATTGAACACCTGCCCGAGCGCCACCAGCACCAGGCGCAGTGGACGCCCGAGCGGCTCATCGCCTGGGGCGCGCGTATTGGGGTGGCCTGTGCGGCCACGGTGCAAAAGATGCTGCAGCGCCAACCCCATCCCGAGCACGCCTACCGCGCCTGTTTGGGCCTGCTGTCCCTCTCCAAACGCTACGGCGACGCCAGGCTGGAGGCGGCCTGCACCTTGGCGTTGAGCTTGGGCACCAGCAAATACACCCACATCCGCGACATCTTGCTCAACCGGCGCGACCTGCTGCAAGCGAGCACCACGCCAGAGTGGACATCGCCCGCACACGCCCACGTGCGTGGCGCGAACTACTACCAATGAAACCCTTTACAGAGAATTCCAAAATGATGATGAACACCACCTTGAATCAACTGCGCAGTCTGCGCCTGGAAACCATGGCCCAGGCGCTGGAGCACCAGCTCCAGCAAAGCGGCATCGGCGCCATGAGCTTTGAAGAACGGCTGGCCTTGCTGGTCGACCGGGAGGTGCATGGCAGGCAAGACCGGCGCTGTGCGCGATTGCTCAAAACCGCCAAACTCAAATACCCGCAAGCGGTCATAGAAGATTTGGACAGCCGCAGCACCCGGGGCATTGAACGCAGCGCGGTGATGAGTCTAGCTTTGGGCGAATGGGTCAATGCCGGGCACGCCGTGCTGATCACCGGAGCCACCGGCGCGGGCAAGTCCTGGCTGGCGTGCGCGCTGGCCCAGCATGCCTGCCGGCGTGGCCACAGTGCGCTGTACCTGCGGGTTCCCCGCTTGGGCGAGGAACTGCGCATTCGCCACGCCAACGGCACCTTTACGCGCTGGCTGGACACGCTCAAAAACACGGACGTCTTGCTGCTCGACGACTGGGGCATGGCCGCCATGGACAGTCAAACCCGGGCCGATCTGCTGGAGATCATTGACGACCGGGCCAGCCAGCGCGCCACCGTCATTACCAGCCAGTTGCCCATTGAGCACTGGCACGAGTGGATAGGTGACCAAACTGTGGCCGATGCCATGCTTGATCGGCTCATGCAAAACCATCACCGCTTCACGCTCACGGGCGAATCGCTGCGTAAAAAAAACCCGCCCGCAAAAGGGATCGCCGACAAGTAGGCCCCCACGGCCAGGGGGCCTCCGGCGGCCTGGCAGGGGCCTATTCGTTCAAAAAATTCAATTCCACAGAAGGGCAAAACAGCCGGGAAAGCGGGCCGGCATAAAATCAAAACGCGCAACACCGACCCCCGGTCACGTTCGCCGGAATGCCGGTCACGTTGCCGGAATCAGCGGTCACGTTCACCGGAATACGCAGCGATTCGTAAAAAGTCCGTTTTTGGTTCCGGCTTATGGTGTTAAGTCCGCAAATTTGTACCTTTGCGCACTTATACGGAATGACTTTAGCGCCCTGTACTGGCCGTCCCTCATGCAAACAGGTCATTGCCTGAACTGCAGGCAGCAAAAACCCTGAAATCTGAAACGCAAACGGCTTCAAAGCTGCCCAATGATTTTTATTGAATGCCCGAAAATGTGCAAAACGTAAAAATAATGAACAGGTAAATTCAGGCCATGTAAGCGTTACGTAAGCGTATTTTTCAGGGTTTTTCGAAAAAATGCCCGGAAATGTGCATAAAAAATGATTTGTCCCCACTGTTTAGGGGCAGTGGGGACACAGTGGGGACGCGCAAAGCCCCTGTTTATGCGGTGTCCCCACTGTCCCCACTGTCCCCACTCAAAAAAGCGATAGCCGAAAGTAGAGGGATTTTTGATAAATTCCCGTAAATGTGCAACAAGCAGAATTCAAATAAGACTGGCAAGACAGGCCGTGCCTGCCTGTCCTGAGCTGCTGGCCAGCCTCTCCCTGCCTTTGGAACTTGCCCGGCACAAGCCCGGATGCTGGGGGAGCACGCTTGGTAAATGTGCCCCCACTTTCCGAAAATGTGCCCCCAAATGTGCCCCCAGATATGCCCGGATTGAAGCGCACTTTTACGAACGCTAGCGCACGACGCAAGGTGCGTTTTTAGTGATTTTCAGAGGGGAAAACAAAAAAGCCGCACGTCTATGGAACGATACGGCTTGTAATCTGGTGCCACCAACAGGAATCGAACCTGTATCTAGCGCTTAGGAGGCACTCGTTCTATCCGTTGAACTATGGCGGCACGTCTTGGCAAGTTGCGAAGAACAGGAATTGTATGCGCTGAACGGGCGTTATTGAAAAGCTGGCAGGTGCCGATTCAGTCGTAGGGGATGGTGAAAATCAGGTCCACCGCGCTTTGCTGGCCGGCCTGGGCGCGAAGGGTGAAGCGCCGCGACAGGTCATAGAACACAAACAGCGTTCCCAGCGCCCCCGAAATGCTGCGTTCATAAGCCGCATAAAAATTGCGCGAAAAACGCTTGCCCAGCGTGACGGCGCCGCCCGTGGCCGTGCCGTCCGCATTGCTGGACGCACCCCGAAACGACAGCTCATCCAGCCCCAGCGAGGCGGCCAGCCCGCCCGACATGCCGCCGCTTTTGCTGCCCAGCAGGGCGAGCGCGGCCTGCTGCAGCAAGGCCGCTTCGGCGCCGCCCGAGGCCGAGGCCCGGCCGACCACCAGCCATGACAGCTTTTCGGCATCAGGCAACTCGGGCTGCGCATACAGCCGCACGCTGGGCAGCAGGGCGGTGCCGGTGATCTGCACGCCGACGCGTTGCGTGAGGTTGGGGCGTATCGCCAGAATGTCGAGCGCCGGGTTGTCAATCGCTCCGGTAAAGCGAATCACGCCCTGCTCGACATCCAGGCGCTGGCCGTAGGCGCGGTATTGCCCGCCAAAGGTTCTGACGGTGCCCAGCAGGCGGGGGTCGCTGAGCGAATTGCCGCTGAGCGCCAGCGTGCCGCGAATCCGCGTGTCAATGCCCTTGCCCTGAATCCGGAAATCGCGTCCCAGGTCGATGTCCACCGCCAGCTTGAGCGGCCGGCTGGCCTTGTCCGCAGTGTCCGCGCTGGTTTGCGACGGTGCCTTCTGGCCTGCCGCCGCGCCGCTGGCGGTACGCACCACCACATCGTCGCCCAACTGCGGCGTGCCTTCGTCGGGCAGGAGGATGCGCGCCTGGTCAATCACCAGCTTGCCGGTGAACTCGGTCTGTTCGCCCTTGAGGCCGGCCTGCACATCGCCCGAGACCGTCAGTTGCCGGTCGGTGCGGATGCTGGCGCGCAGCTGCTGCAGTTTGGCGTCGAGCTGCACCTGGGGTTTGCCGGCTATCCAGCCGGCTTCACCCTGGGCCGTGAGGCTGCCGCCGGTGCCTTTGTCACCTGCTCCCTGCAAGGTGAATTCGCTGATGCGCATGCGCGTTCCGTCCAGCCGGGCGCGCAGGCGGCCGTTGCCGAACTCGATGCCATCGACGACCGAACGCAAGGCCAGGTCATTGGCCTGCAAATCGCCTGCCAGGCTGGGGGCGGCACGGGTTCCGCTGATGGCGATATCGGCCCCCAGTGAGCCGCGCAGCCGCCAGCCGGGCGGCGCCAGCAATGACCAGACGCCGATGCGCGGCAATTGCGCGCGAAGCTGGCCGCTCAGCGGCGCATCAGCCGGCCAGAGCCAGCCGCCCACGCCTTGCCCGCCGGGGGCGCGAAGCAGTCTCGTTTTGAGTTGGCCGTTGGCCGTGCCGGCGCGTTCGCTGTCCCAGACCAGGGCAAGCGTCAGGGCGTCCCCCAGGGTTTCCAGTGAAATCCGCGCCTGCTTGACACCGGCGGCCACCCGCACCGGCTTGCCTTGCATGCCTTCGGCCTGCACCGTGATGTCGCCGCTGCTGCGCGCCAGGCTGGCATTGAGTTTGAGGGTGTTGCCGAGCACGGCATCCCAGTGGCCGTCAAACACCAGGCTGCCGCCCAGGCCCGCACCCTTCATTTGCGGGCCGGCCAGCAACTCGACCCAGGCAATCGGCAAGCCGGTGATCTTGCCGGCTGTCACCAGTTCGCCGGGCCGCCAGCGCACGGGTTGCCACGACAGCGTGGCCTGGGACGGCGCAGCATTCGATGCATTGCCGGGTGGCGCCGTCAACAGCGCTTCGCCGGCGCCACTTTCAAAGGCTCCGCCGCCAGCGCGTGCCGGTGTCCACTTGAGCGGCACCGGGCTGTGGGTTGCAAGCCGCCATGCGCCGCTGCCCAGGGCCGGGTCTTCAACGCTCAGGCTGAGTTGCTTGAGCAGACCCTGCCAGGCTGATTCGCCCAGCGGCGCATTGGCATTGCCCGCCGGTTTCAATCGGCCAGCATCGGCTGACAATTGCAGCGCATAGCGGCGCTGGTCGATTTCGACCCGGCCCTGCGCGCCCAGTTGCGCCTGGCTCAAGCGGCCTGACAGCGTGGCTTGCAGTTCGCGGACCTTGAGCAGAGCCGGGCTTGCTGCGGCGGGCGCAGCGGGCGTGGTTGGTGTGGCAGGCGTGACTTTGGCCTGCGTTGCCGCCTTGGGCGTGGCCGCAATCCAGTCCAGCGAAGGCACGTCCAGCCGCGCCTGCAGGGCCGGATCCTGCCAGCCGCCTTGCCATGTGGCTTGCAGTTCGGCGCTGCCGCTGGCCGAAGCGTTCAACACCGTGGCAGGCATGCCGGGGAGTTTTTGCAGCCAGCGCAGAGCCTGGCCGGCATCGCGGCCGCGCAGGTTCAATTCACCGTTGCCGCTGGTTTTGCGCAATTCGCCATTGAACCGGGCATCCAGGCCGGGGGCCGTCAATGCCAGCTTGCCCTGGCCGCCTTTTGCTGCGGGCTGCACTTCAAGCTGGCCGCTCAGTTCGGCGTCGTCGGTGCGCACCCGCAGGGCCGATAGCGCCAGGGTGCCGCCCGCCTGTTGCGGATTCCAGCTGCCGGTGGCCTTGGCGTCACGCAGGCGAAGTTGTTGCAGAAAATGGTTCTGGCCGGAATGGGTTCCGGGCGCTGGCCTGTTGCCCGGTTTGCCTGCGCCTGCCACGGTCTGAACGCTGGCATCAAAGCGCGCGCTGGCACCCTGGCCGCTGGCCTCGGCCCGGCCGTCCAGTGGCAAGGGCGCGAGTTGGGTATGCAATCGGGCCGGATTGATGCGTTTGAGCGTGGCCTTCAGTTGCCAGGCCTGCGCGGGCGCTGCAGGGACTGCCGTGGCGGGCTTGTCGGCCGGCGATGGCCGGGTCCATTCGCCGCTGGCCAGCAGTTCGCCGCCGCCCAGTTGCGCCTTGAGGCTGCGCACCATGGCTGTGCCATTGACCCATTCGCCCTGGGTTTCCAGTTGTTCCAGCGGCAGGCGTTTCTGGTCCCACGGGCCGGGCAGGGCATTGGCCAGTTGCATTTGCAAGGCCCAGGCCGGGCTGGCGGCGGGGGTTTTGCTTTCAAGCGGCCGAACGCTGGCGCTGCCGGTCAGCAGGGTTTGCGGCATGTCCGGCAACAAGGCCGCGATGTCCAGGTCGCGGAACGTGGCATCGGCTTGCGGCAGGGGCTGCGCCGCCCACGGCATGACGCGGGCGCTGGCGCTGGCCTGGGGTTGCGGCGCGGGTTTTTTTGCATCGGCGGCTGGGGGCGTCGTGACCTGCAGTTCGGCCTTGACCAGCAACTCGGTCAGCGGGCCGCTGGCCGTGGCCTGGAATGCCAGCGGCACCGATGCCGGATTATTCGCAATAGCAACATCGAGCGCACCCGACAAGCTGGCGTCCAGCGTCAGCGGGCCGGCTGCCGTCAGGGCGGCGCGCCCGCTGTAGCGCCCGTTGGCGACCTGAACGCTTTTCAGGTCAAGCTGATGCTGCAGGCCGGTGTAGAGATAGCTTCCCGCTATTTCGGATGCGGTGAATGCGGTCTTGCCTCTGTATTCAAACTGGCCCACCGAGAATTCGTCCAGCGCAACCTGCAAGGGAAGACCCAGCGCGTTGGGCGGGGCTGTTGGCATGGGCGTTGGCGCACGCTCGTCGGTGACCTGGACACTGGCAGCGGTAAAGCGGTCGAGCTTGAGCCTTCCCTGAAGCAATGACCAGGCCTGCCAGGCCAGGCTGACATCGCGGGCATTGACGGTGATGCCGTCCTGTTGCCAGTCCAACTGGCCAATATGGCCACCGGCCCGCAATGATCCCGTGGCACTCTCGAACGTCAGCGGCTGCGACTTGCCGGCCCAGCGCAGCGCAGTGTCCAGCGAACCTTCGGTTCCGGCCCACCACCACAGGGTGCCTGTTGCGCCGACGACCAGCGCAACCACGCTGGCGGTGGCCCATGCAGCGCCTTTCAGCCATCGCCGTATGGGCTTGGCCGCAGAAGCTTTCTTGTTTTTGGGCCTGGGTTTGTTCGAGGTGGCCATCAGAAGACAAAGCCCACGCTGATGTGCAGGCGCGCCTGCCTGACCTTCAGGCCATAGGCCAGGTCAATCTGCAACGGCCCAATCGGGCTTCTCCAGCGCACGCCGGTGCCGATGCCGAAGGAAGGGCTCAGGTCTTGCGGCTTGTCGGCCACGGCACCGGCGTCGATGAATACCGTGTGCTCGAACTCGCTGGGCCGGCCCTTGAGCGTGATGGGCCGCTGCCACTCGACGCTGCCGACCGCCAGGTAGCGGCCGGGACCGATCACGCCGTTGGCCAGCTTGATGCCGATGTCGCGGTAGCCGTAGCCGCGCACCGTGTTGTCGCCGCCGGTGCGAAACAGCTGGGTGGCCGGGATGTTGGCCGTGTCCTTGGCCAGCACGGCGCCCGCTTCCGCGCGCATCGCAATCCGGCCGCGCTCCAGCGTTTTGATGCCCATCCAGCGGCCCACCGTGCGGGTAAACGGCTGGCGGTCTGTACCCAGCGTGGTGCCGGCGCCCAGCTCGAAGCCAAGGGCATAACCCTTGGCGGGAAACGGCAGGCTGTCAAAGTAGCGGCCGGTCCAGACGTAATTGGCCGTCAGCGCCGAGCCGTCGCCGGTTTCGGCTGCGGAGTTGCCCAGCAGCCCCGCGCCCTGAACATGAGCCCGGTCGTATTGCAGGTAGATGTTGCGGTCGATCCGGTCGCCGATTTGCGACCGGCCAAACCGCAGCCGCTGCGCCTGGGTGATCAGTTCGTTGTCATTGATCCGCTCGACGCGGCCCAGCACCCCCCAGCGCCAGTTCGCTTCATCCGGGATGGAGGTCCATTCGGTCTGGACAAAGGGCGATTTTTTCTCCAGCTGCAGCTTGGTGACGGCGCGCCAGCCGATGCCCGGCACCCGGTGATGCGTATGCTCCACCGATGCACGCGGCCCGCTGTCGGTGGTCACGCCTACGCCCAGAACGACCTTTTGCAGCTTGGCTTCACGCACCTGCACCTGCACGGGAACGGCCAGCGGGTCGTTCTCGGGGTTGATGAAGACATAGGCCGAATCAAAATAACCGCTGGAAGCCAGCCGCTGCTGCGCCTGCACCAACTGGTTCAGGTCGTAAATATCGCCCTGGTTCAGCCGCGCCAGTCGCGGCACCAGCGCCGGGTCGTAGCGTTCCACGCCGCTGACCTGCATAGTGCCGAGCCGGTACAGCGGCCCCGAGTCCAGATCGACCCTCAGGCTGGCTGTGCGGCCTGGGGCATCCACGTCGGCCAGGCTGCCGGCCAGCTTGCCGGCCGGGTAGCGGCGGGCCACCAGTTGCCGCAAGGCCTGGGTCTTGGCGCCGCTCCAGGCATCCTGGGTAAAGCGCAGGCCTGTCGGCAAACGCCAGTCGCGCTCGATTTCAGTGCGCTGGGCTGTCGCATCCAGGTCAGGCGAGACGGCAATGTCGCCCGCAAAGGTGATGGCCACCGGGCCGATATTCGTGGCTTGTCCGGGATCAACGGCCACCACGATGACGGGGCGCTCGTTGACGCCGCCTTCTCGGGTGATGCGGATGTCGGGGCTGAAGTAGCCGAGTGTGCCGACCAGGTTGCGGACATTGTGTTCGGCCAGCACGATCAGGCGCGCCAGTTCGGCTTCGTCCAGATCGGTGACGGCGCGGTAGCGCTGCAGTTCAAGGTGTTTTTCAAGCAGTTCCCGCACCTCCGCTGGCGCGCGAACGGCAATGTCAAACGCGGTGACCTCGGGCGCGGCGCTGGTCGGGCCGACAGCGCCTTGCGGCGTGTCCACGGGTTCGATTTTTTCGGGGGGGGGCGCCGGTGGCGGCGCGGTTTGCTGGACGCTGGACGGCGGCGTTGACCCGGAAGACATGGACGTGCTGGCGGGCGATACGGGCGCTATGGGCGCTATGGGCGCGGCGGTTTGCGCGCTGGCTGCAGGCCCCAGGAGCAGGGCAGCCAAGGCAACGCAGGTGAAAGCAAGGCGGGAGGGCGCTGGCATCACCCCTGCGGCCGTTCGCGCGTGGTAGGTACTGAAATGGGTCACGCGCCCGAGTTTACTTTGACATCATTTCGAGAGCAGCCGAATCGCTTCCTCAAGTCCTTTGAGGGTCAGGGGGTACATGCGCTGGCCCATCAGCTGCTGGACCACGCCGATGCTCTGGCGGTATTGCCAGATGCCCTGCGGCTCCGGGTTGATCCAGGCAAACTTTGGAAAGGCGTTGGTCAGCCGCTGCAGCCATTCGGCACCGGCTTCCTCGTTGTTGTATTCCACGCTGCCGCCGGCCTGCAGGATTTCGTAGGGACTCATGGTGGCATCGCCGACAAAGATCAGCTTGTAGTCCTTGTTGTACTTGCGGATGATGTCCCAGGTCGGAAACTTCTCGGCAAAGCGGCGGCGGTTGTTCTTCCACATGAAGTCATAGACGCAGTTGTGGAAATAATAAAACTCCAGGTGCTTGAACTCGGCCTTGACCGCGCTGAACATTTCCTCGACGCGGTGAATGTGGTCGTCCATGGTGCCGCCGACATCCATCAGCAGCAGCACCTTCACGTTGTTGTGGCGCTCGGGAACCATCTTGATGTCCAGCCAGCCGGCGTTGGCGGCGGTGGAGCGGATGGTGTCGTCCAGATCGAGTTCCTCCTGGTTGCCCTGGCGGGCAAACTTGCGCAGGCGGCGCAGCGCGACCTTGATGTTGCGCGTGCCGAGTTCCTGCGTGTCGTCGTAGTCCTTGTAGGCGCGCTGGTCCCAGACCTTGACGGCGCTGCGGTTGCGACTTTTTTCCTGGCCGATGCGAATGCCCTGCGGGTTGTAGCCGTTGGCGCCGAAGGGCGAGGTGCCGCCGGTGCCAATCCACTTGCTGCCGCCTTCGTGGCGCTCTTTTTGCTCTTCAAAACGCTTTTTCAGCGTTTCCATCAACTCGTCCCAGCCCATTTTTTCAATCTTCGCCTTGTCCTCGGGGCTCAGTTCGAGTTCGAGGTTCTTGCGCAGCCACTCCAGGGGAATGTCCCTGGTGAAGTCGGCAATCATCTCAACGCCCTTGAAATAGCTGGCAAAGGCGCGGTCGAACTTGTCGTAGTGCTTTTCGTCCTTCACCAGCACGGTGCGGCTCAGGTAATAGAAGTCGTCGATCTTGTAGGCGCCCTCGCTGATCTCGCCATCGGAGCCGTCCGCCTTGCCGCTGTTGGGGCCGACCACGCCGGCCTGCAGCGCTTCGAGCAGCATCAGGAATTCCTTGACCGAAACCGGCAGTTTGGCCGAGCGCAGGGTGTAGAAAAAATCAATCAGCATGGTGTGATATCCAATTTTCGATCTTCAATTTCGGAACCCGCGCAAACTCCCGCGTGTTGTCCGTCACCAGCACCAGCTTGTGGTGCAGCGCTTCTGCGGCAATCCAGGTGTCGTTGGGTCCAATGGGCGTGCCTGCTTGTTCAAGTTTTGCACGAAGCTGGCCATACGCGACGGAGACACCGCCGTCTAGAGGCAGCAGCTGCGCATTGGCGGTGATGTGCTCGATCACCAGCCGCCGCTTGGGCGTTTGGTCTCCCTTGTAGTAGCCAACCTGCAGTTCGCCCAAAACAATGGGGGAGAGAAAAACCTGGCTGAACTCCAGGCTGCTGAAGCGCTCGACCAGCGCCGGGTTGGAGCGGCGTATCAGGGCGCTCCAGATATTGGTGTCAATCAGATAGCGTGCGGGCGGGTTCGACATGACCGGCTTACCAGGCTTGAATCGGTTCGGCTGCGCCTTCATCGCCTGCGTCCGGCCAATCCGTGATCACGGGCAGCTTGGCGATGAATTCCGCCATCGTCTGCGGCAGTTCCCTTAAAACAATCTCATCGCCCCGCCGCTCGATGTGTACGCGCCTGGATTGCAGTTGAAACTGCTTGGGCAGGCGCACTGCCTGGCTGTTTCCCGACATGAATACGGCGGCTGTGGTCATCAGAACCTCCTTGTTTTACAATATACGAATTGTATATTGTCATCCCGGCTTGTGAAAGTCAGCGCGGCTTGTCGAGCAGGTACAGCAGTTGCGCTTTCACTTCGGGCCATTCACCGCAGCGCAGGCTGTACATCACGGTGTCTCGTATCGTGCCGTCGCGGCGCAGGGCGTGGCCCCGGATCACGCCGTCTTTCTTGGCGCCCAGCCGCTCAATCGCCGCTTGCGATGCGAAGTTGAAATTGTCGGTGCGCCAGCCCACCACGTTGCAACCCAGGGTTTCAAACGCATGCGTGAGCATCAGCAGTTTGCAGGTGGTGTTGACGTGGGTGCGCTGGCAGCGGGCGGCATACCAGGTGTAGCCAATCTCGACGCGCCTGACCGCCGGAAGGATGTCGTGGTAGCTGGTGCTGCCCAGCACGGTTCCGCTGGCCTGGTCACGCACCGCAAAAGCAAGACGGTTGCCATCCTGCCTGGCTGCCAGTGCGGCTTCAATATAGGCTTGGGTTTGCTCGGGCTCGGGCACTGAGGTGACGCGCAGCTTCCAGAGTTCGCCATCGGCCGCCGCCGCACGCAGCCCGGCTTCGTGCTCCAGCGCCAGCGGGACGAGTTCCAGGCCTCTTGCCGCCAAGGTAACAGGCTGGACAAAGCTCATGATGTTTCGCTTTTCTTTTCAGCGTCAACGGTTGTTGCGCTGCATGAACACCAGTTTTTCAAACAGCGTCACGTCCTGCTCGTTCTTCAGCAGCGCGCCGATCAGCGGCGGCACTGCGACCTTCTGGTCGCTGCTTTGCAGCGCTTCGAGCGGAATGTCCTCGGCCACCAGCAGCTTGAGCCAGTCGAGCAACTCGCTGGTGGACGGTTTCTTTTTCAGGCCGGGCAGGTTGCGAACGTCGTAGAACGTCTTCATCGCGGCTGCCAGCAGTTCTTTCTTGAGCGTGGGGAAGTGCACGTCCACGATGCTCTTCATGGTGTCGGCGTCGGGGAACTTGATGTAGTGGAAAAAGCAGCGGCGCAAGAAGGCGTCGGGCAGTTCCTTTTCGTTGTTGGACGTGATGAACACCAGCGGGCGGTGTTTGGCCCTGATGAGTTCGCGCGTTTCGTAAACGTAAAACTCCATGCGGTCGATTTCGCGCAGCAAGTCGTTGGGAAACTCGATGTCGGCCTTGTCGATTTCATCAATCAGGAGGGCCACGGGTTCGTCTGCGGTAAAGGCCTGCCACAGCACGCCCTTGACGATGTAGTTGTGAATGTCCTTGACCTTTTCATCGCCCAGCTGCGAATCCCGCAGGCGCGACACCGCATCGTATTCATACAGGCCCTGCTGCGCCTTGGTGGTCGATTTGATGTGCCATTGCAGCAGTGGAAGGCTCAAGGCCTGCGCCACTTCCTCGGCCAGCATGGTCTTGCCGGTGCCGGGCTCGCCCTTGACCAGCAGCGGCCGCGTCAGGGTGGAGGCGGCATTGACGGCCAGCATCAGGTCCGGCGTGGCAACGTAGTTTTTCGATCCTTGAAATTTCATGATTTTTGGAATGAGCGTATTGATGTAAATGGGGTATGCGGTGGAATGATGAGAAATGGCCCGTGATTGACAGGGCCAGATATAATCCACCGTTGTTTTAACGATGACTTTTCACCTGATTGTGCGCGCAAAATGAATAAGCTGTTCACCTCGATATTTGCCCTGGCTGTCTCTTTCGTGACGGTTGCAAGCCTTGCCCAGGACATCAAGGGCGATGCCAATGCAGGCCAGACCAAGAATGCCATGTGCATCGGTTGCCACGGTATCAAGGGCTATCAATCCTCTTTTCCAGAGGTCTACAAGGTGCCCATGATTTCAGGCCAGAACGCCGGCTATATTTCTGCTGCGCTGCATGAGTACAAAAAAGGTGATCGCAAACATCCCACCATGCGCAACATCGCCGACACGCTGAACGACCAGGATATTGCCGACCTGGCCGCTTATTACAGTACGCATGGCGTGGTGGCCGGTGCGGAACTTCCCGCCAAGCCCGCAAAAGAGCCCAGTGTTGAAGTTCAGGCGCTGCTCAACAAAGCCAATTGCGCGTCGTGCCACGGTGCCAATTTCAGCCAGCCCATCGACCCTTCCTACCCCAAGATCGCGGGCCAGCATGCCGACTACCTGTTTGTGGCGCTGAAGGCCTACAAGGCAGACAACGGCGCCAATGCCAACGCAAAGGTCGGCCGCGCCCACCCCATCATGGGTGGCATGGCCAAGCAGTACACCAATGCCGAACTCAAGGCCATGGCCAACTACCTGTCATCCGTGCCGGGTGACCTGAAGGTGATTCCCGAAAGCCGCTTCCGCTAAGCCGACCCGCCCTTGTGCAAAAAAGCCGCTGATCAAGCGGCTTTTTTTATGGGCGCATGGCGGGCAGAACCCTCTGCGCGGACCTCAATCCCTGGTCGCGTGGCGCTGCACGCACTCGATATAGGCCGCGCCATCGGGCGGGCGGCCCGAGCGCTGGCTTTCCCAGACCATGGACCCCAAGCATTCCATGGTTTCATGGTGGGCGTCGTGCAGCGAACGCCGCCGGGCCGTCAGCAGCTCGACCGCCTGGCGAATGCCGCGCGGCTGGTCAATCGAGCACTGCTCGCTGATCGACAGGTGCATGGCCAGGTGCAGGAACGGGTTGGTGTGGCCGCCTTCCACGTCGTACATCTTTTCCAGCGCAGCGTCTGCGTTCATGAAGTCCGGATGATATTCAGGGTGCTCGTCAATCCATTGACTTGCTATGGTTTCTATAGCTTCAAGCGGTTGACTGGTGCGCGCTTTGGCATAAACGGAGCAAAAAAAACGGCGAACATCGGCTTGTGAGGGATTAAACATGGCCGAAAGCGTAGCACGCGGCCTGTTTGCGCAAGCGGCGTGGTGTTTTCAGGCTGAACAGCGGGCTGCCAGCCCCTCGGCCAGATACCGCCGATAGCGTCCTACAGACAAGCCTGGAACAAGTCCTTACATTGGCCGCAGGGTGGTGCAGTACCGGGGCAAGCTATCCAACGACAGACACGCCCGGCGAGGAGATTTCTCATGAATGCAGCACGTATCGCCGGCATTATCTTGATTGTGGCCGGCCTGGCCGGGTTTTTTACCGGCGGATTCAGCTTCACCAAGGACACGACCGCCGCCAAAATCGGCCCCATCGAATTGACCGTCACGGAAAAGGAATCGGTGAACATTCCGCAGTGGCTGAGCCTGGGCGCCATCGTCCTGGGCGCCATCGTGCTGGTGATGGGCGCGCGCAAATCCTGAATCGCGGTTCTTCCTTGAGCCGGCCAATTGCCTGGCCTGCCCCGGCTTGTCAGTTGCGCTGCAGGCTCAGCCTTTGCGAGATAGCCTGCGCAGCGGCCAGCAAGGGCGGCAGCATCGTCTCCTGCATGACCTTGGCGCTGGTGCGATTGGCCTGGCCGCTGATGTTGAGCGCCGCGACCGTCTGGCCGGCGCGGTCGGTAAGCGGCGCCGCCATCGAAATCAATCCCTCCTCAAGTTCCTGATTGACCAGCGACCAGCCCTGCTTGCGCACCTGTGCAATTTTGGCGGCCAGCTCGTTCACGTCGGTCACCGTGTAGCGGGTGCGCGCCGTGCGGTCTGACGCTTGCAACACCTGCGTCATTTCATCTGGCGGCAAGGCCGACAGCAGCATGCGGCCCATTGACGTGCAATAGGCCGGCAGCCGCGAACCCACGCCCAGGCTGATGCTCATGATCTTGTGCGTCGGCACGCGCAGCACATAGACGATGTCGGTGCCGTCCAGCACGGCGGCCGAGCATGACTCTTTCACTTCCTCGACGAGCGCTTCCATGACGGGCTCAGCCAGGTTCCAGATCGGCAGCGACGACAGGTAGGCAAAACCCAGATCGAGCATGCGCGGCGTCAGCCGAAACAGCTTGCCGTCGCTTTCCACATAGCCCAGCGTTTGCAGCGTCAGCAAAATCCGCCGCGCACCCGCCCGCGTCAGCCCGGTGCGACCGGCCACTTCGGTGAGCGTTTGCCGGGGCGACCGGGCGCTGAACGAACGAATGACTTCCAGGCCGCGCGCAAAGGACTGCACATAGCTGTCGCCGGGCGCGGGCGACGTGCGTGTTGGCGCAGGCGAGCCGGAAGGTTCCGTGGGGATTTTGGTGCGGGCAGTTGCCATGATTGAATTATTCTCCTAAAATTCATTATACGAACACTTGTTCTAATTGCGAACAAATAAAAACCGCAATTTGACTGCTTCGGCTTGCGCCAGGCGTCACCGCCCGCCAGATATTCCCCCTTCGCTATTCCCTGGAGACTCATGAATGATTAACAAGATTGCCCTGTCGGTGGCCGATGCGCTTGCCGGTGTGAAAGACGGCTCGACCGTATTGATTGGCGGCTTCGGCACCGCCGGCATCCCCGGCGAGCTGATTGACGGCCTGATCGCGCAGGGCGCCAAGGACCTGACCGTCGTTAACAACAACGCCGGCAATGGCGAAGCCGGGCTGGCGGCCCTGCTCAAGGCCGGGCGCGTGCGCAAGATCATCTGCAGCTTCCCCCGGCAGGCCGACAGCCAGGTGTTTGACGCCCTGTACCGCAGCGGCCGCATCGAGCTCGAACTGGTGCCGCAAGGCAACCTGGCCGAGCGCCTGCGCGCCGCCGGTGCCGGCATCGGCGCTTTCTTCTGCCCCACGGCCTACGGCACCGAACTGGCCCAGGGCAAGGAAACGCGCGAGATCAACGGCAGGCATTACGTCCTCGAATACCCGATTCATGGCGACGTGGCCCTGATCAAGGCCGAGCGCGGCGACCGCTGGGGCAACCTGACCTACCGCATGTCGGCGCGCAATTTCGGGCCGGTCATGGCCACGGCGGCCAGGCACACGGTCGCGACGGTGCATGAGATCGTGGAGTTGGGCGCGCTCGACCCTGAAGCCATCGTGACGCCGGGCATCCATGTCTCGAAGATCGTCAGGATTGACCACGTCGCCACCCAGGCCGGCGGCATCAAAATCAGTGCCAAATCGGCTTAATGCGCACAAGGAGCAAGCATGAGTAGCTATCAAAAACGAAGCAAGCAGGAACTGGCCAGGCGCGTGGCGCAGGACATCCACGACGGCGCCTACGTCAACCTGGGCATCGGCATGCCGACACAGGTGGCCAACCACATCCCGGCCGGGCGCGAGGTCATCCTGCACAGTGAAAACGGCATTCTCGGCATGGGGCCGGCGCCCGCCGAGGGCGAGGAAGACTACGACCTCATCAACGCCGGCAAGCAGCCCGTCACCTTGCTTGCGGGCGGCGCTTACTTTCACCATGCCGACAGCTTTGCGATGATGCGCGGCGGCCACCTTGACATCTGCGTGCTGGGGGCGTTTCAGGTGTCTGCTACCGGCGACCTGGCCAACTGGAGCACCGGCGAGCCCGGCTCGATTCCGGCCGTGGGCGGCGCCATGGATTTGGCCATCGGCGCCAAGCAGACCTGGGTCATGATGGATTTGCTGACCAAAAAAGGCGAGAGCAAGGTGGTGGCGCAGTGCAGCTATCCGCTCACCGGCATTGGCTGCGTCAAGCGCATCTACTCCGAACTGGCGACGCTGGAATGCACGCCAGACGGTCTCAAGCTCATCGACAAGGTCGATGGGCTGGAGCATGCCGAACTCGAAAAGCTGCTCGGCCTGCCGATTGCCGCCTGAGCCGGACAACCTTTTTCACCGTATCGACCTTACCCAAAGAGACAAGCCAATGACCATCACCCAAGCCTTTATCTGCGATGCCATCCGCACCCCCTTCGGCCGCTACGGCGGCGCCCTGAGCAGCGTTCGCGCCGACGACCTGGGCGCGATTCCCATCCGGGCGCTGATGGCGCGCAACCCGGACGTGGACTGGCAGATGGTTGCCGACGTGATCTACGGCTGCGCCAACCAGGCGGGCGAAGACAACCGCAACGTGGCGCGAATGAGCGCCTTGCTGGCCGGGCTGCCGCTGGAAGTGCCCGGTGGCACGGTCAACCGCCTGTGCGGCTCGGGTTTGGATGCTTTAGGCACGGCAGCGCGCGCCATCAAGTCGGGCGAGGCCGGCCTGATGATCGCCGGCGGCGTCGAGAGCATGAGCCGCGCGCCGTTTGTGATGCCGAAGGCCGAGAGCGCTTTTTCCCGTGCCAATACGGTCTATGACACCACCATCGGCTGGCGTTTTGTCAACAAGCTGATGAAGGCGCAGTACGGCGTCGATTCGATGCCCGAAACCGCCGAGAACGTCGCCACCGACTACCAGATCAGCCGCCAGGACCAGGACCAGATGGCTCTCAGCAGCCAGCTCAGGGCCGTCGCCGCGCAGCAGGCCGGGTTTTTTGACGCCGAAATCACGCCGGTCAGCATTGCCCAGAAAAAGGGCGAGCCTGTCCTCGTCAGCAAGGACGAGCATCCGCGCGAAACCTCGATGGAAGTGCTCGCCAGGCTCAAGCCCATCGTGCGCCCGGACGGCACCGTGACGGCGGGCAACGCCAGCGGCGTGAACGACGGCGCCTGCGCGCTGCTGCTGGCCGATGAAGCCAGCGCCGCCAGGAACGGCCTGACGCCTAGAGCCCGCATCGTCGGCATGGCGACGGCTGGCGTGGCGCCGCGCGTCATGGGCATCGGCCCGGCGCCGGCGACGCAAAAAGTGCTGGCGCTGACCGGCCTGACCATCGCCCAGATGGACGTGATCGAACTCAACGAGGCGTTTGCCGCGCAGGGGCTGGCCGTGCTGCGCATGCTCGGCGTGCCCGACGACGACCCGCGCGTCAACGCCTGGGGCGGCGCGATTGCGCTGGGCCACCCGCTGGGCGCCAGCGGTGCGCGCCTGGCCACCACGGCGGTCAACCGGCTGCACCAGACCGGCGGGCGCTACGCGCTGTGCACCATGTGCATCGGCGTGGGGCAGGGCATTGCCGTGATCCTGGAACGGGTGTGAACGCCATGACGGCACCCTTGAATCAAACCACCGTGGTCACCGGCGCCAGTTCAGGCATTGGCCGGGCCATCGCCGAGGCCCTGCTGGCGCAAGGCAACAGCGTGGTCAACCTTGATTACGTTCTGCCCGACTGGAGCCATCCGCAACTGGTGTCCTACCAGGCCGACCTGACGCAGGAAGCGCCCACCCGCGAGCGCGCCGCCGAGATTGCCGCCCGGCACAACGTGACCGCGCTGGTCAACAATGCCGGCGCCACCCGTCCCGGCACCATCGACACCGCCACGACGGCCTCGCTGGACGACGTGGTCGGCCTGCACCTGCGCGCCGTCCTGCTGCTGACGCAGGCCTTTTTGCCGACCTTGCGCGCCTGCGGCCAGGGCCGCATCGTCAACATGTCCTCGCGCGCCGCCTTGGGCAAGGTGGACCGCATCGTGTATTCGGCCACCAAGGCCGGGATGATCGGCATGACGCGCACGCTGGCGATGGAGCTTGGCCGCGACGGCATCACGGTCAATGCGATTGGCCCCGGACCGATTGCCACCGAACTGTTCCGCAAGAGCAACCCCGAGGGCGCGCCGCAGACGCAGCGCATCCTGGACAGCATTGCGGTCGGCCGCATGGGCACGGCCGGCGACGTGGCGCGCGCCGCCATGTTCTTCTTGTCGCCCGACAACGGCTTTGTGACCGGGCAGGTGCTGTACGTCTGCGGCGGCACCACGCTGGGAACCGCGCCGATCTGATTTTTTGCCCTCACGGCTTTCCTCCACCTGTCAAGGACTTCAATCATGTCTCACTCATCTGTTTTCACCAACGCTTCACGCCGTCGTTTCAGCCTCGGCGCGCTGGCCTGCGCTGCGCTTTTGGGGAGCGGCCTGCTGGCGGCCGTGCCCGCGGCGGCACAGGCTGCCTACCCGAGCAAGACCATCACCATCATCGTGCCTTTCGCTGCCGGCGGCACGACCGACATCCTGGCGCGCATCGTCGGCCAGGCGCTGACCGCCGAGCTGGGCCAGACCGTCATTGTTGACAACCGCGCCGGCGCGGGCGGCAACATCGGCGGCCAGGCGGCGGCCCGGGCGGCGGCTGACGGCTACACGCTGTTCATGGGAACGGTCGGCACGCATGCCATCAATGCCAGCCTGTACAAGAAAATGCCGTTTGACCCGGTCAAGGATTTCGCGCCGCTGACGCGCGTGGCCAATGTGCCCAACCTGCTGGTCGCCAACCCGGCGCAGCCCTTCAAGACCGTCAAGGAACTGATTGCCTACGCCAAGGCCAATCCGGGCAAGCTCAACTTCGGCTCGTCGGGCAACGGCAGCTCCATCCACCTGTCGGGGGAACTGTTCAAGTCGATGGCGAAAGTCGACATGCAGCACGTTCCCTACAAGGGCAGCGCCCCGGCCATGACCGACCTGCTGGGCAACCAGGTCGCCATCATGTTCGACAACATGCCGTCGGCCATCCAGCATGTGCGTTCGGGCAAGCTGCGCGCCATTGCCGTGACCACGCCCAAGCGTTCGCCCGAACTGCCTGACGTGCCGACCATCGCCGAAGCCGGCGTGCCCGGCTACGAGGCGACCTCGTGGTTCGGCCTGTTCGCGCCGGCAGCCACGCCGCCCGCCGTGGTCACCCGGCTCAACACCGCCATCGCCAAGGTGCTGGCCAAGCCCGAAGTCAAAAAACAGATCAATGAGCAGGGCGCCGAGGTGTACAGCGAAACGCCGGCGCAGTTTGCCGCCTTCATCCAGAAGGAATCGGCGAAATGGAGCAAGGTCGTGAAGGAGTCCGGCGCGAGCCTGGATTGATGGGTCAAACCCGCCAGGCAGGCAGTTCCCAGTTGCGCCACAGCGCCATGAGACGCAGGCCTGCGGTCACGGCGACGCAGGCCACCAGCGCCACCCAGCCCGGCGCGTCAAGCAGCCCAAGCCCGGCGTAAATCCAGCCGCCGGCAAATGCGCAGACCGCATACGGCCGGTGGTCACGAAAGGCCGTGGGCACTTCATTGCAGACCACATCGCGCAGCACGCCGCCGAACACGCCGGTCGTCACGCCCATCAGCACGGCGACCAGTATCGGCATCTGCTCATTGAGCGCCAGGTGAACGCCGGTGGCGGTGAACAGGCCCAGCCCCAGCGCATCGGGCCACTGGATCGCTTTCTCGGTCACTTCGAAATGCCGCTGGCGCATGAACAGCATCACCAGCACGCATAGCGCCATCACGCCCCAGAGCAGCTCGACATGCTGGACCCAGAAAAACGGCCGCCGGTCCAGCAGCAGGTCGCGCAGCGTGCCGCCGCCGAAGGCCGTCACACAGGCCACCACGCAAACCCCGACGGCGTCCAGCCGTTTGCGCGCCGCTTCGAGCAGGCCCGACAAGGCAAAGGCGGCCGTGCCGGCCAGCTCGACCAGCAGGCGCAGCGTTTCTCCCCAGGATTGAATGTCAGCAAGCATGCGGCTATTGTCATCGCTGCCTGCGGCTGCGGCCCGGCGGGTAACATGGCGCACTTTGTTGTGTCCCCTCCAGCCTGGCTACGCGACGGGGGCCAGAAAGACTTGCCGCCGTGGACTTTCCGCTGATCACCGACCCCTTCTTTTACGCCGTGGCCATTCCTGCCGTGCTGCTGCTGGGCATCAGCAAAAGCGGTTTCGGCGCCGGCTTTGGCTCGCTGGCCGTGCCGATGATTGCGCTGGCCGTCACGGTGCCGCAGGCAGCGGCGATTTTGATGCCGCTGCTCCTCCTCATGGACCTGCTCGGCATCGCTGCATTCCGCAAGGATTTCGACTTCCAGTTTTTGAAGTTCCTCGTGCCCTTTGGCCTGCTGGGAACGGTGGCGGGCGCGCTCTTGTTCCGGGTGCTCGATGCCCGCACGGTCGCGGCCATCGTCGGCGGCTTCACGCTGCTGTTTTTGGCGCAGCGCCTGCTGTTTGCTCCCCGGCCCGACAGCCCGCCGCCGCCCAAATGGCTGGGCGCGCTGCTGACCGTGACCTCGGGTTTCACCAGCTTCGTCGCCCACGCGGGCGGCCCGCCGATCAGCGCCTACGTCATTCCGTTGCGGCTCAGTCCGGTCAAATACACCGCCACCATGGCGTTTTTCTTTTTCGTGATCAACCTGTCCAAGTGGATTCCCTACGCCTGGCTCGGCCTGCTTGACCTGCGCAACATGGCGACTTCGCTGGTGTTGCTGCCGCTGGCGCCGGTGGGCGTGTGGATCGGCGTGCGCCTGGCCAGAACCATCAGCCCGCTGTGGTTTTACCGCTTTCTTTATGGCGGCATGTTTTTGACGGGCGTCAAGCTGCTGTGGGACGGGGTGGCCTGAGTGCTATTGAAATGATAGCTGCTTGTGCATATCAGTCGTGCGAAATGCGGATTTTTCTTATGCAGATACTGATTTATTGCATCGTCTGCACACGCCAGTGCCATGAAGCCTAAAATGGTTTGAACCATGCAAGCACAGCGTATCACCATCGCATTGATTGACCACTCGGCCGGTTTTGAAACCAGTCCCGATCGGGTGCGCTTGTCCGATCTGGCCGATTTTTCCACCGACGTCGCTGCATTTTTCAGGGGCGATGGAAAAGAGGTCGATACCAAAACGCTGGAAGTTGCCATTCGCAAGGGTTCGTTGGCGATTGAATCCATGCCGCTTTCGGCTGCCCCCCGTTTGTTCGGCGATTTAAGCGCTTTGCTGGTCACTGAGTTGCTGGACGGCGTGGATGCCAAACGCCGTGAAGTGATGGAGCGCTGGCAACGCGCAGCCCGCCAGACGCGCCAGCTTGCCTATCGCATCACGGCATCTTTCCTAGAGCGGCCGATCCTGATCGATTCGGAGTCAGACTATCACTCCGACGATGCCGACCAGTGGGTGCAGGTGGAGCGCTACATTCGCGGCGAAATTCAGGACCTTGGCGGCGCGACCAAGGCCAATGCCCATGTGAAGCTGCCTGACGGGCGCACCCTGAAGGTGACAACCGAGCGCAATGTCCTGAAAGATGACACGGTGAATCGTCTCTACAAGGTGGCCATGCTGCGTATCAAGGCCGACTACAACGTGGTGACGCGTGATTTGCGCAACGCCCGGCTGGTCGAGTTCGTGGAATACGCGCCCAAGGTGGATGAGGACGAATTGGCGCGCCTGATGCGCCGGGGCGCCACGGCCTGGAAGGATGTGCCCGACGCCACAGCCTGGGTCGATGAACTGCGCGGAGGCACGCATTGAACAGCGTGCTGCTGGACACCAGCTTCCTGATCACCTTTAGCGACCCCACGCGTGCCAACCATGCGGCAGCCGTCCAGTATTACCGGGAATGTGTGCAGCGGCAGGTGCCTATGTATCTGTCCACGATTGTGATTTCGGAGTTCCAGGTCAAGCAGGCCATCAACGACTTGCCTTTGCGTAACTTCGTGGTGCTGCCATTCAATGTGGATCACGCCATGCTGTGCGGCGTGATCATTCGAAAGATGGCGCGTGACCCGGAAGACGACCGGGTGCGGGTCAAGGATGACTTCAAACTTTTGGCGCAGTGTGAGTGTGAACTCATCAGCCATTTGATCAGCGAAGATGCCAGCACTCTTGCCAAGTACCTTGATCGCGCTTGCGTGACGGGTTTGGCCACGACAAGGACGGTGCTGTTGCGAGACGGCTTCGATGCCGCGTGGTTCGAGAACGGTCAGGCACGTCTGCTGCCCTGAGTCGCAACTTCTTGTTGCTACTAAAGAAGTAGCTGCTTGCGCCCGCCTATATTGCGCAAAAGCCTTATTTCATCACTATGTCAGTCCTGCGAACCCTTGGCTTGCTGCGCCAGCTGCTCGCGCTCCTGCTTCATCTGCGCCTCTAACTGCAGCCGTCCCTGCCGGGCCACGGCAATCACTTTTTCGCGGTCGTTGCGGTGCGGGTACATGCGCTCGAACAGCTCCAGGTTGTGCTGGCGAAAGCGCCCGGCGGCTTGCTGCGCTAGCTCTTGCGACTGGCCCAGCAGTTCCAGCACAGTGCGGGCGCTGCGCAGGCTGGACTCGAACAGTTCGCGCTCGACGCGCATCACGCCCCGGTCGCGCAGCGCGTTCCAGTGCGTCACATCGCGGGCTCTGGCGACGATCTGCAGTTGCGGAAAGTTCTCGCGCACCACATCGACGATTTTCAGCGACTGCTCCACGTCATCGACCGACAGCACCAGAATCTTCGCCTGCGCCGCGCCCGCCGTGCGCAGCAAATCGAGCCGCGTGGCGTCGCCGTAGAACACGCGGTAGCCAAAGGCGCGCACGGTTTCAATCAGATCTGCGTCGTGGTCGAGCACGGTGGCCGAAATGCCTTGCGCCAGCAGCATGCGTCCGACGATCTGGCCATAGCGGCCGAAGCCGGCAATGATGACTGGCGCTTCCTGCGGCTCCGAGATTTCTTCCAGCGTCGATTTCTTGCCGTTGGCATAGCGCGGCAAGACCAGCTTGTCGATGGCCACCAGCAGCAGCGGGCTGATGAGCATGGACAGCGCCACCGCGCCGATCAGTAGCGATGCGGTTTCCGGCGAGAACACGCTGGCGCCGGCGGCCGCCTGGAACACCACGAAGGCAAATTCGCCGCCCTGCGCCAGCAGCAGCGCAAACACCGGCCGCTCCTGGTAGGGCAGCTTCATGGCATAGGCCAGGCCGTAAATCGCCAGCAGCTTGAGGCCCAGAAAGCCTGCCAGGATGGCCAGCATCTGTCCCGGAAATTTCCACAGCACGCCAAAGTCGATGCTCATACCCACGGCGATGAAGAACAGGCCCAGCAGCAGCGCCTTGAACGGCTCGATGTCGGTTTCCAGTTCGCGCCGGTATTCGCTTTCAGCCAGCAGCACACCGGCCAGGAAAGCGCCCAGCGCCATCGACAGCCCGACCAGCTGCATCAAGGCGGCAATGCCGACCACCAGCAGCAGCGACGCGGCGGTGAAGATTTCGGGCGTGCCGCTGTTGGCGATCCAGCGCAGCACCGGCCGCAGCAGCAGCCGGCCGCCGAGGATGATGCTGGCAATCGCTGCTACTATTTTTATAGCTTCAAGTGCACGGCTGGTCTGCGCAACCGCCTCATTTTCTCCTCCAATGGCGCCCAGCAGCGGGAGCAGCGCCAGAATCGGGATGGCCGCCACGTCCTGGAACAGCAAAATCGAAAAACCGGCCTGGCCGCTGGAGGTGCGCATCAGGTTGCGCTCGTTGATCGATTGCAGCGCAATCGCCGTCGATGACAGCGCCAGGCCGAGTCCGGCCACCAGCGCGGTCGTCCAGTGGATACCAAACGCCATCGCCATGCCGGTCAGCAATCCAGCACAGCTCAGCAGCTGGGCGCTGCCCCAGCCGAAGATCGGCCGGCGCAGGCTCCACAGGCGCCTGGGTTCGAGTTCCAGGCCGATCAGGAACAGCATCAGCACCACGCCGAACTCGGCAAAGTGAAGGATGTCCTGCACGTTGGTGACCAGGCCCAGCCCCCACGGCCCGATGGCGATGCCGGCGGCCAGGTAGCCGATGATCGAGCCCAGGCCGAGCTTTTTGGCCAGCGGCACGGCGACCACGGCGGCGGCCAGATAGATGAAGCTGTTGATCAGCCAGGCGGGGGCGTGGGTCATGAAGGTATCCAGAGCGTCGTTGCGTGGGTGAACCATAGCGGAAAAGCAGCGTGGCGCTGGCTGTTGCGCTTCGCCGGCGCTAACCCATGTCACCGATTCGACAGGCGGGTCGCTGTTTTTGCCAGCCGGCCGCTAAAGTCGGGCCATGAAAACCTTTCAAACCCTGTCCGAACTGGCCGCCTGCGCTGGCCAGGAAGTCGCCGTCAGCGACTGGATCACCATCACCCAGGCGCGGGTCAAGCTGTTTGCCGACGCCACCGGCGACCACCAGTGGATTCATGTCGATCCTGAAAAAGCCGCCAGCGGGCCGTTTGGCGCAACGATTGCGCACGGCTTCCTGACGCTGTCGCTGCTGCCGGTGTTTTTTGACGCCTCGTTCGAGATCACCGGCTCCCGGATGGGTGTGAATTACGGCCTGAACAAGGTGCGTTTCATGGCGCCCGTGCCGGTCGGAAGCCGGCTTCGCGGCCGCATGAAGCTGCTGGACGCCACGCCCATCGACAACGGCGGCATGCAGATGACGTGGGAAGTCACGGTAGAGCGCGAAGGCTCGGCCAAGCCGGTGTGCGTGGCCGAATCGCTGGTGCGGCATTACCCGTAGCGCCCGTTCGCCGGTTTCGCTTCAACCCGCCAGCGCCGCACCGCCAAAAGCGTTCTGCCGCCACGCCTCGAACACAGTGACGGCCACGGTGTTGGACAGGTTCAGGCTGCGCTGACCGGGCAGCATCGGCACCTTCAGGCGCTGGGTCAAGGCAAACGATTCCCGCACTTCGGGCGCCAGACCCTTGGTTTCCGAGCCGAACACCAGCCAGTCGCCGGGCAAAAAGCGCGCTTCGTACATGCTTCCCGCGCCCTGCGTCGTCAGGGCGAACAGCCGGTCGGCCGGCGGCTGCTGGCTGGCCAGAAACGCCGGCCAGCTGGCATGGCGCAGCACCTGGGCGTACTCGTGGTAGTCGAGTCCTGCGCGCCGCATGTGCTTGTCGTCCATCGAAAAACCGAGCGGCTCGACCAGGTGCAGGCGGCAGCCGGTGTTGGCCGCCAGGCGAATCACATTGCCGGTGTTGGGCGGAATCTCGGGCTCGACCAGGACGATATTGAACATGTTTGGCAGATGTTGGGAAGAAGCCGCGCCGCGCTTTGTCGGCGTGCAGCAAGGAATGAAGCGGCGATTCTAGGCGGGCGCCGTGCGCGCCAGCACCACGGCGGTGATGTGCGCCGCGCCCGCACCCTGCAAGGCCTGCGCCGCCGCGAACAGCGATGCGCCGCTGGTCATCACGTCATCGACCAGCACCACGCGCCGGCCGTCCAGCGCGGGAGCGCGCAGCGGATCGACCTGGAAAGCGCCCCGGACGTTGGCCAGCCGGGCTTCGCGCCTGAGCTGGCTTTGCGGGCGCGTGTGCTTCAGGCGCAGCAGCAGCCGGGCATCAGCTTGCCCACGGGTTCGGGATTGGCGGGCCAGGGCGCTGGCCAGTTCCCACGCCTGGTTGAAGCCGCGCGTCTGCAGCCGCTCGGCCGACAGCGGCAGGGGAATGAGCCAGTCCTGCGCGTCCAGTTCGTCCAGTGCCTGCGCCACGCCCGGCGTTTTGAGCAGCAGGCTGGCAAAAAAACCGGCCCAGCCGTGCTGCTCGCCAAACTTGTAGCGGGTGATCAGGGCCGACCACGGGTAGGCATAAGGCACGGCGGCCAGTGTGCTGTCCAGCGGCGGGCGCTGGCGCATGCACTCGGCGCAATGCCGGGGGCCGGTGCCGCGCAGGCCCATGGACAAATCAGCCGGCAAGGGCAGGGCGCAACTGAAGCAGCGCGGCTCCCATGGCCTGAACCGCGCCAGGCACGGCTGGCAGACCTGCTCTGCGGGCCAGCTATGGCAAACGGCGCACTGGCTGGCCAAACCGGGCAGCCGGGACAGGAGTGGGGGAAGCGTCAGCAGGCGGGAAAACACCGTGTCAATATACTCGCCTGACCTTGTGCAACCATTACCTTTCATGACCACCACCTCGCGTCCGCCCACGCTCGATCCGAACGCCGTCAGCCGCTGGCAGCGCATTGCGCCCCTGGCTTCACCCTGGCTGCATGAAGAAGTGGCCAGCCGCATGCAGGACCGGCTGCAGTGGATCAAGCTCAAGCCGCAGGCCTGGGCGGACTGGGGCGCCTTGCGCGGTGGTATGCAAGCACATGCCCAACTGGCTAAAACCTATCCCGATTCAGCATGTTTTGTTGCCGAAACGCAGGAAGGACGGGCACAGGCAGCTTCCAAAATAATAGCAAAGCCCTGGTGGAACCCCAGCCAGTGGCGGGCCGCGCCCGTGCGTTTCGAGATGCCGCCGCCGGCCAGCGTCGATATGCTTTGGGCCAACATGGCGCTGCACGAATCCGCCGACCCGCAAGCCCTGCTGGCCCAGTGGCATCAGGCCCTGAAGGTCGATGGATTTTTGATGTTTTCATGCCTGGGGCCGGATACCGCCAGGGAATTGCGTGCGCTGTATGCCCGCCTGGGCTGGCCGCCGGCAGGCCATGAGCTGACCGACATGCATGACTGGGGCGACATGCTGGTGCAGACCGGTTTTGCCGAACCGGTGATGGACATGGAGCGCATCACGCTGACGTATGAAACGCCGGCCCGCCTGTTGCAGGAACTGGCCGAGCTGGGCCGCAACTTTCATCCGGCGCGCTTTCCCGGCTTGCGGGGCCGGGCCTGGAAAGCGCGGCTGGAGCAGGAACTGGCGGCGCAGCTGACCGGCAGCGACGGCCGGCTGTCGCTGACGTTTGAAGTCATTTATGGGCATGCCCTGAAGGCCAAGCCAAAATTCAAGGTGAGCCCGCTCAGTGCCGTGTCGGTCGAAGACATGCGCCGCATGCTGCAGGGCAGTGCCGGCCCTGCGGGTTGAGGTGTCTGCCCATGGGGATGGAAACATTTTGAATCATCGTTTTTTTGAAATGTTGGCAGTTTCCCTAGAGAGGAATTTGCTGGTTTCTGTTTAAATCCATGGTGATTTGGCGAGAAACCTGCTTTTTTCTTGTTACGCCGCATGCCGTTTTCCTGAGGGTCGTCACATGTTGCAGTCATCCACGGCATTTCAATTTGCCACCTTGTCGGCACCCGATGCCAATCCCCTGGGTGCGGTCGTGCTCTGGCGGCTCAAGCGCCACAGTTGGCTTTCGCCAGCGCAGCTTGGATGGTTTTATGTGTCCTTGTGCCTGGCCTGCCTGGGAATTGCCGCATTGTTGTGGTCGCAGAATGCTTCCGCGGTCATGACTTTTGTCCTGCTGGCAGTGGGCGCGGCGTTTGTCGTGTATTCCCGTCATGCCGGAGACGCGGAAAAAATCGTGCTGCATGGCGGGCAACTGGTGATCGAACTGGAAACCGCAGGCCGCACGCAGCGGGCAGCGTTCAATCGGGAATGGGTCCGCATCGAACCCAAGGATGGCGACGGCTCGCTGATCGAGGTCTCGGGCCAGGGCCGGTCGGTGCGGGTAGGCCGTCATGTGCGGCCCGAACTGCGGCCGCTGCTGGCTCGCGAAATCCGGTTTGCGTTGCGGACATGCTGACTCAAAAGCGGCTTGTCTTTACCTGGTTTTGGATTCTGGAGTTTTGACCTGCGGCAAACTTTATAATCATTGGTGAATTCAATCGGTAATTGAAGCAGAAAAAAAGTGATCACGATGAACCTGAGCAACACCATGAGCAAATTGACACGGCTTGGCTTACAGCATGCAGGCACCATCGGGGTCTTTGCGGCGGCCTGGCTAAGCACGGCCGCTTACGCTGTCAATGATCTGGCTGGCGGGCCGGCGGTCAATCAGCTCAACCTGCATCCGGCAGCCACCCGCATTGCCGAAGAGCAGCACTGGCTGCACTGGTTCATGATGATCATCTGCGTCTTGATCTTCGTGGCCGTCTTCGGCGTGATGTTTTATTCCATCCTGAAGCACCGCAAGTCGCTCGGCCACAAGGCGGCCAACTTTCATGAATCCACCGTCGTGGAAATCGCCTGGACGATTGTTCCTTTTGTCATCGTGATCGGCATGGCGCTGCCTGCCACCAAGGTGCTGGTCGCCCAGAAAGACACGACCGGCGCCGACCTGACGATCAAGGCCACCGGCATCCAGTGGAAATGGGGCTACGACTACATCAAGGGCGAGGGCGAAGGCATCGGTTTTGTCTCGACCCTCGACAACGACCAGCGCCTGATGTCCAACAATGGCGGCCCCAAGGCCGGTGAAACAGCGCCTGACAATTACCTGCTCAAGGTGGACAACCCGCTGGTGGTTCCGGTCAACAAGAAAATCCGCATCATCACCACGGCCAACGACGTGATCCATGCTTTTGCCGTGCCGGCTTTCGGCATCAAGCAGGATGCGATTCCCGGTTTTGTGCGCGACACCTGGTTCAAGGCTGAAAAAGTCGGCGACTTCTACGGCCAGTGCCAGGAACTCTGCGGCAAGGAACACGCCTACATGCCCATCCATGTGAAGGTGGTTTCCGCCCAGGATTACAGCGCATGGGTTGCCGTCAAGGCCAAGGAAGCCGCCGCCAAGGCCGATGATCCGGCGAAAGTCTGGACGCTGGTGGACCTCAAGGCCCGTGGCGAAAAAGTCTATGCCGCCAACTGCGCCGCCTGCCATCAGGCCAACGGCAAGGGCGCCGGTCCGATCAAGCCGCTGGACGGCTCGGCCATCGTGCTGGACAAAGATCATGGCAAGCAAATCCATACCGTCCTCAATGGTGCCGCCGCAGGAGCCATGCCGTCGTGGAAAGCCTTGAGCGACACCGATCTGGCAGCGGTCATCAGCTACACCAAGAACAACTGGTCCAACCAGACCGGCCAGATCGTTCAGCCTGCCGAGATTTTGGCTGCACGCAAGTAAGCTCCGACACCGCAAACTACCCAGCCGCCGACCCGACCCGTCGGCAGCCCCGAAGATAAAAGCTACAGGCCCAAGCCACCAAAGGAAGCCAAGATGAGTGCAGTTCTAGACCATCCCGATCACGCGCATGATGCCCACGATCACCATGCCCCGACGGGCTGGCGTCGCTGGGTGTTTGCCACCAACCATAAAGACATTGGCACGCTTTACCTGCTGTTCAGCTTCACGATGCTGATGTTCGGCGGCGTCCTGGCGCTGCTGATCCGGGCCGAACTCTTCCAGCCGGGCTTGCAGCTCGTCAATCCCGAGCTGTTCAACCAGCTCACCACCATGCACGGCCTGATCATGGTGTTCGGCGCCATCATGCCGGCGTTTGTCGGGTTTGCGAACTGGATGATCCCGCTGCAGATTGGCGCCTCGGACATGGCGTTTGCGCGCATGAACAACTTCAGCTTCTGGCTGATGATTCCGGCCGCGCTGATGCTGAGCACTTCCTTCCTGCTGCCGGGCGGCGCCATGGCTGGTGGCTGGACGATGTATGCCCCGCTGTCGCTGCAGATGGGCCCCGCGATGGACGCCGGTATTTTTGCCATGCACATCCTGGGCGCTTCGTCGATCATGGGTTCGATCAACATCATCGTCACGATTTTGAACATGCGCGCGCCGGGCATGACGCTGATGAAAATGCCGATGTTCTGCTGGACCTGGCTGATCACGGCCTACCTGCTGATCGCTGTGATGCCGGTGCTCGCCGGCGCCATCACCATGACGCTGACCGACCGCCACTTCGGCACGACGTTCTTCAACCCCGGCGGCGGCGGCGACCCGGTGATGTTCCAGCACATCTTCTGGTTCTTCGGCCACCCCGAGGTGTACATCATGATTTTGCCGGCCTTCGGCATCATCAGCCAGATCATTCCGGCCTTCTCGCGCAAGCGCCTGTTCGGCTATGCCTCGATGGTGTATGCCACCGGCTCGATTGCGATTCTGAGCTTCGTGGTCTGGGCGCACCACATGTTCACCACCGGCATGCCGGTCACCGGCCAGCTGTTCTTCATGTACTCGACGATGCTGATCGCCGTGCCGACCGGCGTGAAGGTGTTCAACTGGATCGCCACGATGTGGAAGGGCTCGATGACGTTTGAAACGCCGATGCTGTTCGCCGTCGGTTTCATCTTCGTGTTCACCATTGGCGGCCTGACCGGCGTGATTCTGGCGGTCGCGCCGATTGACATCCAGCTGCAGGACACCTACTACGTGGTGGCCCACTTCCACTACGTGCTGGTGGCCGGTTCCCTCTATGCCATGTTTGCCGGTTATTACTACTGGAGCCCCAAGTGGACCGGCGTGATGTACAGCGAACGGCGTGGCCAGATCCACTTCTGGTGGTCGCTGATTTCCTTCAACGTGACATTTTTCCCGATGCACTTCCTGGGCCTGGCCGGCATGCCGCGCCGCTATGCCGATTACCCGATGCAGTTTGCCGACTTCAACGCGATTGCCAGCGTGGGCGCCTTCTTCTTCGGTTTTGCACAGGTGTATTTCTTCTTCTTCGTCGTGCTGCCGGCCATGCGCGGCAAGGGCGTGCCTGCCAAGCAGAACCCCTGGCTGGACGAGGGCGGCAAGGGCGCCGAGGGCCTCGAATGGGAAGTGCCATCGCCAGCGCCGTTCCATACCTTTGAAACACCGCCCAAGCTCGATGCCACGGCAACCCGCGTGATCGCTTGAGCCCGATGCCGGCCGCCATGAAACCCGATCAGAAAAAAAACAACCTGCGCCTGGCCCTGATCCTGGCGTCGGTGGCCGCAGTTTTCTTTTTCGGTTTCATGGCCAAGATGATTTTTCTGGGCCATTGAGCCCGACGAATCTTCACACCTCACAGAATCCTGATGCTCAAGCGCGAAAACTTCAAGATGCTCGGCAAGCTGGGCGTCATCGTGCTTGGCATGTTCTGCTTTGGCTACGCGCTGGTGCCGATTTACAAGGCGATCTGCGAGATGACGGGCATCAATGTGCTGGCCCTGGGCGACCGGCAGATTCCTGGCGCCACGGCCACGCTGCCGGCCAACACGCAGGTTGACCGCAGCCGCACCATCACGGTGGAGTTTGATGCCAATTCGCGCGGCCCCTGGCATTTCAAGCCTGCGCAAAGTTCTGTTCAAGTGCATCCAGGCGAATTGACGACGGTGATGTACGAATTCCAGAATGTCCAGAACCGCACCATGTCGGCCCAGGCCATCCCCAGTTATGCGCCAGCGCAGGCCGGGCCGCACTTCAACAAGCTGGAGTGTTTCTGCTTCAGCCAGTACACGCTCGCCCCAGGCGAGAAAAAGCAGTGGCCGGTCGCCTTCGTGATTGATCCGAAGCTGTCCAGGGATGTGAAGACGATCACGCTGTCCTACACTTTTTTTGAAGTGGGTGGCAAGACGCCGGCCGCGCCGGACACCTCCAGAGCGGCAGGTGCGTGAGGATGGCCGCAACGCCGCCCCGCAAACCTTCCCTCTGGCGAACCGTCAAGGCCATCGCCTGGTCGTTCGTCGGTTTGCGGTCCCGGGGCGACTATGAAGAAGATGTCAAGAACTTGAGTCCGCTGCACATCATTGTTGTCGGGCTGGTAGGTGTTTTTGTATTTGTGGCAGTTTTGGTGCTGCTGGTGAACTGGGCGGTTGCGCGCTAGTCACCACGGTTTCATTCAAAGATCAGTAAAAAAATTCGAGAGAAAAACAGGAGTCGAGCGATGTCAGCAGCAATCCACGGGGCAACCCCTTATTATTTTGTGCCCGGCCCTTCGCGGCACCCGGTCATGGCCGCTATCGGCTTGTTTTTTGTGATTCTGGGCGCCAGCCAGTGGGTCAATGGCGCCGGCTGGGGCGCCTGGTCGCTGGCCTTTGGCATGCTGTTCTGGCTCGGCACGCTGTTCCAGTGGTTCCGTGACTCGATTGCCGAAAGCGAAGGCGGCCTGTATGGCCACAGGGTTGACCTGTCCTACCGCTGGAGCATGAGCTGGTTCATTTTTTCAGAAGTCATGTTTTTCGGCGCGTTTTTCACCGCCCTGTGGTGGGCGCGCTCGCATTCGCTGCCAGCGCTCGGGAGTCTGGACAATGCCTTACTCTGGCCTGATTTCAAGGCGGTCTGGCCCAGCCTGGCTGCCGGGGTGACCGGGTCGCCGGCCGACATCATCGAGCCGTTCACGACCATGACGCCGTTCTGGCTGCCGACCATCAACACGGCCCTGCTGCTCAGCTCGGGCGTGACCCTGACGATTGCCCACCATGCCCTGCGCGAAAACCACCGGGGCCGCACCATTGCCTTCATGTGGATGACGGTGCTGCTGGGCATCACGTTTTTGACGGTGCAAGGCTATGAATACTTCCATGCCTATTCCGAACTCAACCTGAAGCTGACCTCGGGTGTGTATGGCTCGACGTTTTACATGCTGACGGGTTTTCACGGCTTTCATGTGCTGATCGGCATGCTGATGCTGCTGGTCATCACGCTGCGCCTGCAAAAAGGCCATTTCACCGCCGACAAGCATTTTGGCTTTGAAGGCGCGGCCTGGTACTGGCACTTTGTGGACGTGGTGTGGCTGGGTCTTTACATCACGGTTTACTGGCTATAAGGTGGGTGGGCCAGGGCTCGCCGCCCGGCCTGCAGACTGTTCAACAAAAGGCCGCTTGACGCGGTCTTTTTTATTTACTTCTTCGATTATTTGCCAACCGGAATTCCCGTCGGTTGTATGTAGCCCATCTTCCACGCAATCAAAATGCAGACAAACAGCAACACCGAAAAACCGACGCGAAACGCCAGCGCGCGCGCCATGTTGCTGGTTTTTTGTTTGCCGTCGGTGCCGTCCTTCATCATGAAGAACAGCGCCGCTCCCAGGCTGGCAAGAATGGCAATGAATGCCAGTGCAACAAGATAAGTCATGAAGCTGATTATCTGTCCATGACTTTCGCCCTGAATTCACGCCGTTTCTGGCTGCTCACGCTGGCTGCCATGCTGGTGGCGGGAGCTACCTTTTCGCTGGGCCAGTGGCAACTTCGCCGTGCCGCGCAGAAAGAAGCCGTCCAGGCCGCGATTGAGGCAAAGAATAGCCTTTCTGCGCTTGATGAACGTGCATTGGTAGCTACTAAAAACATAGCAAATGAAATTTACAGGCGAGCCGTGCTTCAAGGCGTCTGGCAAGCAGCGCACACGGTTTACCTCGACAACCGCCCGATGAACGGACGCACCGGATTCTGGGTGCTGACGCCGCTGGCGCTGCAGGGTACCGGCCAGGTGATTCTGGTGCAGCGTGGCTGGATTCCGCGCAATTTTGCCGACCGTACCCAATTGCCTGAAGTAGCCACACCGGCCGGACGGGTCACGGTCGAGGGCCGGATTGCCCCGCCGCCTTCCAAGCTTTACGAGTTCAAGGGTGTGGACACAGGTCCAATCCGGCAAAATCTCGATCTGGCCGCTTTTCGGCTGGAGACAGGTCTGCCTCTGCTGGAAGAAGTTTCGCTGCTGCAAACCGGCGCGCCCAGCGAAGGCTTGCTGCGCGAATGGGCTGCTCCCAATCTGGGGGTGGACAAACACCATGGTTACGCCTTTCAATGGTTTGGCTTGTGCGGTCTGGTCGTCCTGCTGTATGTCTGGTTTCAAGTGATTCTTCCTTTTCGTGCTTCCTTGCGTGCCCAGCGCCGCGACTAACCGCCCCAAGTACTGTGACAAACGACTCTTCCGAATCCTCTTCAATTCGTCCCGGCACCGCCGCCCGGGACCAGCCGCTGGGGCTGACGGTCCATGCCCTGCCTGCCATCGACTCGTCTGGGGTGCGTTCGGCTGATACCCGTTCGGGTCGCTGGAAAATGATGCTGGTTCTGCTGGTATGCGCCAGCCCGGTCATCGCTTCCTACTTCGCTTACTACGTGATCAGGCCCGAGGGGCGTCGCAACTTTGGCGAGCTGGTTGATCCGCAGCGTCCCCTGCCTGCCATCGCCACCCAAACGCTTGATGGCAAGGCCGGCCAGCTGACGGCGCTGAAAAACCAGTGGCTGCTGCTGAGCGTGGCCGGCGGCGCCTGTGACGTCCGCTGTGAACAGAACCTGTATTTCCAGCGTCAGCTGCGCGAATCCATGGGCCGCGAAAAAGAGCGCATGGACCGCGTCTGGCTGGTCAACGATGAAGCGCCGGTGCGTGAAGCCTTGCTGCCCGCACTGGCTTTTGCCACCGTGCTGCGCGTCGCTGCGGGCGACGTGGCGCAGTGGCTGGAACCGGCGCCGGGCAAGCGGCTGCAGGACCATATTTACCTGGTCGATCCGCTGGGCAACCTGATGATGCGGTTTCCGGCCGACATGGATGCGGATGCGGCCGCCAAAGCCAAGCGCGACCTGGAGCGTTTGCTGCGTGCTTCCAGCAGCTGGGACAAGGAAGGCAGATAGGTGGTCCCCACGCTCCCCACTTCGTGTGCTTCGCTGCCCCCCGAGGGGGCCGTTGCGCGTGCGGCCCGGCAAAGCCGGTTCCGTAGCCCTGGCTGGCATAGTGCCCCATTACGCATGGCCCTGGCTGGCTCTATTTAGACATGGTTGCGCAAAACCTCTACGACCTGAGCCCGGCCCTGCGCCTGATGATCATGGGCCTGGTGGTGGCGCTCGGGCCGCTGGCCTGGATCTGGGCGCGCAACAAGAACGCTCCCGTGGCCCGGCGGCTGCGGGTGCTGACGCTGGTGACCCTGTTTCTGACCTTTGACCTGGTGATCTTCGGCGCCTTCACCCGGCTGACCGATTCCGGCCTGGGTTGCCCCGACTGGCCCGGCTGCTATGGCAGCGCCAGCCCGGTTGGCGCGCAGCTGCATATCGAGGCCGCCCAAAGCGCCATGCCCAGCGGCCCGGTCACGCATTCCAAGGCCTGGATTGAAATGATTCACCGCTACCTGGCGACCGGCGTGGGCGTGCTGATCCTGACGCTGACGCTGGTGACCTGGATGGCCCGCCGCGAACAGCAGCGCAGCGACAAGCGTGGGGGCCATGTCCTGTCACCTTGGTGGCCCACGGCCACGCTACTCTGGGTGTGCCTGCAGGGCGCATTTGGCGCGCTGACCGTGACGATGAAGCTGTTTCCGGCCATCGTGACGCTGCATCTGCTCGGTGGGCTGGTCCTGCTGGCCTTGCTGCGCGCGCAGGCGGTGCGTTATGCGCAGGCGCAGGAACAAAGCAGGCCGACAGTCCTGAGCACCGCCACGCGCCGTTTTCTGCTGGCCGCATGTGTCCTGCTGGGGGTGCAGATCGCGCTGGGTGGCTGGGTCAGCACCAATTACGCGGTCCTGGCATGCACCGACTTCCCCGGCTGCCAGGGATCATTCTGGCCAGCGATGGATTTCAGCCAGGCTTTCACGCTGTGGCGCGAACTGGGCGCGGGCCATGATGGCGGCTACATCAGCTTTCAGGCGCTGACAGCCATCCACTATGTGCATCGCCTGGCCGCCTATGCGGTATTTATCGTGCTGATGCTGCTGTCGTTCAGCCTGTACAGCGTGCCCGCCCTTCGCCAGCAGGCGCGCTGGCTGGCCGGCTTGACCCTGCTGCAGGTCGCTACCGGCCTGGGCAATGTGGTGCTGGGCTGGCCGCTGCTGGCGGCCGTTGGCCATACCGGCGGTGCTGCCGCGCTGGTCGTCGTGCTCACAGGCATCGTTTTTTCAAGCCGCAAAATGCCTGTGCTGGCCCGTGTGTCCCCAATGAACGCTTCGAGATTGTCCGCATGAATCCCAGTCCTTCGTCTGCCGCTGCTACTCCATCCAGCGTCCGCGCTCCGTCACGCTTCAGCCAGTTTTACGCGCTGACCAAACCACGCGTCGTGCAGCTCATCGTGTTTTGCGCGCTGATCGGCATGGTGCTGGCCGTGCCGGGCGTGCCGACCTGGCTTGATGTCCGGCTCGCCCTCGTCGCCTGTGCAGGCATCTGGCTGGTGGCCGGCGCGGCTGCGGCCTTCAACTGCCTGGTCGAGCAGCAAATTGACGCCAAGATGCGGCGCACCGCCTGGCGACCGACGGCCCGGGGGCAGCTCAGCAACCCCCTGACGCTGGCTTTTTCCGCCGGCCTGTGCGCTTTGGGCTCGTGGATTTTGTATGTATGGGTCAATCCGCTGACCATGTGGCTAACCTTTGCGACTTTTGTCGGCTATGCGGTGGTGTACACCGTGATCCTCAAGCCGCTGACGCCGCAAAACATCGTCATCGGCGGCGCCTCGGGTGCAATGCCGCCGGTGCTGGGCTGGGCCGCCATGACCGGCTCGGTCGGGCCTGAAGCGCTGATTCTGTTCCTGATCATTTTCCTGTGGACGCCGCCGCACTTCTGGGCGCTGGCGCTCTACCGCGTCGAGGACTACCGCAAGGCCGGCCTGCCGATGCTGCCCGTCACCCACGGCAACGAATTCACGCGGCTGCAGGTGTTTTTGTACACCTTGGTGCTGTTTCCCGCTTGTCTGATGCCCTTCATCTTCAAGATGAGCGGCTGGCTGTACCTGGTGGCGGCGGTGCTGCTCAGCATCGGCTTCAGCGGCCATGCCTGGTGCCTGTGGCGCAATTACTCCGATGCGCTGGCACGCAAGACTTTCCGCTTTTCGCTGATTCACCTGTCGGCCTTGTTTGCAGCGCTGCTGCTGGACCACTATCTGTTATGAAAAACAATTTGCCAATGCAACCCGGCCGCCGGCGCGCTGTCAAAACCCTGGCGGCCTTGATGGCGCTGTCGATGTCTGCCGGAGTCCTGACGGGCTGCGCGCCCGACAAGCCCCAGTTCAAGAGCATTGACCTGACCGGCGCCGACTATGCGCAGGGCTTTTCCCTGGCTGACCACAACGGGCAGTTGCGCACGCTCAAGGACTTTGCCGGCAAGGTCGTGGTCGTGTTTTTCGGCTTTACCCAATGTCCCGATGTCTGCCCGACCTCCATGGCCGAGCTGGCCGAAATCAAAAAGCAGCTTGGTGCCGATGGCGACAAGCTGCAGGCCATCTTCATCACCGTGGACCCAGAGCGCGACACGCCCGAGATGCTCAAGGCCTACATGGCCAACTTCGACCCGACCTTCCTGGCGCTGCGGCCCACGCCGGAGCAACTTGCGCAAGTCGCCAGGGATTTCAAGATTTATTACAAAAAAGTCGATGGCAAGACCCAGGGCAGCTACACCATGGACCACTCGGCAGGCAGCTACATCTTTGACCCGCAAGGCCGCGTCCGGCTCTACAGCCGCTACGGTTCGGGCGCCGAAGTGCTGGCTTCCGACATTCGCCTGCTGCTCAAGTCAAGCTGAAAAAAAGCCTGCCACTTTTCAGTGCAGGCTTTGGGGCGGGCAAGTCCGGTATCCACCGGCGGCAGGGTCAGGCGTAGGTCGCCAGAACCTTTTTCATTTTCTTCATCGCCGCCACTTCAATCTGGCGAATGCGCTCGGCGCTGACCTTGTATTCGGCCGCCAGGTCATGCAGCGTCATGCCGCCTGAACCGTCATCGTTCACATTGAGCCAGCGCTCTTCAACAATGCGGCGTGCGCGCGGGTCGAGTTCCTGCAGGGCGGTACTCAGGCCATCGGTCATGAGGTCATCACGCTCGCGCGATTCCATCAGGGCTGTCGGCTCCTGCGCGGCATCGGCCAGGTAGGCAATCGGACCAAAGGCATCATCGCCATCGTCGTTCGGGCTGGGGTCCAGCAGCACGTCGCCGCCGGACATGCGCTGCTCCATCTCGATGACTTCCTCGCGCTTGACGTTCAGCGTCCTGGCCATCGAGTCGATCTGGCTTTCGGTCAGGGTGTCGCGGTGCGTCGCCACGTCGGCGTCGTCCTTGTAGCCCTGCTTCATCGAGCGCAGATTGAAAAACAGCTTGCGCTGGGCCTTGGTCGTGGCGACCTTGACCATGCGCCAGTTTTTGAGGATGTATTCGTGAATTTCGGCCTTGATCCAGTGCATGGCATAGCTCACCAGGCGCACGTTCTGGTCAGGATCAAAGCGCTTGACGGCTTTCATCAGGCCGATGTTGCCTTCCTGGATCAGGTCGCCGTGGGGCAGGCCGTAGCCCAGGTACTTGCGCGAAATCGACACCACCAGCCGCAGGTGAGACAGCACCAGCTTGCCGGCCGAGTCCAGGTCATTGTTCTCTTTGAGCTTTTTGGAAAACTCCTGCTCCTGCTCGAGGGTGAGCATGGGCAGACGGTTGACGGCCGAAATATAAGCGTCCAGATTGCCCAGCGGAGGCACCATGGCCCAAGGGTTGATGGCAGCCACGGCGGTGTTTGACGCAGCAGGCGCAACCGCGACGGACATCATCGACTTGGGGGAAAGGGCATAAGACATCGCAAGACTCCTTTTCTCTAATGCTAAATATTAGCACTCCATCAGAGAGAGTGCCAGGCAATAGGTTCAATGGGTGGAATAGCTAAAGGCTAATTAGCGTTAACCCTGAGATAGGAGCAAGCCTGAACGGTTTTAGTTCAGGGAACTTGGTTTCGGGTTTGTAAAGAAACATGGATTATTAAGGTAAAAATTGCATTTACCGCATATCCTGTATAGATTGTTAGCTATTAAAATAGTAGCTACCAAGCATCCTGAGCAGGGCAGGACACTGCCTGGTTTTCAGGACTGGCGCCTGTTCTCGGGAATTTCGCGCACTTCGACATCGACCACCTGGCCTGAAGCGGCTTTCGCCGAGCCTTGGCGGGACTGGCCCGGCCACATGCCTTGCTGCGAGAACTGCTGGAACCGGGCAAACGCCATGAGGGGCGCGGGTTTGCGGCCGGTGATCAATGATTTGAGCAGGCTCAAGGCAAGGACGGTCATGGCAACCAGCAGCAGGCCGACAGCCAGCACGGCGGCTGACAAACCGAAAACCAGTTTCAAAATAAAACGAAAAACTTGACTCATAGGGTTGGACACGTCGCAATCCTTTAAACCATCCAGATAAAGACGATTAGCCGGTTTTCAACCCCGGCGCATGTCTATCGGTGCTGTTGCTGTTGCCTTACCCCAGCAGCGCCTGCGCAAACTCGCGCGCGTTGAAGGTTTCCAGGTCTTCGAGCTTTTCACCCACGCCAATGAAATACACCGCCACCGGCCGCAAACCCGGCGATGCTTTGGCCCGTTCGCGCGCCCACAGCGCAATGGCCGCCAGCACGCCGCCCTTGGCCGTGCCGTCGAGCTTGGTGACGACCAGGCCGGTCAATTGCAGCGTGTCGTCAAAGGCTTTCACCTGCGCCAGCGCGTTCTGGCCGGTGTTGCCGTCGATCACCAGCAGCACCTCATGCGGCGCGGTGGCGTCGGCTTTCTGCACCACCCGCTTGATCTTGCGCAACTCTTCCATCAGGTGCAGTTGCGTCGGCAGCCGGCCTGCGGTATCGACCAGCACCACATCCTTGCCGCGCGCCTTGCCGGCGGTGACCGCGTCAAAGCTGACCGCCGCCGGGTCACCGTTTTCCTGGCTGACAATCTCGACCGTGTTGCGGTCGGCCCAGACGCTGAGCTGCTCGCGCGCGGCAGCGCGGAAGGTATCGGCCGCCGCCAGCAGCACCGAAGCGCCTTCATTGGCCAGGTGGCGCGTGAGCTTGCCAATCGAGGTGGTCTTGCCCGCGCCGTTGACGCCGGTGACCATGATGACGGTAGGCACGAATTCACCGATCACCAGCGGCCTTTCGAGCGGCTTGAGCAGCACGGTGATGGATTCGATCAGCGCATTCCTGACGGCGACCGGATGCGTCATGCCGCCTTCCTTGACCCGGCGCCTGACATCGGCCAGCAGGTGCTGTGTCGCGCTGACGCCGGTGTCGGCCATCAGCAGCGCGGTTTCCAGGTCTTCGTAGAGCTGCTCGTCGATCTGGCTGCCGGTGAAGACGGTCGAGATGCTGGAGCCGGTCTTGCGCAGGCCTTCCTGCAGCTTGCCGAACCAGCGCTGGCGCTCGGGTGCGACGGCCAGCGCCAGCGCTGTGGGAATGTCGATGGGCGTGACCAGCGCGCTGCCGATCATCGAGCCGCCGTTGCCGGCAGGCTGCTTCAGCGGCGCAGGCGAGGGCGGTGAAGGAAGGGCTGGGCTATCGGACCTGTCGCTGATGGCGGGCACTTCCGGCTGCACTGGCGCATCAGCAGGCGTGGAGGACAGGACGGAGCGTAATTTTTTTTTGAAGAAACTGAACATTGATTGATCTTGTAGAGTCCACCATTCTATGAAACACCCCAAGCCAATTTTCGTCAAGCCCCGAGTATTCCTTTCGATGCGCCTGGCGGGCCGTTTTGCAGCCGCGCTGCCTGCTGCGCTGATGGCCTGCGTCAGCCCTATGGCCTTCGCCCAGGCGCCGATACCCGTGGAGCAATTCACGCTGGCCAACGGCTTGACCGTCATCGTCAAGCCCGACCACCGGGCGCCGACCGTGGCCCACATGCTGTGGGTGCGGGTCGGCTCGATGGACGAGGTCGATGGCACGTCGGGCGTGGCCCATGCGCTGGAGCACATGATGTTCAAGGGAACGCCGAAGGTCAAGGCCGGTGAATTCTCCCGGCGCGTGGCGGCACTGGGCGGCCAGGAAAACGCCTTCACCGGGCGTGACAACACCGGCTACTACCAGCAGATTCCGGCCAGCAGGCTTGAAGACGTGATGCGGTTAGAAGCCGACCGCTTTGCCCACAGCCAGTGGCCTGACGACGAATTCAGGCGCGAAATCGAGGTCGTCAAGGAAGAGCGCCGCATGCGCACCGAGGAGTCGCCCCACGCCATGCTGCATGAGCAGGCCAGCGCCGTCACCTTTCTGGCTTCGCCCTACCGCCGCCCGATTGTGGGCTGGATGAGCGACCTGGACGCGATGACGCCGGGCGACGTGCGCAGCTTCTACCAGCGCTGGTATGTGCCGGCCAACGCCGCGCTGGTGGTGGCCGGCGATGTCGAGGTGGCGCAGGTCAAGAAGCTGGCCGAAAAATACTATGGCGGCATTCCCGCGCGCCCGGTGCCCGAGCGCAAACCGCGCAGCGAACCCGAGCAGGCCGGCTTGCGCCGCATCGATTTGAAGGCGCCGGCCAGCCAGGCTTATGTGAGCATGGCCTTCAAGGTGCCCAAGATCGCGGCGGCCGATCTGGCGCCAGCGCCCGGCGCCGTGTCGCCGACGCTTGCCGCCAGCCGCGACGCCCTGGCGCTGACGGTGCTGTCGGCCGTGCTCGACGGCTACAGCGGCGCCCGGCTGGAACGCTCGCTGGTACAGGGCCAAGGCCAGGCGGGCGGGCGCGTGGCCGACAGCGCTGACGCTTCCAGCGGCCTGTTGGGCCGCGGGCCGCAACTGTTCACGCTCGACGGCGTTCCTGCCGCCGGAAAAACCACGCAGCAGGTGGCCGACGCCCTGCGCCAGCAGGTCGCGCTGGTGGCGCGTGACGGCGTGAGCGAGGCCGAACTCCAGCGCGTCAAGACCCAGTGGGTCGCCAGCGAAACCTACAAGCTCGACTCGGTGTTCAGCCAGGCGCGCGAACTCGGTTCCAACTGGGTCCAGGGCCTGCCGCTGGATGCCGGCGCGCGCCTGATTGCCCAGCTGCGCACGGTGACCGCCGGCGAAGTGCAGGCCGTGGCCGCCAAATACTTCGGCGATGACCAGATGACCCTCTCAACCCTGCTGCCGCAGCCGATGGACCCGAACCGCAAGCCACGCCAGCCGAGCGCTGCGGCCAACGGTGAACTGCATTGAGCCGCGCCCGAAACAGAACGGATTGAAATTCATGATGATTGCTACTAAAAAAATAGCTGCTCGCGCAATAGCAGTATGCGCAACAGGCCTTTTTGTTCATACATTGGCACTGGCGACGATTCCCGTCCAGCACTGGACGCAGGCCAGCGGCGCGCAAGTCTATCTGGTCGAAAGCCCGGCCATCGCCATGGTCGATGTGCAAATAGATTTTGATGCCGGCAGCCGGCGCGACCCGCCCGATCAGATCGGGCTGGCGAGCATGACGGCGGACATGCTTGAAAAAGGCGTGCGGGAAAAGGACGGCGCTGCGGCACTCGATGAAAACGCCCTGGGTGAAGCCTGGGCCGATCTGGGCGCGGACTTTGGCGCCGGCGCTTCGGCCGACCGCATGAGTTTTTCCCTGCGTTCGCTGACCGACCCGGCCCTGCTCGACCAGGCAGTCGCGCTGGCCGCGCGCCAGATTGCCGAGCCGGCGTATCCCGACGTGGTCTGGCAGCGCGAACGCCAGCGCCTGCAGGCCGCGCTCAAGGAGTCCTATACCCGTCCGGGCAGCGTGATTGGCCGGGCCTATGCGCAGGCCGTGTATGGCCAGCATCCGTATGGCTACGAAATGACCGAGGCCACGCTGGCGAACATCAGCGTGGCGGACATGCAGGCCGCGCATGCCGCCGGCGTCGTCGCCTGCCGCGCCCGCATCAGCATGGTCGGCGCCGTCACGCGGGCGCAGGCCGATGCGATGGCTGCGCGCCTGCTGTCGCGCCTGCCCTCGGCGCCGTGCGCCAGCCTGCCATCGTTGCCGGTCGTGCCTGAAGTGGAGCCGCTGGCGCAGGCGCAGGAAAAAATCATCCCGTTTGATTCGGCGCAGGCGCATGTGCTGATCGGCCAGCCCGGCTTCAAACGCGCCGACCCGGACTATTTCCCGCTGACGGTGGGCAACTACATCCTGGGCGGTGGCGGTTTTGTCTCGCGCCTGACCAGTGAAGTGCGCGAAAAACGCGGACTGACCTACGGCATCTCCAGCTCCTTCTCGCCGGGCCTGCATGCCGGCAGCTTCACCGTCGGCCTGCAGACCCGGCCCGACCAGACGGCGCAGGCGGTCCAGATCGCGCGCCAGGTGGTCAGGGACTTCGTGGCCGGCGGACCGACCGAAGCCGAACTGAAGGCAGCGAAAGACAATCTTGTCGGCGGCTTTGCGCTGCGCATCGACAGCAACCGCAAGCTGCTGGGCAATCTGGCCGGCATTGCCTGGAACGGCTTGCCGCTCGACTACCTCGACACCTGGACACGGCAGGTGGAAAAAGTCACCGTGGCCGATGTCAAGGCGGCTTTTGCGCGCAAGCTGCAGCCCGACAAAATGGTGACTGTTATTCTCGGAGTCGCAAAATGAAATACACACCCAAACCCATCGCCCCCGAGCCAGCCGCCAAGCCTTCGGCCAAGGCCAACACCGTCAAGCCCAAGGGCACCGCGCACCTCAAGCCGCCCGGCGAAATCCGCATCATCGGCGGGCAGTACCGGCGCACCAAGCTCACGGTGCCGAATCACCCCGGCTTGCGTCCCACGCCCGACCGCGTGCGCGAAACGCTGTTCAACTGGCTCGGCCAGGATCTGACCGGCTGGCGCTGCGCCGATGTGTTTGCCGGCACCGGCGTGCTGGGTTTCGAGGCCGCTTCGCGCGGCGCCGCCGACGTGCTGCTGTGCGAGCAGGATCCGGGGCTGGTCGTGCAGCTCAAGGCGGTGCAGGCCAGGCTCAAGGCCAGCATGGTGCGGATCGAACGCGGCGACGGGCTGAGCGCGCTCAAACGGCTGGAAGCCGGCAGCATGCAGCTGGTACTGATCGACCCGCCCTTTGACTCCGGCGTGTTCGAAGCGGCGCTCAAGGCCGCTGCCCAGGCGATCAGCCCGGCCGGCCTGGTGTACCTGGAGGCGCCCAAAGCCTGGCAGGACGAGGAATTGCTGCCGCTGGGCCTGAGAATCCACCGCAGCGCCAAGGCCGGCGCGGTGCATTTTCACCTGCTGGTCAAAAGCGAGCCGTTGCCAGAGCCGCTGCCCGCCTGATCCCGGCCCGCCCGAAACGCCCGCATGGCCTTCAGGGTCACGGCCGGGTTTTGGGGTGATAAAAAGTGCGCAAGGGCATAATTCGGCCCATGTCCACTTCCCGCATTGCTGTTTATTCCGGCACCTTTGATCCGTTCACGCTCGGCCACGACGACGTGGTCCGCCGCGCTGCCGGCCTGTTTGACCAGTTGGTCATAGCGGTGGCGGTCGCCCACCATAAAAAAACACTGTTTTCGCTGGATGTGCGCGTCCAGCAAGTGAGAAATGCTACTGAAAACATAGCAAACGTGAGTGTTATGGCGTTTGACGGGCTGATGATGGATTTCTGTGCCGCGCAAAACGCCTGCGCCGTGGTGCGCGGCATCCGCAACCTGACCGACTTTGACTACGAGGCCCAGATGGCCGCCATGAACCGCAAGCTGCGTCCGCAGGTGGAAACCGTGTTCTTGCTGCCCGACGCTCCGCTGGCATGCATCAGCAGCACGCTGGTGCGCGAAATCAGCAAGCTCGGCGGCCAGGTCGGCCAGATGGTGAGTCCGCAAGTTGCGGCTGCGCTGGCTCACGTTCACGAGAAACAAGGAGCTTGACCCCATGGCTTTACTGATCACCGACGACTGCATCAACTGCGACGTGTGCGAGCCCGAATGTCCGAACGAGGCGATTTTCCTGGGCGCCGAAATCTACGAGATCGACCCGAACAAATGCACCGAATGCGTTGGCCATTTTGACGAGCCGCAGTGCGTTCAGGTCTGCCCGGTGGCCTGCATTCCGGTGGATCCACGGCACCGTGAAACCCAGGAAACGCTGTGGCAGAAATACCATCGGCTTCAGTCGGTCATTCCGGTCGTGGTGGCCCGCTGATTCACCCAGTCATCGGTTCCAGTTGCCGAATTATTGCCAAAACAGGCCATTTGCGCACAAGGGACGGGTGCATACAGCTATTAAAACGATAGTAAGCAGAAGTGCTAGAGCAGCTTTGGCGCGCTGTCTGCCGAGGCTGGCCGTGGCGGTTTCGGTCGGGGCGGCTGACTGGTGTGAATCATCATCGTGGCTTTTTCCATCTCGCCCTTGAGCAGTTCGGGCACCGCCTTGAGACAGCGGTCAATGCAGTCCTCAATCGCCACGCGATGCTCCTGCGAAGGCTTTTTCAGTACCCAGTTGATGACTTCGGCCTTGACGCCCGGGTGCCCCACGCCAATCCGCAAGCGCCAGTAGTCCGCCGAACCGAGTTGCGCATGGATGTCGCGCAGGCCGTTGTGCCCCGCATGGCTGCCGCCGAACTTGAGCTTGACCTGGCCGGGAACAATGTCGAGTTCGTCATGCGCCACCAGCACCTCGGCCGGCGAGATTTTGAAAAACCGGGCCAGTGCCGCCACTGATTTTCCCGACAGGTTCATGAAGGTCAGCGGCTTGAGCAGCCACACCGTCTGGCCGTTGACGGTGGTGCGGGCCACCTGGCCGTGGTAGTTCTTGTCCAGGCTGAGCGGCGCCTTCAATTCACGCGACAGCGCATCAATCCACCAAAATCCGGCATTGTGGCGCGTGGCTTCGTACTCGGGACCAGGATTGCCCAGGCCAACAAACAGTTTGATCATGTCGTGTGCAAAAAAGAAAGAGGAGGGCGGGAAAGCGTAGCAGAAGCATCTGGACGCACCCACGCATGAAAAAGGCCCTTAACCTCGTGGAGGATAAGGGCCTTGGGCCACTGCCTGGGCACAACCTGTTCAGGTCAATGCCGCAGCAAGCCGGGAATTACTTCTTGGCGGCAGGCTTGGCTGCAGGCTTGGCGCCGGCCTTGCCCTTTGCAGCCTTGGGGTCAACCACCACAGGAGCGACTTCGACTTCTTCAACGATAGGCGTGACCGACACCATGACCGGATTGACCTGGCCCTTGACAGCGGCTTTCACGCCCTTTGGCAGAACGACGTCCTTGACGTGCAGCGATTTGCCCTTGGTCAGGCCGACCAGGTCCACGGCGATGAAATCGGGAATGTCGGCCGGGAAGCAGGAAACCGTCATCTCGGTCAACACATGGTTGACGAGGCAGTTTTCCGTCTTGACGGCTGGGGATTCTTCTTCGCCGCTGTAGTGCACGGGCACTTTGACGGTCATGCGGGTGCGGGCTTCAACGCGCTGGAAATCGATGTGCTGGACTTGCTGCTTGTACGGGTGCATTTGCAGATCGCGCAGCAGAACCTTGTGTTCCGTGCCGCCCAGTTCCATCTCCAGGATGGAGCCGTGGAAAGCTTCCTTCTTGATGGCGTGCCACAAGGCGTTGTGATCGATTTCGATCAGGATGGGCTCGGCGGTGCCACCATAAACAATACCGGGCGTGCGACCGGTGATGCGGAGACGGCGGCTCGCACCCGTGCCCTGCTTTGCGCGCTCAAAAGCGACGAATTTCATAATTTTCTCCAGAACGGGTGGACCGCGACCAGTTCACCCTGATTTAAAAAGACTGCCCAGGCTGGAAAACTTCGGAAAGTTTGCGTGCTGCGCAGTCAGCTTTTTTGTTTCAGATCAGAACCGGCTGGTCCTGGTCCGAGAACAAACTCATGACCGACTCTCCCTTGGCGATGCGCTGCATGGTTTCAGCGATCAGCGGCGCCACGGAGAGCTGGCGAATTTTTTTGCAAGCCTGTGCATTCGGGTTCAGCGGAATGGTGTTGGTGACCACCACTTCATCGAGCGCGTCACCGTGGGTGATGCGGTCAATGGCCGGTCCCGAAAAAATCGGGTGGGTGCAATAGGCATAAACTTTTTTGGCGCCGCGCTCTTTCAGCACTTCGGCTGCCTTGACCAGCGTGCCGGCGGTGTCGATCATGTCGTCCATGATCACGCAGTTGCGGCCTTCGATGTCGCCAATCACATGCATCACTTCGGACACATTGGCCTTGGGTCGGCGCTTGTCGATGATTGCCATGTCGCAGCCGAGCTGCTTGGCCAGCGCACGGGCACGCACCACGCCGCCGACGTCGGGCGACACCACCATCAGGTCCGTGTACTTTCTCTGGCGCAAGTCGCCGAGCAATATCGGGGAGGCATAAATATTGTCCACCGGGATGTCGAAGAAGCCCTGGATCTGGTCGGCATGCAAATCCATGGTCAGGACACTTGTCACGCCCACGGCTTGCAGCATGTTGGCGACCACTTTGGCCGTGATGGGCACCCGCGCCGAGCGCGGGCGGCGATCCTGCCGGGCATAGCCAAAATAGGGAATGACGGCGGTAATCCGCTCAGCCGAGGCACGCTTGAGGGCATCGACCATGACCAGCAGTTCCATCAGGTTGTCGTTGGTCGGCGCGCAGGTGGACTGGACTACAAACACGTCGCGAGTACGCACGTTTTGCTGGATTTCGACGGTGACTTCACCATCTGAAAACTGTCCTACATGAGCAACGCCCAGTGAGGTGCCAAGGTGTTGGGTAATTTCAGCGGCCATGCTTGGATTGGCATTGCCGGTAAAAACCAGGAAGTCGGGGTGGTGCATTTGCGTATGAAGCCCAGCTGCGGTCGGGCTTGAAAGTGGGTGAAATATTTATTGAAGCAAAATACGCACTGAAAGCAAGGTGCAACGTGGACTTGGCAGTGAGTTCCGTTGCAGTCTTTCAAAACACATAGACCCGCCACTTGCGGGTCTAAAAGAGCCGCATCATGCGGCTCCTGAGTCAACACAGACCCGCATCTGGCGGGTCTGAAAAATTTGGCAGGGGTGGAAGGAGTCGAACCTGCGAATGCCGGAATCAAAATCCGGTGCCTTAACCAACTTGGCGACACCCCTACACAGGACAATTGTTGTTGCCAACAACCAACCTATAAACTGTTGCTTCTAAACTTATTCTCTACAGCCGCTTAGTTTACCAGCAGGCCAGAGGATGCGTTTGCAGATTTTTGCATTTGCGAATTATCCAGTTGCCAGGGGCGGCTGCAAGATCAGCATCATCAAAAATCTGTGCAAATACAGCACTTCCCGAGCCAGTCATGCGTCCCTGAAGCTGTTGCGATTCTAACCAGTCAAGTGACTGACCAATTTGTGGACAAAGCTTCTGCGCTACTGGCTGCAAGTCGTTATGGCCAAATCCAAAAACCGGACCATCTGCATATGCAGCAAAGCCTAGCATTGTAGCAGTCTTAGTGTCGCGTTTCAGTCCAGATGCATTGAAAATATCGGGGGTCGAGACGCCGGCTGCCGGTTTGACCACCACAAACCTCGCCGCCGGCAGTGTGATGGGCGTGATTTGTTCGCCTATTCCTTCTACCCAGGCATGACTTCCAGAGAGGAAAAATGGAACGTCCGCGCCCAGCGACAGTGCGATGGCGCGCAGGTCTTGAGACGGCAGGCGAACTCCCCAAAGGCGCTGCAGCGCCAGCAGGCAACTGGCCGCATCGGACGAGCCGCCGCCCATGCCTGCCTGTGAGGGAATATTTTTTTCAAGGCTGATATGGACACCCAGGGGCGTGCCGCTGGCAGCCTGCAATGCCCGGGCTGCGCGCACGGCCAGATCTTCGGTGGGCAGCGCTTCGGAATTATTTTGCGCAGGGCTGTTCAGGTCGGTGCGGCTGATCTGCCCATCGGTGCGCAGTTCAAAGTGCAGGGTATCGCACCAGTCGATCAGCATGAAAACCGATTGCAGCAGATGGTAGCCGTCGGGCCTGCGGCCGGTGATGTGCAAGAAAAGGTTGAGCTTGGCCGGGGCCGGGACGTCGTACAGCGCCTTGAGCGGCCGGGAAGAAGCAATAGGGCGTGTCACGCTTGAAGCATTCAGAAAAACTGTGAAATCAGGCCGGCAAGGTTTTATTGATCCAGCACGACACGAAGATCAGCCTGGGGCGCGGGTTGCGTTCTTCTGGCGGAAATCCGGCCTTCGCCTTGCCGCGACAGGTCGGCAGACCAGCCGCTGACATTCGCGTCGTCACCCTGCAGCCAGGCAAACAGCGCATTCAGCGGCACCGCAGCGCCCGTGGCTTGCGCCATCAGGGCATCGACGGAGTCAAAGCGCTGAATTTTCTGGTTTCCTGAATCCAGTTCCGCTTCGCCCGGTGACCAGCGCAGGACGCCAAGCACATTTCCCAGCGGACTGATCAGGGTCAGTTCACCGCGCTCGGACCTGCCTTTAAGCTCAAAACCGGCAGTGAAGGACTGCTCTGGCTCGCTTTTCACCAACAGGCTGATGCGCCCTGTCCATAACTCTTTTTTTATATCGTTTAGTGCTTTTCCGCTTGTTGGATGGGCACAACCAGCTATTAAAAAAGTAGCAAGCAGGGATGCGTGAAGAAGATAGCGGCGCAGTCGGTCGGTGAAGTGCAAAGTGGTTCCAATTTACGGCTTGACATTGAGGCGTTTGAGCGTCTCAAGCAGGGTTTCGTTGTCGGCATTGAGGAGCAGACCTTCTTTCCAGATTGCCAGGGCGCGGTCGCGCTGGCCCAGGCTCAACAGCACTTCACCGAAATGCGCGGCAATCTCGGCATCGGGCTTGGCCTTGTAGGCAGCCTCGAAAATTTGCGCCGCTTCCAGCTTGTTGCCCATGCGAAATTCAACCCAGCCCAGGCTGTCCTTGATGAACGGGTCGGCCGGCGCATGCTCAATCGCCTTGCGAATCAGTTCACGCGCTTCGGGCAGGCGCACATTGCGATCGGCCAGTGAATAGCCCAGGGCGTTGTAGGCGTGGTGATAGTCGGGCTTGAGCAGGATGATCTGGCGCAGCAGGCGCTCCATCTCGTCGAGCGAGCCGAGCTTTTCAGCCACCATTGATTGCTCGTAAAGCAGGTCGGTGTCTTCTGGTGCCTTTGCCAGCGCCTGGGCCAGCAGGTCATGGGCCTGGCGGTATTGCTTGAACTCCCGCAGCAAACCGACTTCGGCATTGAGTTTCAGGCGGGCTTCCTCGGGCGTGCGTTCGGGCAATTGGCGAATCAGGCGCCGGCCTTCCTCCAGCTTGCCCTGGCTGGCCAGAATCGAGGCGCGGCGGGTTTGCGCCTGCGCCAGTTCCGAAGAGTTTTCAATCTTGTTGAGCCAGTTTTCCGCCGCAGCGTAGTCCTTGCGCTTTTCGGCCAGTTGCGAAAGCGAGAGATAGGCCTGGGCCAGACCGGGGTTGCGTTCGGTCTGTGGGGTTTGCTGGGCCAGCGCGATATAGCGTTCCAGCGAAGCCTGCGACAGGGCAGGCTGGTTGTCCTGCAACTGCAGTGAGCCCAGCACCAGCCAGCCTTCCGGGTAGTCGGGCTTGTCACGCGTGACAATTTTCAGTTGTGCAGTGGCTTCGGCATAGCGCTGTGCGTCAAGCAGCACCCGGGCATAAGCCATGCGGATTTCAGGCAGCGCCTTGGACGTGCTTTCACGGTCATTAAGGTAGTTGTTGACCAGCACTTCTGCTTCAGGCCGTTTCGGGTCCATCAATTCCAGCGCCACCACGGCCGGGCCTTCCGCACGCGGGTCGGCGGCCTGGCCGCGCCTGGCGGCCTCAAGGGCGCCTTCCCTGTCGTCCGCAGCCAGTCGCATGCGTCCGGCCGTGGTCCAGGCTGCGCTGGCGGTGGCGGGATCCGCCAGGTAGTCGGCGAGCGCGGATTCCACCACGCTGGCTGCCAGTTTGCGGTCACTGGCACGGGCATAGGCGCGCGGCGCGGCCGTGAGTACCGCGACGCGCTCTGTATCGGACGCCATCCTGATCTCCGTCTTCAAGGGCTCCAGCGTGTCGGCGATGCGGTTCAGTGCAATCAGGATCTGCAGCACATAGCGGTTGGCTTCACGCGAAGCGGGCAGCTGTTGTTTCCAGGCGAGCGCCGCCTGCAGTGCGGCGTCCCCCGAGCGTGCCTGCAGGGCGATATCGGTGGCCCGCTGATACAGCTGGGCATCGCCGGTTTTTCGGGCGGCGTCCAGCATCAAGGCAAAGCCTGCCGCAGGTTCACCTTCCTGGGCGGTGATTTCGCCGACCAGCAATTCATAAAACAGTTCGCTGTCGAGCAACGACAGCGGCGCGGAGTCCTGCGCCGCCTTGGCCTGGGCGAGTCCCGAAGTCTCGGCAGGTTTGACAGGGGCAGGGGATTCAGGCATCGCGGCCTGCGCCAGTACCAGCGGAGCGGCAAGCCACAGGCAGGCAAATGCAAGGCCAAGTTTTTTCTTCATCGGACCATGATAATTGAAGCTTCCGCACGATGCTTTGTGTTTGTCATACACCTTGTACCGAACTGGCGGCCTCTTGCGCATAAGTTTGCACGCCCCATCTATTGCCTGAAAAGTTTTTACATCCATGCCTGAACTGCCCGAAGTTGAAGTAACCCGCCTGAGCTTTGCCGAGCGCATTGCGGGTGCCCGCATCGAGGCCGTTCTGGTGGGAAAACCCCTGCGCTGGCCGCTGGGCTGCGAGACGCAGCAGTTGCAGGGCCAGCGCGTCCTGGCCGTGCGCCGCCGGGGCAAATACCTGTTGCTCGACCTGAGCGAAGGCTTGCTGCTGATGCATCTGGGCATGTCGGGCAGCGTGAGTTTTGGCCTGAACCTGCCTGCCGCAGGCAAGCATGACCACTTTGACATGGTGACCAGCCTGGGCACCTTGCGCCTGCATGACCCACGGCGTTTCGGGGCCGTGGTGTACGCCAGCGGTGAAGACGACGCGGTGGCGAAAAAGCTGCTGGGCCGGCTGGGTGTGGAGCCGCTGAGCGAGGCATTTGACGCGCTTGTGTTTCATCAGTTGCTGAAAGGGCGCAAGACCGCGATCAAGCCACTTTTGCTGGCGGGCCAGGCCGTCGTCGGCGTCGGAAACATTTATGCCTCGGAAGCCTTGTTTCTGGCGGGTATTCGTCCCACCACCAAAGCATCGCTGATCAGCAAGCCGCGCGCTGCCCGGCTTCACCGTGCCATTCAGGACGTGTTGACGAATGCGGTGGCCAAGGGCGGCAGCACGCTGAGGGATTTTTCCAATGCCGATGGCGAGGCGGGTCATTTTCAGCTTGAAGCGATGGTCTATGACCGGGCCGGTTTGCCATGCAAGGTGTGCGCCGCGCCGATCAGAAGTATGCGGCAGGGCCAGCGTTCCACCTTTTATTGCGCCACCTGCCAGAAACCCTGAGCTTTTCAGGCTTGTAACAGGGGCCAGTGCTATATTGCCCTGATAACTTTTATGACGGCAGCGCATGTCTTTCAACGAACAATTTGATCAGCACGGCACCTGGCGGCGCGAGTTTGCATTGCGCCTGAAATCGCTGGCTCAATGGATGAAAGAGCATGACCTGCTCAATGCGGCGGTTGAAGAGCGGCTGCAGCGGCTGGAATCGCATGTACGTGCCGACAAGGTCATGGTGGCTTTCGTGGCGGAGTTTTCGCGCGGAAAATCCGAACTGATCAACGCTATTTTCTTTGCCGGTTATGGGCGCCGCATCATGCCCGCAAGTGCCGGCCGAACCACCATGTGCCCGACCGAACTGGGCTATGACGCAGCTATCGCGCCCTGTTTACGTCTGTTGCCGATTGAAACGCGCCTGCAGCCGCAGGCGCTGATGGAGTGGCGCCTCGTTCCGGACAAATGGCTGCAGATTGACCTGGATGTGAACGATCCGGCGCAACTGGCCCAGGCGCTGCAGAAGGTGGCCGAGGTGCAGCATGTGTCCCTGGACGGTGCCCGCGCGCTCGGTTTCTGGAATGACAGCAGTCCTGAAGACAATCCCCTGGCCGGGCCCGATGGTCTGATCGAGGTGCCGAAATGGCGCCATGCGCTGATCAATATCGCGCATCCGCTGCTCAAGCAGGGGCTGGTGATTCTGGACACACCCGGACTGAATGCGATTGGCGCAGAGCCTGAACTGACGGTCAGCCTGATTCCGCAGGCGCATGCGGTGGTGTTTATCCTGGCAGCCGACACGGGTGTGACCAAATCCGATCTTTCGATCTGGCGCGAGCACCTGATCCGTGGCGGCGAAGGGCGCGATACCCGGCTGGTGGTGCTCAACAAGATTGATACCTTGTGGGACGCCTTGAGCACGCCCGAACAGGTTCAGGCGCAAATTGACAGGCAAAGAGCAACGTCGGCCAATATCCTGGGCCTGCCGCTCTCGCATGTCATTCCTGTATCTGCACAAAAGGGGTTGGTGGCCAAAGTGACTGGCGACCAGGCACTTTTGCAGGCCAGCCAGTTGCCTGCGCTTGAACGGGTGCTGGGGCGGGGCGTGATGGGCCAGCGCCAGAAAATCCTGCGGACGGCAGTCGCCGCCGGCATTGGCGAACTCAAAAACGAGGCCGGACGTGCGCTGAACATGCGCCGCCGCGATCAGGCCGAGCAAATGCTGGAGTTGCGCGGCCTGAAGGGCAAAAACATCTCGGTCATCAAGCATATGCGCAACCGCATCGAGCAAGAGCAGGCTGAGTTTGCCAGCAGCGGCGCCAAGATACATGCGGTTCGCTCGGTGCATGGTGTTTTGCTGGGCGACCTCGTCAATTTGCTCAGCGTGCCCACGCTCAAGGTCGAACTGGCCGAATTGACCACAGCGCTCAAGCAGTCTGGCATCAAGCTGCGGTTGAAAAAAACCTACGGCCAGACTTTTTCGCGGCTGCGCGAAGGCCTGCAAAAGGGACAAGTGCTGACGGGTGAAATCGAGTCCATGCTGGACTCGGCCTTTCGGCAGATCAATGCTGAATTCGGTTTTTCGCTGCAGGTGCCCCAGGCACCCGATATGGCCCGGTGGGTGCAGGATCTGGACCTGATTGAGCGCAGCCATCTGCAGTATCTCGGTCTGGGCAATGTGATCCGGCTCGCGCAGGCAGATTTTTCCGAGCGCCTGGTTCGCGCGCTGAGCAACCGCTTGCGTGTGGTTTTTGAGTCGGCACTGGGTGAAGTGGAACTCTGGAACAAGTCGGCATCCGCGCAACTTGATGCGCAACTGCGCGAGCGGCGACGCAATTTCGCACGGCGGCTGGAAGCGGTTGAGCGGATCCAGCAGGCCGCCTCCAGCCTGGATGAGCGGATTACTGAAATTGATGACCAGGAAATCCGGCTCAAAGGACTGGAAGCCAAACTCGCGGAGTTGACCGCGCGCCTTCTGGACTTGCGTCCCCTGCCTTTTGCATCGCAAGAACCGGCTGTTAATCCCGCCGCAGCCTTGGCCGAATCGGCCTGATGCCGAACGAATCAAACCATGGCGACGTGCTTCAGGCAGGCAGCCAGCCCATGCTGAAATCCTTCCCCCCTTCACTATTCGCCAATGAAATCGTGCGCTGGCAGCAGAGCCATGGGCGCAACAGCCTGCCTTGGCAAAACACACGCGATCCTTACCGGGTCTGGCTGTCGGAAATCATGCTCCAGCAGACCCAGGTCGCCACGGTGCTGGCGTATTACGACCGATTTGTGCAGCGCTTTCCCACGGTCAGCGACCTGGCCGCTGCGACGCAGGACGAGGTGATGGCCTTGTGGGGCGGGCTGGGCTACTACAGCCGCGCACGCAACCTGCATCGCTGCGCGCAAGATGTGATGGCGCTGCATGCCGGGCAGTTTCCACGCTCGGCGGAGCAGTTGCAGACCTTGCCTGGCATCGGCCGTTCGACCGCTGCGGCCATCGCTTCATTCTGCTTTGGAGAGCGGGTTGCGATCCTCGACGGGAACGTCAAACGGGTGCTCACGCGGGCGCTTGGTTTTTCTGGCGATCTGGCGCAAAGCGCCAATGAGCGTGCGCTCTGGAATCAAGCCACAGACCTGCTTCCCCATGAAAATCTGGCCCAAGCCATGCCGCGTTACACCCAGGGGCTGATGGACCTCGGCGCCACGATCTGCACGGGCCGGCAGCCAAAATGCCTGCTGTGTCCGGTGCAGGCGCTGTGCCGTGGACGGGCAGAGGGGCAGCCTGAGAAATACCCGGTCAAGACCCGAAAACTCAAGCGCAGCACCCAGGCGCTGAGCCTGTTGTGGGCACAAAAGCCCGACGGTTCGGTATGGCTCGAAAAGCGCCCTGCGACAGGCATCTGGAGCGGCCTTTATTGCCTGCCCGTGTTTGAAAGCGATGCCGAACTCAGGGCGCTCGTACCGGAAAGCCTTGAAGGCCGGATGGAAGCGCTGCCAGCATTTGTCCATGTCCTGACGCACAAGGATTTGTGCCTGTCGCCGTGGATCGCCGGTTTCCAGGCTGATCAGGCCATGCCCGAAACAATGGTTTCAGAGGGCCGTCCGGCGGCATGGTTCGGCCCGGCAGCATGGCCGGAGCTGGGCCTGCCTGCGCCCATTCGCAAGCTGCTGGTGCGGGATGCGCCGGGCCTGGCGGGCAATGATGAGCCGGTCTGATCAGCCGGCTTCGAGTTCGCGGTGCCGTTTCAGGGTCGGCCAATCCTTGCCAAAGGCTGCCGCCAGCGCTTCAACCAGGTAAACCGAACGGTGCTGGCCGCCGGTGCAGCCCACCGCCACCGTGACGTAACTGCGGTGATCACGCACCAGCGCCTGCAGCCAGTGGCTGAGGAATTGCTCGATGTGCCTGAACATGTCGTCCACTTCTGAATGGGCCTTCAGGAAGTCGGCAACCGGCTGGTCGAGTCCGGTCTGATGCCGCAGGTCTGCCTCGTAATGAGGGTTGGGAAGCATGCGCACATCAAATACGTAATCGGCATCGAGCGGCACGCCGCGCTTGAAGGCAAACGACTCAAACACCAGCGTCAACTGGCGGCTCGGGTTTTGCAGCAGTGATTTCACGTAGCCCTGCAACTGCGCCGCGCGGATCATGCTGGTATCAATGACGTGCGCCTGCTCGCGCATTTCGCCCAGCAGATTGCGTTCCAGTTCGATGGCATCGACCAGTGCCCGGTGCTGGTCGGTGGCATCTATTCTTGACAGTGGATGAAGCCGCCGTGTTTCTGAAAAGCGCCGAACCAGAGTGTCGGTATTGGCATCCAGGAAAAGTGATTGCACGGCCATGCCTTGCGCCTTCAACTCCCGGAGCTGCTCCGGCACCAGCGGCAGGGACGTGGCGCTTCTGACATCCATCGCAATGGCGAGCTTGGGCGCGTTGTGCGGCCGCTTCAACGCAACAAACGATGACAGCAACTCCGGCGGAAGGTTGTCCACGCAGTAGTAGCCTGCATCTTCAAGCGCATGCAGCGCCACCGACTTTCCAGAGCCCGACATTCCGGTGATGAGGATCATTTCCATGGCTGGAACCCTTGAACGCCTGACGAGGGCCATTGGGCTTTGATGCGGTCATTGCTGCAGGGCATTTGTGAGTAATCCAGAAGACGAATGGTCATGCTCCTGATGGTATCAAGAAGGGATGAATGAAATATTGTTTTCGAGGCAGTGCCCGGTGTTATCCAGCGTGAGCCAGCATTTCCCTGGCATGCGCAAGCGTGGTGCCGGAAAGCCGCTCGCCGCCCAGCATGCGGGCAATTTCGGTCACGCGTTGCTCACCGTCCATCTGGGTCACGGTGCTCAAGGCAGTGCCCCGTTCCGTTCGTTTGGCAACCACCAGATGATGATCGGCAAAAGCGGCGACCTGGGGTAAATGCGTCACCGCCATGACCTGCCGGTCCCGGCCCAGTTGCCGCATCAACCGGCCGACAGTTTCAGCCACGGCGCCGCCCACGCCGGAATCCACCTCGTCAAAAATCAAGGTTTGCGCCTGCCCCAACTGGCTGGTGGTCACGGCAATGGCCAGCGCAATGCGGGACAGCTCGCCGCCCGAGGCCACCTTGGCCACCGGCCTGGGCGTGCTGCCGCTGTGGCCGGCAACCAGAAATTCAGCCTGTTCAAGCCCATGCTGGGCCGGCTGCTCCAGCGGCGTGAGGACGACTTCAAACCTGCCGCCCTGCATGCCCAGGCCCTGCATGGCCTGGGTTATGGCTTTGGCAAGCAGGGGCGCGGACTGGCTGCGCAAGCCGGAAATCCGGGTGGCCTCTTTCAGATAGGCGGCCTTGGCCTGGGACTCCTTTTTCTCAAGCTGGACCAGATCAGCCGCTTCATCGAGCGCTTGCAACTCGGACTGCCAGGAGGCCAGCAATTCAGGCAGATCGGCCGGCGGACGCTTGTAGCGGCGCGCCAGGCCAACCCATTGGGCCAGACGCTCGTCCAGTTCGGCCAGCCGCTGCGGCTCCAGTTCGGCATGCCGGGCATAACCGCGCAAGGTATGCACCGCATCCTCCATTTGTGCCAGTGCAGTGTTCAAAAGCTCTGTCAGCGCTTTGAATTCGGGCTCGATGTGCTCCTGATTTTGTAGTGTATTAATGGCGCGGCCGAGCAGGCTAGTGGCATTGTCATCGGCTTCCTGCAAGGCATCGACTGCAGTTTGCACGGCCTCGCGCAAAGCCTGGATATTGGACAGGCGACCATGCTGGGCATTGAGTTCTTCCCATTCATGGACGCCAGGCGCCAGCTTCCCCAACTCGCCGATTTGCCAGGCCAGCCGTTCACGGTCGCGCTGCAGGCTGTCCTGGGCGCCTTGCGCCTGGGTCAGGGTGTTCTGGGCCAGACGCCACTCCTGCCAGCGCAGGGACAGCGTTTCGGTGGCGACATTTGCATAGGAGTCCAGCAGGCCACGAACGGCTTCAGGACGCGTCAGGCTTTGCCAGGCATGCTGGCCATGAATATCGACCAGTTGGCTGGCGATGTCCCTGAGCTGGGTGGCCGTGACCGCACTGCCGTTGATCCAGGCCCGGCTCTTGCCCTGCGCATCAATCGTGCGGCGCAGCAACAGGGTTTCACCCGATTCAAGGCCAGCCTGTTCCAGCCAGGGCGCGAGGCGGGCAGCGTTGTCGAATTCCGCGCTGATCTCGCAGCGCCCGGCGCCTTCGCGCACCACGCCTGCGTCGGAGCGTGCGCCCAGAACCAGTTGCAGGGCGCCAATCAATATGGATTTGCCGGCGCCGGTTTCGCCGGTGAGCACCGTGAATCCTTGCGACAAGTCCAGGTCCATTTCGTGGACGATCACGAAGTCGCGCAGGGCAATGCTTTTAAGGCTCATAACTCGGTCCAGATCGGGCCCCAGGGGGCTGCTCTCAGGCGACGCCTTCATTCCAGTGGAGTTTTTTGCGCAGGGTGTCGAAGTAGCTCCAGCCCTTGGGATGCAAAAACCGCATCTGATGCTCGGAGCGCCTGACGCTGATGCGGTCGCCGTGCAGCAAGGTGGCCAGCGACTGTTGGTCAAAGCTGGCGCTGGCATCCCGGCCAGCGACGATTTCAATGACGACTTCTCCAGAGTCTGACAGCACGATGGGCCGGTTCGACAAGGTGTGCGGAGCAATCGGCACCAGCACCCAGCCGGCGATGGAGGGATGCAGCATGGGGCCACCGGCCGAAAGCGCGTAGGCGGTGGAGCCGGTGGGTGAGGCAATGATCAGGCCGTCAGCCCGCTGGTTGGCGACAAAACGGCCATCGACTTCGACCCGCAACTCCACCATGCCGGAAGTCGCCCCCCGGTTGACGACCACGTCATTCATGGCGGTCGCCCTGAACACGCAGTGACCGTCACGCACGACCTTGGCCTGCATCATCCAGCGCCGGTCTTCCTCGAATTCCCCGCGCAGCATGGGTGCCAGGGTGTTCTGGTAATGTTCAAAGCCAATGTCGGTGATGAAGCCGAGCCGCCCCTGGTTGATGCCCACCACGGGCACACCAAACTGGGCCAGCAGGCGGCCAATGCCAAGCATGGTGCCATCGCCGCCAACCACCAGGGCCAGATCGCATTGCGCGCCGATTCCGGCCGCATCGAGCGTTGGAAACTGGCTCAAGCCGGTATTGCGGGCTGTATCCGCCTCAAGCGCAACCTCGCAACCTTGCGATCCCAGGAAATGCGCAATGTCCTCGAGGGCAGAACGGGAGCCTTGGGCCTGGTACTTGCCGATCAGTGCGACATGGCGGAATTGCGACTTCATCGGCAAATTACATCACAACCTTTGCCCCAAGCTTCCGTAGAATGTTCCCATGCTTGATAGTCG